>JAHCJK010000220.1 GCA_026184295.1 Planctomycetota bacterium
CGCGCCGCTCAATCCCGCAGGCATGAACCTTGCCGGCCGCTGGGACATGTTCCTGCGCGAGGTCGCGTACCTTCCGGAGAGCGACCTCTTCCTCTGGTGCTTCCGCCTGAACGTCAACGGCAAGCTGGCGCCGGACCTCTTCCCCGCCTACGACGCGGCGAAGAACCGCTGGGTGACGATCAAGCTCCCCATGCCTGCCGATGCCAAGCCCTTCGACCGCTCCGCCGTCTGCACGTCCATCCACTGGGACGCCAAGCGCGGGCTCGTCTGGGTCGGCGACGCGAGCTGGGACGGCGCGGTGTGGGTGCTGCGCTTCGACCCGAAGACGGCCGAGATCAAACCCCTGACGGAGTACGCGATTCCGCCCGTCGAAACGAAGAAGTAGGTCCGCGGCGAATGGCAGGAGTGCTTCGAAGGCGAGAAATCGGGGCGACAGGATTCGAACCTGCGGCCTCTTGGTCCCAAACCAAGCGCTCTACCAAGCTGAGCTACGCCCCGGACGGCGACAAAGTACCACGACCGGTCGGCGCGCGCTACTGGGCAGCAGGAGGGCCGGCTGCGCGCGCGCGCCGGGCCGCGGCCACCAGCAGCGCAACGCCCGGCAGGGCCAGCGCCAGGAAGACCGCGAGCTGCGCGAGGGAGGCCGGCGTGCCGAAGCCTTCCGTCCGGCCGGGTTCGGCGGGGGCCATGTACCAGACGTAGCAGCAGACGCGGCCGAGCGGGTCGGTGAAGACGATCTGCGAACTGTCGTCGCCGCGCAGGACGCCCAGCAGATTCCACATGAAAAGCGCCGCGCCGCTCAGCGCCAGCCCGCGCGCGGGCCAGGCGCGTTCCAGCCACGCCGCGAGCACCAGCAGCCCCGGCGCGGCCAGGGCCCTCAGCGGCATCTGGTAGCGCAGCCCGAACATCGGGAAGGAATGGAAGCTCAGCCAGAAACCGAGCTGCGCGGCGAAGGCCGCCGCCACGCCGGCGCGCAGGGCGCGCGCGTTCAGGCCCGCATGCGGTTCGCCGCGGCGCCCGCAGATCCAGACGCCCAGCGCGAGCGGCGCCCACGGGACGCGCGCGAGCCAGATTCCGAACCAGGCCAGGTTCGCCGGCATGTTCGCGGGCGAAAAGACCTGGCCCGCGAAGTTTTCGTGCGGCGCGTGGTACCCCGTGCGCAACGGATGCCCGTAGTGCGAATAGTTGAGGCAGAGCAGCGCCAGGCCGGCCAGCGCGGGCACGGCCGGCAGGCAGGCGAGGATCTTCAGCCGGGTGCCCCAGGCGCGTGCGCCGTCCTGGAACCACGCGCCCGCGAAGGCCAGCCCAAGGATGCCCGCGAGGAGCGCGTTGGGATAGTGGCAGGCCGCGACGCCCGCCAGGCCGGCGCCGGCGAGCAGCGCCCATGCGCATGCGTTCGCGGTGGCCGGCGCCTGCCGCGCGCGCAGATGCGCCCACAGGCCGAGGAAGAGGCAGAAGCTCAGCGCGACTTCCGCGTAATACAGCCGCGTGTAGCTGACGATCGGGCCGCCCAGGCCGAAGAGCAGCGCCGCCCACACGCTGGCGCGGGCCGAAAAACCCGCGTGCAAGCCGATGCCATAAAGGAGCACGCACGCCAGCGCGCCGTAGACGGGTACGGCCAACGCCGCGAGGCCGCGCGTTCCCGCCGCCCCGCCGGAGAGTTTTTCCACCGCCGCGCCGAGGTACACGAACGGTCCGCTGAGGAACGGGAGGCCCAGCGAGAAGCGGTTGTACTGCTTGGGTTCGCCCGGCGGCGTGAGGGGATCGGAAAGGTCGCCGCGCAGCCACATGCGCTCGGCATTGTCCATGTACTCGCGCAGGTCCGCGTACCCGCCTTCGCCTTTCCAGACGCTCAAATAAACCAGCAGGACGCCGGCCAGGAGCAGCAGGCGTATCTTCTGCGGAACGGCTTGCGCCGAAGCCGGCGGGGCTGGAGGCATGAAACCTTTGTAGCGGGCTTTCGAAGGGCTGTCAGGGCGCAAAAAGCACAAGGGGAAGGTCTTTGAATGCAAGCGCTTGCGAACCTTGTTGAGAATGAGGCGCATCTTCTAATCATCGAAAATGAACGCGTGCATTTGCCTTTGATTCAAAGAAGACCTCCGGTGGATTGATTCAATAATTCGGTCATGAGTAGTTTTCGTACATTTCGCTTGACCACCTTTCGAACCGGACTAGCCTGATATCGGTTGAGAACGAATCTCAGCAGGCATGGTTTTCCGCAAACGGGTGATGCGGAAGACACGAGCAAGAGACGTAGCTGAGAATCGGTTGCAGCCAACCTGGGAGCATCCATGAGCGCCTCGATGACGGCCACGACCTTTCCGCTGTCCATGGCTACGCCGAAGATGAAGGTTCGCGTGGTCGAAGTGGACGGCGCCGACGCGCACGTCAAGCGCCTCGCGGACCTTGGCCTGGTCAAGAACGCCGTGGGCGTGATCGCCACGTGCGGGCAGTGCGGCGTGGTGGTGCAACTGGATGGCGCGCGCCTGGCCGTCGATGCCGGCATGGCCGAAGGCGTGTGGGTCGAAGCGGCCTGATTCCAAACGAAAACGAAGCCTATGTGGTGGGAACACCTTCTCGTCGGTGTGGTCGTTTGTTGCGCGGCCCTTTGGGCCGCGCGGTCGTTATGGTCCGCCGTACGCGGCGGGCCGGCGTGCGGCTGCGGCAAGGAATCCTGCTCGCGCAAGGATGCGGGAGCGCCGGCCGATGCGTCTTAGCCAGTGCAAGCCCGGCCAGGGCGGCACGATCACGCAGGTGGACGGCGAAGGCGCGGTCGGCCAGCGCCTGATGGAGATGGGGCTGATCGAAGGCGTGAGCGTCAAAGTCATCCGCGTCGCGCCGCTGGGCGATCCCATCGAAGTCGAAGTCCAGCACTACAACCTCTCGCTGCGAAAGTCCGAAGCCGACCGCGTGGAAGTGGACGCATGAGCGGCGCCGCGTCCGAAGCCACGGGCGGCGTCTCGGCTCCGCCTGCCGCGACCGGCGTCAAGCGCGTCGCGATCATCGGCAATCCCAACACGGGCAAGACAACGCTCTTCAACGCGCTGACGGGCATGAGCGCCCGCGTCGGCAACTACCCCGGCGTCACCGTCGAAAAGAAGACCGGCGCCCTGGAGCCCGGCGTCGAACTGATCGACCTGCCCGGCACCTACAGCCTGGCCGCGCACAGCCCCGACGAAATGGTGGCGGTGAACGTCCTTCACGGCGACCAGGCCGGCGAAGCGCGCCCGCACGCGGTGGTGGTGATCGTCGATGCCGGCAACCTGCAGCGTAACCTCTTTCTGCTTACGCAGGTGATGGAAGTCGGCCTCCCGATCGTCGTCGCCTTGAACATGGTGGACGCGGCCGCCAAGGCCGGCGTCACCGTGGACCCGAAGGCCCTCGGCGAGGCCCTCGGCCTGCCGGTCGTGCCGACCGTCGCTTCCGAAAAGAAGGGGCTCGACGCCCTGCGCGCGGCGATCCGCGCCACCTTGAAGGACGCCCCCGCGCCCAAGCCCGCCTGGAACTGGCCGCCCTCGCTCAAACAGGAGATCGACGCGCTCGCGAAAGGGCAGGGCATCGACGCCTTCCTCGCCGGGCGCGCGCTGATCGACGAAGGCGGCGCGGCGGAAACGATGCTCGCCGCCAGGCGCGGCGCCGCCGCGCGCGAAGCGCTCCAGGCGGCCCGCGCCAAGGTGCGCGCCGCGGGCTCGCCGCCCGCCAAGCTCGAAATCCAGATGCGCTACGCGTGGATCGCGCGCGCCGTCGGTCCGTGCGTCTCGCGCCAGCCCGCGGGGCCGGGCCTGACCGACCGGCTCGACCGGGTGCTCACGCACCGCCTGGTCGGCACGCTGGCCTTCGTGCTGCTGATGACGGGCGTCTTCGTCACCATCTTCATCGTCGCCGATCCCATCATGGGCTTGATCGACGAATGCTTCGGCTGGGTGGGCGACCAGATCACCGCGTCCTTTGCCGGCGGCGCGATGGAAGGCGGGATGCTCCAAAGCCTGCTCGTGGACGGCGTCGTCGCCGGCGTCGGCGGCGTGCTCGTCTTCCTCCCGCAGATCGCGTTCCTCTTCCTCTTCATCGCCCTGCTGGAAGACTGCGGCTACATGGCGCGCGCGGCCTTCCTGATGGACCGCGTGCTGCGCTTCTGCGGTCTGAGCGGGCACAGTTTCATTCCGCTGATGAGTTCCTTCGCCTGCGCCGTGCCGGGCGTGATGGCCACGCGCACCATCGGAAACCCGCGCGACCGCTTCACCACCATCCTGATCGCGCCGCTGATGAGCTGTTCCGCGCGCATCCCGGTCTACGCGATGCTCTCGCGCGCCTTCGTCCCGGCGGACGGGCTGCACGGCTTCCTGCCCGCGCTGGTCTTTGCCGGGATGTACTTCGTGGGGATCGTCGCCGCGATTCCCGTGGCGCTGGTCTTGAAGGGCACGCTGCTGAAAGGCCCGACGCCGCCGTTCGTGATGGAACTCCCGCAGTACAAGATGCCGACGCCGCGCGTCGTCTGGCAGCGCGTCTGGGAGGCGAGCAAGGCCTTTACCGTGCGCGCGGGCACGGCGATCTTCGCGATCTCGATCGTGATCTGGGCGCTGCTGTACTTCCCGCACCAGGCCTCGATCGGGGAAGACTACGAGGCCCGCCGCGAGGCCGTCCGCGCGGCGTACGGCGACGAAGAGAAGCTGGCCGAGGAAGCCAAGGCCGAGCGCCAGTCGAAACTCGACGAACTGGACCACCAGGAAGCCGGGGCGTACCTGCGCGCGAGCATCATGGGGCGCATGGGCCACTGGATCGAACCCGTCGTGCGCCCGCTGGGCTGGGACTGGAAGATCGGCATGGCGGCCATCGCGAGCTTCCCCGCGCGCGAGGTGATCGTCGGGACGCTGCGCATCATCTACGACCTGGGCGACGAAGGCGACGACGAAGAGACCGCGCAGAAGCAGATTCAGGACAAACTCCAGGCGGCCGAATGGCCCGACGGGCGCAAGGTCTACAACCTGCCCGTGGCGCTCTCGATCATGATCTTCTTCGCGCTCTGCGCGCAATGCGCCGCGACGCTGGTGACGATCAAGAAGGAGATGGGTTCCTGGAAGTGGGCCGCCTTCACCTTCGTGTACATGACCACGCTCGCCTACATCGGCGCCTTCGCGACCTATCAGATCGGGATGATGTTGCTCTAATCGCATCGCGTTCCGCCAACTCCACGCTTCCTTTCCCTCGCCGCCCCGGCATAGTTACGTCATGAGCACGGACACCTTCTCCTTCGCCGAACTCGAAGCGCTGCGCCAGTCCGCACGGAAGGACCTCGCGCGGTCCGACGGGCCTGACCGCCCGCCGCCGGGCTGGAGCATCCATCCGGGCGACCCCGCGCGCATCCTCCAGGGCCACACGAGCCTGAAGCTCCGCGACGGCTTGGTGCTGCGCGCGTACCGCTACTACTGGGGCAACGGAGGCTTCGGAAAAGTCTGGGCGCTGCCGGCCGGCGCGGAATTTCCCGAGCCGCCCGGGCCCGCATCCGTCGCGCCGCCGGCAGCGCCGGGCTTCTGGGCCGGGCTCAAGCAGTGGTACAACGACTCGCCGCCCGCCAGGCAGACCGGCGGCGGCCCGAGCGACGTGCCTCGGCCGCCCAAGGCGCTGGGGGATTTCGCCGAGGCCCTGGAAGGCGACGGTTCGCCCCGTTCGTACCTCTGCGCTTCGATTCTTGTGCGCGACCTGCGCGCCTTTGGGGAATTCTGGCACAACGTGGACTGGGGCGCGCACTTGTTGCTCGACGTTCATCCCCAGGAACGTCTGAAGCGCCATCCGTGGAAGCCCGAGCCTCCGCCGGCCGCGGGCGCTCCGCCGGCGCCGCCGATGGGCGCGTGGACCACGAGCGCCCCCGAACCCGCCGTCTGGGCGCCCACGGTGGAGACGGAGGGAAACGCGGCGGTCGTCACCTTCTATACGTACTGCGGGAAGATGCGCGAAGGGATCTACCGGCACGTCGATCGCTTCAAGCGCGGCGCGTATACCTTCTCGAGTAAGGACGAAAAGATCGCCGAAGGCATGGGCGGCTACATCTCCTGAAGGCCCTCCGCGCCGGGTTTACCCTGCTTTCGTTTCGAAAACTCGATGCACGTGTGAAGAAATCTACTGCACGTAGTTCCTGCAACCCATTATTCCATACATAGTTGTTGACCTGGAGTCGTCCGGGCGCGAATTTCGTTATGAAAGTGGGAGAAGTACGGCCGTTTCAAACGGCTAGGTATATGGAGCAGGAGGCGTTTTGTGCCGACGACCGAGATGATGATCGAGGCGCTTAGTACGATGCGGCAGCAGCCCGGCGCCGACTCGAACGAGCAGCACTTCTGGCAGCTCATGGAACGCTTCCAGGCGGACCTCGTCCACCAGGCGCTCGCGATCCTCGGCAACCAGGCCGACGCCGAAGACGTCGCCCAGGACACGCTCTGCCGCGCCTACCAGGAGATGCACACGCTCAAGGATCCCGCCCGCCTGGGCGCGTGGCTGCGCGCGATCAACCGCTGCAAGGCGCTCGACCTGCTCCGCAAGCGCAAAGCCCAGCGCGAGGAACGCCTGGGCACCGGCGCGCAGGAGGCGCTGACCAAAGAGATGCTGCCGAACCGAGGAGCCACGCCCGCCGAGGGGCACGCCGTGAACGACCAGGCCGAACAGATCTTTCGCGCGGTGGAAAGCCTGCCCGCGCCGTACCGCGAAGTCCTGCTGCTGCGCTACATGGAAAAGCTGACGCTCGAAGAGATCGCGCGGCGGCTGGCCATTCCGCCCGGCACCGCGCGCAGCCGCATGGCCCGCGCCGACGGGCTGCTCGTCCAGCGTCTGAAGATTGCGAGGTAGCCCCAGCGATGATGAAGAACCCCGAACCGCCCGCGGCCGACGCCGTCGACCTGATCCGCCCCTACCTGGAAGGCGAACTGGGCCTCGAGGAGGCCCGCCGGGTGGAAGCGCGCATCGCCGACGACCCGGAATTCGCCCGGCAGGTGCAGACCCGCCGCACGCTGCTGGAGGCGCTCGGCCGGGCCTACGGCGCCCGCGCGCTCTCGCCCGGCTTCGAACAGACGGCGCAGAAGCGGCTCGCGCATCCCACCACCGGCCCGGTGCTGGTAGTGCCGGGGCAGGCCGACGAACCCGTGCCCGAACCCGCGCAGCCCTGGGCCGAACGCCTGGGCGCCGCGCCGTGGTGGATGATCTCCGGCGCCTTCCACGCGCTGCTGCTTCTGCTTCTGACGCTCATCGGCATGGCCGTCCTGCGCAACGCCGACCGCGAGGTCGTGATCGTCACCAATCTTGAAAAGCGCCCCGAGGTCCAGCCCGAAGAGAAGAAGACCGAGCGCGACGTCTTCAAGAATACCGCGCCCATCGAGACCACCGAAGTGACCGAACAGCCCGCGGTCGTGACCCACGAGGACGTGGAGATCGCCGATCACGCCGAGACCGCCAACGACGCCGACGCGTCCGAAGCGCGCGGCGAGGACGGGCTCGCCGACGTGCTGCTGGGCGGGTCGGGCACCTCGGCTTCGCTGGGCATCGGCGGGGGCGGCGGCGGCGCGTACGGGCGGCCCACCGGCGCGGGCGGGCGCATGCGCCGCGCGGCGGCCGGCGGCGGCGGCAAGGCCACCGAGTCCGCCGTGGACAAGGCCCTGGAATGGCTCGCCCGCCACCAGGAACCCGACGGCCATTGGGACCTGAAGAAGCACCACGGCAGCGCCAACGGCGACACCGCCGTCACCGGGCTCGCGGTGCTCGCGTTCCTCGGCGCGGGGCATTCGGAAAAAGTCGGCAAGTACAAGGAAAACGTCCAGCGCGGCGTAAAGTGGCTGATCGCGCAGCAGCAGGCCGACGGCAAGATCGAGAAGGCCGGCGACCGGCCCTCGGGCTACAACCATTCCATCGCGGGGCTCGCGCTGGCCGAAGCCGCCGGCATGGGGCGCGTCAAGGCCACGCAGGAAGCGGCGCAGAAGGCCGTCGCGTACTCGACCGACGTCTTCCAGCAGGGCAAGGGCTCGGAGAAGCTCGGCTGGCGCTACAACCCGCAGGAACTCGGCGACATCTCCGTCTCCGGCTGGTTCATCATGCAGATCAAGAGCGCCAAGATCGCGGGGCTGAAGGTGGACACCGTGGCCTTCGAAGGCGCGGACAAGTTCCTGGATACGGTGATGACCGAGGGCCCCAAGGCCAACGACCCGTACTCGGGCCACAAGTACGGCTACATCCACGACGGCAACGGGCCCAACGGCATCCGCGTCAAGAACCCGCACGGCAACACCGCCGTCGGCATCCTGGGCCGGCAGTTCCTGGGCTACAAGCGCGAGGAACTGCAGGGCGGCGTCGAGTTCTTCATCAAGGACGGCGGCGTGCCCGCGGCCGCGCACCCCGAGTTCTACTATTGGTACTACGGCACGCTCTGCGCCTTCCAGCAGGGCGGGGACATCTGGAAGAACTGGAACGAGGGGCTCAAGGCCGCGCTCCTGCCCACGCAGCGCAAGGGCGGCGACGAGGACGGCTCCTGGGATCCCAAGGGCTTCAGCACCGAAGGCGCCGAAAGCCAGGGCGGGCGCGTCTTCACCACCGCCATGGGCGCGCTCTGTCTGGAAGTGTACTACCGCTACCTGCCGCTGTACCGTTAGGCCCACACTCGGAGGACGTCCGATGCGAACGCTCGCCTGCCTGGCGTGGGTGCTCTTTTTTTTCGCCGCCGCGCTGCCCGCCGCCGAAGATGTCTGGATCCTTTCCGGCCAGTCGAACGCCTGCGGGCGCGGGCAGCTTCCCGGCCCCGCCGCCGACCCGAACGTGCAGATGTGGAACGGCAAGGCCTTCGTGAAGGCCGAGGAACCGCTCGCCAACATGCAGGGCAAGGTCGGCCCGTGGCTCTTCGCGGCCACGAGCGTCGCCAAGGCCGGCATCGGCGTGAAGCTGGCCGGCTTCGCCAGCGGCGGCCAGCCGATCGCCTTCTGGGACGACGGCAAGCCGGGCTGGACGGCGCTTGCCGCGGCGGCGAACGGCGGCGGCAAGGGCGCCGGCGTCTTCCTGTGGTACCAGGGCGAGACCGACGGCAGCAAGAGCATGAGCGCCGACGAGTACCGGAAGAACCTCAAGACGCTGGTCGAACGCGTGCGCGCGCTCGCGAAGAACCCCAAGCTCCAGGTCGTGATCGTGCAGATCGGGCTGTGGAAGAACGCGAGCGGCGACTTCATGCCCATCCGCGAGGGCGAACGGAAGTTCGTCGCCGAGGACGGCAACGCGCTGCTGGTGACGGCCCTTGGCCGCACCTCCGGCGACTACGTCCACCTCGACACGCCCGGCTACAAGGAACTCGGCGAAGAGATCGCGCGCGCGCTGCTGAAGACCCGCTACGGCAAGAAGGACGTCGATTGGCCCGGCCCGGTGATGGACGCCGTCGCGCCCGGCGCCGACGGGAAGACCGCCATCGTCCACTTCGCCGAAGTGAA
>JAHCJK010000221.1 GCA_026184295.1 Planctomycetota bacterium
TGCCGGCCTGCGTCTGCATGCCGTCGTCGGTGGGCAGGAGTTCGATGTCGTCGAACACGATCTCGCCGGTCGCGTCGGCCTGCTTGACGGGCGGCGCGATGCCCGAACCCTTGCGCACGGGCTGCGAGATGCCGCTCGCCTGGCGCGCCGGCGCGGCCGGTCCGATGCCCGAACCCGCGGGCCCGGCGCTGACCGCCGAGAGGATGCCCGACTGGCCCGGCTTGCGTCCGCCGGCCGCCGGAATGATGATCGTGGGCTCGGTGCCCTTTTCCGTCTTGAGCGAGAGGACGTCATCGCGACGGAACTTCATCGTGCCCGCCGAACGGAACGCGCGCAGGTCGCCCCGCGCCACGTAGGTCTGAAGATCGTTTTCGCCGATCCCCAGCAGGTCCATTGCTTCGCGGGCGTCGATCAGTTCGCCGTTCGCCATTGCTTCCGCTCCTTCTGCCCCTTCGTTCCCCGGAATACTAACACAGGTTCCACGCGCCGCGCCAGAGGATAAACCGGCGCCCCGCCCCGCTATTTCTTCGGCTGGCTCTCGTAGTACTTCTTCATTTCGATGTACGTCAGGCCGTTGCCCTTCTCGATCTGCGTCCCGGCCGAGTCCTTCACTTCCAGGTCGTAGCGGTACGAGCGCGCGCCGACGAGCCGGAACTGGCCGCCGCCGAGCGTCTTGTACACGCAGATGTTCTTCTTCACCGTGTCGATCAGCACCAGGCGTTCGTTCTGCTTCGTCGTCACCGCCATCACGCCGTTGGTGTCCCAGCCGCCGCCGGCCGCCTGCGCCTGCCGCGCGGGCAGCGCGAAGTACGCGCACGCCAGCGCCGCGAGCACGCCGCCCAGCACCGCGTTTTCCATCCACCGATTGCGTTCGTTCGCCATGGCCGGCCTCCCGCTTGCGCGCCTTACTTCTTTTCCGCCGACTCGATCAGTTTCTTCAGCGCCTCGGCGTACGCTTCGGCGTCCTTCTTGTCCAGCCCGCTGCCCCCTTCGAACGCCTTGAGCTGCTTGCCGTCCGCCGCGACCACGTTCAGGCTGCCGTCCACGATGTCCGTGTCGTGCGTGAAATCGCGCGCGGCCACCAGCCGGATCTTGTCGCCGTCCATCTGGTACACGCAGATCACGCCCACGTTCGTGTCGATGAGGTAAAAGTTCACGCCCGTGCCGATCGACGACGTCATCGCGATGAAGCCCGGCGCCGCCGAGATCAGTTCCGCGTTCGCGTCCTTGATGCGGAACGGATTCTTCGCCCCGTCGCTTACCGACGCCACGATCAGCACCGACAGCGCGGCAATGCCGGAGAGCAGCGCGAAGCGGACCGCGCGCGCCCACCGTTCGCTTCTGGAAACCTGCGTCGATTCCACGGCTTCTCTCCCTTCGCGTACGAGGTTTTGCTCGATTGCGAACACGCCATCAGTTTCGACGGATTCGCCACCGTAAGCCGGACAACGATCGGCGCGAATTAAGCAAAGATGAATGAGCCCCGTCGTTATACGACGCGCGCGCTTTTCTCGCAAGAGCCATTACTTGAAATTCGGTAGAGGGTTACCGGGACCGCTACGGCAGGGGGCAGGGACAAGGAATCAGGGGTCAGGGGTCAGGGGTCAGGGAAGGAGCGGCTTCGCCGAAACCCCCTTCTCTACGCTGAAAGCGCGACCGGGGCCCTAGCCGTTCTAGATGGTTCGTTGCAGCGCGTACGCGCTGCTCCGCCCCTGTCCCCTGTAGTTAGGTATTTATTAGCATTACGACTTTACCAGCCCCATCAGGCCGGTGATCCGGTCGAAGTCTTCGACCGAGTAGAACTCGACGACGATGCGGCCCTTCTTGGCGCCTTCTTCGACGTGGACCTTGGTGCCGAAGTGGCTGCGCAGCTTCTGTTCGATGTCCTGGATATGCGGGGCCGACGCACGCTTGGGGTGCGTGTCGTAGCTGCGCGTCTTCGTCGCCACCGCGGCCGGCTGATCGACCGAGAAGAGTTCCAACTGCCGGACGGTCCAGCCTTCTGCGACGGCCTTGCTGGCGAGCTTCGTCTGGAGGCGCGGATCGCCGACGCTCAGCAGGATCTTGGCATGCCCGACGGTCAGCTTCCCATCTTGAACGCACTGAAGGACCGGCGCGGGCAGGTCGAGCATGCGCATCGCATTCGCCACCCCCGCCCTGCTCTTCCCCACGGCCGCGGCGATGTCTTCCTGGGTCATCCCGAAGTTCTGCTGCAGGCGCTTGAAGGCCTGGGCTTCTTCGACCGGGTTCAGATCGTCGCGCTGGAGGTTCTCGATCAGGGACAGGACGAGCACGTCCGTGGAGTTGCCCACCTCCTTTACGACCACGGGCACTTCGGCCAGGCCGACTCGCTGAGACGCGCGCCAGCGGCGTTCGCCCGCGATGATCTCGTACTTGACCTCGCCCTTGATCTCTTCGGGCTTCAACGGGCGAACGATGATCGGCTGCAGGATGCCCTTGGTCTTGATCGAGTCCGTCAGTTCCGCCAGCGCCGCCTCGTCGAACTCCTTGCGCGGCTGATCCGGGTTCGCGCGGATCGAGGCCAGCGGGGCCGTGGCCACGGAGGTATTCGCGGGGGCTTTCACGCCGGTGGTGCTTTGAATCAGGGCACCGAGGCCGCGGCGGACAGGGGCGGGGGGCTGAGGATTGGACATGGGAGGCTCCTTTGGCTTCGAATCGATACGAACGGCGTGCTGTCAATTTCGATCGCTTGGCGAGCAAAGTCAATCGCCGCCCACCTAATTGTTCCACGTGGAACAATTAGATAGGGTCAAAAACGGTGTTTTGGGTTAGAGCGAGCGATTGTTCCACGTGGAACAACGAACGGAAGGGGACAGGGAACAGGGGTCAGAGGTCAGGGGACAAGGCTGGAAGCCGCCCGCACTAAAGCTGCCGTTGGTTTAAGGCCTGGAAGTGCTCCGCCACAGTACAAACGCTCTAAAGTGAGGCCTTGGCAAGGGTTACTCGTGGCAATTATCGCGTAAGACTAGAAATTCCATTGCCTTATGCGATCGGCTAGCGCTTTAGGCCCAATGCTTCCATTCCGCCCAGGTTCTGATCGGCGTATTTGTTCGATCCGGGTTCCCACTCGTTCAAATCGCCGCCCAGCGCCTTGAAGTCCCAGGTGTCGCCGCAGGCGTTCATGGCCTGAGCAAGCTGTCCGCGCAGACTGTCCTGGTCCTCGCACCGACCGACTAGGTTTTGCATCTGGTACGGATCGGCTTCACGGTCGTGCAGGAGCCACGGTTTCCCGGCGGCTTCGACGTAGGTATAGCGGTCGGTGCGCACGGCCTTCCAACCCGGCCACCGCGCGTAGCCGTACGCCATCGAAAGATACGCATACGCCGGCGCGGGCTCCGCCGCGTCGCCGCGCAGAAACCCGCTCAGGTCGCGCCCGTCCACCTTCGTCGGCACGGGCACGTCGCAGAGTCCGCAGAGGGTGGGGTAGAGGTCCGGGGTGCCGAGATGCAGGCGGTTCACCTGGCCGGCGCGGAGGCCCTTCGGCCAGCGGATCAGGAACGGGACGTTCACCGATTCGTCGAAGGGCCAGCGTTTGAACTTCGCGCCGTGGCAACCGACCATGTCGCCGTGGTCGGACGTGTAGATCACGATCGTGTTCTCGCGCTGCCCGGTCGCGTCGAGTTCCGCGAGGATCCGGCCGAGCGCGTCGTCGAGGCTTTCGATGAGGCCGTAGTACTGCGGAAGATTCTTGTTCGCGTACTCGGTCGCGGCGCCGGGCGGAACGTTCGGGCGCAGCGCGAGGTCCTTGTAGTGCGCGTACGCTTCGGGCGGTCGATAGGGCGTGTGCGGCGGTCCCCACGACAGGAAGAGGCACCACGGCTTGCCGTTCATTTCGCGGATGAATTCGTTCGCCAGCGCGGCCTGTTCGAAGGGCTGGTAGTCCTTCCCCTGGATCGGCGCCGGGTCGTCGCGCCAGTAGCGCCACTGGTAGTAGTTGTGCCCGCCGTTCGCCGCGGCCCACCAGTCGAACCCCAGGCGGTCGGGCCCCGGCGGCACGAAGCCGCCGTGGTCCTGGCCGTCGTGCTTGTCGAAGTAGATGTGCCACTTGCCGACGTAGCCCGTCGAATACCCCGCGCGCTTAAAGGCTTCGCCCAGCCCGACGAAGTTGTTCCCGATCGAATGGTAGTTGCTCAGCATGCCGGTGTGGTGCGCGTACAGCCCGGTCATCAGCGACGAACGATACGGGCAGCAGACGGGATGCGTGGAGACGCAGTTGGTCAGGCGCAGGCCGTCGCGGGCCAGGCCATCCATATGTGGCGTACGGACCTGGGTTTCGCCGTAGCAGCCCAGCGCGGCCGCGCGGTGCTGGTCGGAGAAGAGATAGAGGATGTTAGGTTGATTTGCGGTATGGTCCGCCATAGCACCTCGCCGGTTGATGGTTGCGTAGCAGATGAAGGAGTGTTCTCCGCGATCTCCGCGCCTCTGCGGTGAATATGGTTCGTGGCCGTTCTCCGTGTCTCCGTGCCTCCGTGGTGAATCGGTTCGGAGAACCCGGTGCGCGTGGAACCGTTCCTTAAGATAAAGCCCGCCGCCGCCGGCTTTGTTGGCGCGTGCTCCAAATTTGGAAGAAGCCAACGCCGCCGGACGCGCTATCCTTATTAGCGATGTCCACGGCTTCCCCGACGCGCACCCTGCTGGTGGTCTCGCTGCTGCACGGCGCCACGCACCTCTACACCATTTTCCTGAGCCCGCTCAATCCGGAACTGCAAGCGTACTTCGGGCTGACGGGCGACCGCGAGGTCGCCGTCTTCCAGACCGTCTACCTGATCGTGTACGCCGCGAGCAACCTCGTGGCGGGGCTGCTCTCCGCGCGCTATTCGCCGCGGCTGCTGCTGACCCTGATGCCGCTGATCAACGGCGCGGGCGTGATGGGCATGGCGCTGCTCGGCCACGGCCATTACGCGGGCATGTGCGTGCTGACTGCGCTGGGCGCCTGCGGCGGCGGGCTGTACCACCCCGTCGCGAACCTGCTGCTGACCGAGACCTTCCCGCATCAGAAGGGCCGCGCGCTGGGGATTTCGGGCATCGGCGCGAGCCTCGCGTTCACGCTCGGGCCATGGACCTCCGGGGCGCTGGTGCACGAACTGGGCTGGAGCTGGCAGCACGTCGCGCTGCTCTTCGGGGCCCTGGGCCCGCTCTGCGCGGCGCTCGCGTGGCTCTTCGTCCCCGCGGCCCGCGGGCAGGCGGTCGCCCGGGGCGATGCCAAGGAAGGCCCGGAGGCGGGGGTCTGCGCGAGCCTGCGTTCGGTGCTGGTCTTCGCGGTCTTCGCGATGCTGGTGATGGGCGGGCGCGAGATCATCAGTTGGGGCGCGGCCAACAGCACGTCGCTTTTTTTGAAAAACGTCCACGGGAGCAACGACAGCGGCTTTCTGATTGCGATGATCTTCGCCCCGGGCCTGGTGGTCCAGCCGCTGGCGGGCCGCTGGAGCGACACGCTGGGGCGCGAGCGCGTGCTCTTCGGTTCGATGCTGGTGCTGGGCGTGGCGTTGTACGCGATCCCGCGGACGCCGCTGGCCTGGCTGGCGCTCCCCTACGCGGTGCTGGGGGCGGCGCTGCTGGCGACGATCCCGACCTTCGAAGCCCTCGTCGCGGACCGTTCGCCGGTCTCGATGCGCGGGCTGATCTTCGGGATCGTGATCACCGCCGGCATCGGGCTCGGATCGCTCGGCCCGTACGCCGTGGGCCTGATCGCCGACGCCGGTCACCAGACCCCCGAGGCCTACCGCAACGCCTTCGCGGCCCTGGCGGTCCTCGCGGCCGTCTGCGCGGCCCTGACCCTGGCCCTGAAGCCCGTCGCGCGGCGCCTGGGCCTCGTCGCGAGCCTGCAGCCCGCGGCCCCGCAGCCGGGCCTGGCGGCGGATTAATCTCCCCACGCCTTTAGGGAGACCGAACTGCAACGATTGGAAGACGGCGATCGCAGTCTTCTCACCACACGCTGTTCAGCTTGTCTGATTCCAAATATGGGTAGAGGAAAATTCAGATAGTTCCTGAGCAAACTTCCCCAGTGGAATTCGTACCGTAACCTTCCCGAGGGACCATGTGATCTCCTCTTTTCTATTTAATAGATTAGCCGGCAATTGGGTCAAACTTCTGCTACTGGTGCGCTCAAGCCCACATAGACAGTAAGCACATACCATTGGGCTAGGTGACTCCAGGCCTTCGATTAAAATAGCCTCAATTTCGCTCGGATATTTTAACGTAAGCTCCTTCAATAACAAAAACTCCACGGTATAACGGGCAGAATACCCTATAGGGCCACGATATAGGTATTTTGCCTTGGCCCACTTCAATTTCGTCTTGGCCCAAGCCTGAGGCAGTGGGAGGTTAATAATGCGATTGACTCGCCACCTAGTAAACATCCTTGTCGTATCCTTTACTTAAGCTAAGGCTTGCACCATATCACACGAACAAAATCTAATGACGTGTGGCTTGAATCAACTCAGCACGAGACGCCTTGGTTTCGACAATTTGGTGATGGTCGTGCCGAGCCGTCCAGCCCAGCGCTCGCTTCCAAATCAATCTCGCGCGGCTACTTCTTCAACAAGCGGTCCTTGTTGTTCTTCCACCATTCGGACCACTTCTCCATGGCTAAGATGCCGACGCCAAAGTCCTGGCCGGTCAGTTTCACCAGGGCCAGCGAGGCGGCGTTGGCCGCGGACCAGGTGGGCTTGCCTCCCAGCGTCAGGTCGGGGAACGCAACCCGGCTGATCAAGCCATCGACGGCGTTCAGGTCGCCCAGTTCTCCCAACCTTTTAGAAGCCCCCACGGAGATGGACACGTCGGTACCCTTCAGGTCTTCCAGCAGGCCGTTCAGGCAACGGGCGTCACGCTTGCGGAAGAAATAGTCCACGGCCGGCAGCCGCAGACGGCCGTCCTTGTCTTTCACAAGAGCGTCCATGATCGGTTCGACGCGCGGATCGTTGAGGCTGCTCAGCGCCCACGCGGAACTGATGTGCGCGGTGTCGGCGGGATTCTGCAGGGCCTTGGCCAGCGGTTCGACGGCGCGCGGATCGCCCAGCTTGCCGAGCGCCTCGGCGGCGCGGTCGCGCGTGTACTCTTTCGAGGTTTCGAAATACTGGAGCATCGTGTCGAAGGCGCGGGCATCGCCCAGCAGCCCCAAGGCCTGGTCGGCCTGGAAACGGCAGGGATCGTTGGGCGTGGTGAGGATCGCGACGAGGGCTTCGACCGCGTCCTTATCTTTCCGTTTGCCCAGCGCGAGCATCGCGCCGCCGCGCACCATCACGTCGGCATCCTTGGTGGCGGCCAGCAGCGGCGCACTCGCTTCGGGCCCGCCGATCAGGCCCAGCAGTTCCGCGGCGTCGTAGCGGCGATTGGCCTCCTTATCTTCTTTCAGGATGCGCAAGGCACTGGCGACGGCGGACGGCGGCTTCAGGCCTTCCAGCGCGCGCGTGATGGCGGGCAGCGCCTCGGATGAATAGCCGGCGCGCTTCAAGCTGAAGTAATCGGCGCTGAGTATTTCCCCCACGCGCGGGTCGCTCTCGCGTTCTTCCAGCCAGACTTCGGCGGAGTGCGCGGTGTTGGCCCCGGCCTTGCCGCGCAGGGCGAGAAGGATCTCCAGCGAGCGCCGGCCCCACAGCAGCCGCTGCTGCCGTACGAAGCTGCTCGAGAGATCGGCCCGGGCGAGCGCCCCGACGAAGGGCGCGTCGGATTCTTGTTCGTTGCCCACGGCCTTATCGTTGACGCGCCGGAACGAAAAGGACGAGGGCGGTTCGGCCGTTCCTTTGAACAGGAACGCGCGTTCCGCGGCCCCGGCCTTGAAGGTCCATGTGCCGGTCACTTCGGCGCCGGTGTACCGGTCACCCGCGCCCAGATAAGTTCCCAACAGGCCTTTCTTCTGCAGTTGGATGAACACTTCGCCGTCGGCCGGCGCGCCGGCGGCGGCGACGGTAAAGCCCGCGGCTTCGAGCATATTGCGGGCGAGCAGTTGCGCGTGTTCGCGCAAGGGCTGGTGTCCGGGATCAGCGACCGTGACGTGCACGCTTTTTACGGCCGCAAACGCCTGCCGTTCGGCCTCGCTCGGCGCGGTCTCGGCTGCGCGGGAGCTTAGCGCCGTGAGCACCAGGAAGAGGCACGGCCAATAGGGACGCAGTCGCATACGTGTCTCCTCTGCATGGAACCAGCGATCATAAAAGTGGCCGCAGGCCGCGCTACCTTAAAGAAGACCCGACTTACGGGACCGAATTCCTGCATGACAAATGGCCGCACGCCGCCCGTTGACATCACCCTCGGCGCTGCCTACAAGGGCGTTGCTCACACGAACCCAGGCCCCAATAAAGGATGCTGCCCATGGACGTCCTTCGAACCATGCTGGCCAAGGAATTCGGCGCCACGGCGGAGATGCTGCGGGAATCGATCGAACTCTGCCCGGAACAGGCGTGGACGAAGGACCTGGGCGGCGCGCCGTTCTGGAAACAGGCCTACCATACGATCTTCTACCTCGATTTTTACATGCATAAGCGCGAAGCGGATTTTGCGCCGCCGCTCTTTCATCGCAAGGACGACATCGACCTCGGCAAGGCCCCTTCGGGTGAACCGTACGCCAAGGCCACGCTGCTGGCGTACCTCCAGGAAGCACGCGCACGCGCGAAACGCCTGCTGGGCGAACTCACCGAGGCCGACCTGACCGCGCCCAGCCCCGTGCCGTGGTACACGACCCCGCGCGGAGAGTTTCTGCTCAACAACCTGCGGCACGCGCAGCACCACGTCGGCCAGCTCAACATGATCCTGCGCGCGCACGGCGTAAAGCCGCCGCGGTGGCGGGGCGCAAGCGAGCTGTAAGAACCGCTGGGTAGCCTCACATGTAGCGAGCAACCGCTCCTTTGGATTGCCGGTGCTTGTAGATTCGATCCGTTCACAAGGGTGCCATGGGTCGAAGCCGTTCTCGACCCGTGCCGCGCACTGGAGAAGGATAGGGGCCTCGCCATGACCGGGCACGGGTCGCAAACAGCCGCGACCCATGGCACCCACTCCGGATACATCCAGGAGTACTCCGACTCGGGTTATGCCAAACCGCCCGCCAGATTCGAAGACCTCTCCTGAAATGCCGGTGCTTGTAGATTCGATCCGTTCGCCGGGGTGCCATGGGGTCGAAGCCGTACTCGACCCGTGCCGCGCGCTGGAGAAGGATAGGGGTCTTCGCCATGACCGGGCACGGGTCGCAAACGGCCGCGACCCATGGCACCCACTCCGGATAAATCTAGGAGTGCTCCGACTCGGGTTATGCTACGTCGCCCGCCAGTCTCGAAGACGTGATCTCTCCTGAAATGCCGGTGCTTGTAGATTCGATCCGTTCGCCGGGGTGCCCAGGGTCGGAGCCGGTC
>JAHCJK010000222.1 GCA_026184295.1 Planctomycetota bacterium
AGGTCGGCGCGCTTGCGTTTCTCCAATATCGGCCGCCCGAAGGCCTCGAAGCCCGCCGCGGCCAGGGCCAGCACGAGCAGCGCCTTCACCGCCAGGGCCGCGCGGCGTTCGGAAAGCACGCGCCCCAGCACCACCGCGCCGCCCAGCGCCAGCATCGGATACAGCGGCAGGGCGTACAGCGAACGCTTGCTCCCCGCGAGCCCGATGCAGACGAACGGGATCAGGATCGCGCAGACGAAGAAGCGCGCGGACCCCAGGGAGGTTTCCGGCGTGGCGGCTTGCGCGCGCGGGCGCGTCCACAGGTACACGGCGGGCACGGCCAGGAGCGTCCAGGGCATGAACTTTTGCGGGCAGTCCAGGAGGTAGTAGACAAACGGGAAGCGCTTGAGCCCATCGTTGTGGTCGAGCGCCCCGACGCCGCGGGCGAAGTTCTGTTCGACGAAGAAGTCCATCATCTGATCGCGGTATTCGGTGCCGTACAGCATCGCGAACCACGCGAAGCCGAGGCCCAGCGCCAGCGGCGCGCCCCAGAGCACGCCCGAGCGCAGCGCGAGCCACCCGAGGCCCTTCCCTTCCGGCACGATGGCCTTGCGGTTCCAGACCAGGAAGACGCCCATCGGCACGGCGGCGAAGACGCCCACCGGCGCCGGGCCCTTGGCCATGCACGCGACGCCCAGGCCCGCGTAAAAGCCGAGTAGCGCCAGGTACGGCGTCTTCTCAGGATCGTCTTTGAGCTTCTGCAGGACCACGACGAAGCCATACCACGACCACGCCAGCGACCCGGCGACGAGCGGGTCGATGACGATCTCGCGCGCGGTCGTGTGGAAGTAAAACGTCGTCGTGAGCAGCAGCCCGGCCAGCACGCCGACCCGCCCGTTCCAGAGGCGCCGGCCGAGGCCGAAGACGCTGAGCACCGCGAGCAATCCGAAGAGGAGCGACGGCAGGCGGAAGGCGGTCACCATCCCGACGCCGAGGGGCGCGGTGAGTTTGGCGCTGGCGGCCATGAGCCAGTAGATGAGCACCGGCTTGACCAGGCGCGGTTCCCCGTTGAAGCGCGGGACCATCCAGTCGCCGCGGCCCAGGGCCATCTCGCGCGCGGCGCAGGCGTAGCGCGGTTCGTCGGGGTTCTCGATGGACTGCGCCCACAGGCCCCAGCCGGTGCCGAGCAGGTAGGCGGCGGCCACCAGCAGCGCCATGCGCCACGCCACGGCCCGCTCCGGAACTTCGCTCGCGCCGGTCATGCCGGAACCGCGGCCTTGCGCAGCAGGAAGACGAATTCCGCGCCCCGGGCGCCGTCGCGCCGCGCGCGGCAGACCAGGTCGCCGCCGCAGGCCCGCACGGCCTTGCGCGCGATGGCCAGGCCGAGCCCGAAGCCGCCTTCGCGCCGCGCCGCGTCGAGCCGCACGAGCGGCTGGAAGATGCGTTCGCGCTCGGCTTCCGGCACGCCCGGGCCTTCGTCCAGCACGGCGATCCGCACGGTCGCGTCGTCTTCTTCCAGGCGCAGGCGCGGCGGGATGCCCGGCGCGTATTTGCGCGCGTTTTCGAACACGTTCTGAAAGGCCGAGACCAGCAGGGGCGCGCTGCCCAGGACGGCCGCCCCGCCCACCCCGCCCCCGGGTTCCAGCGGCGTCCCGTGTCCGGCTTCGCGCAGCAGGTCCGCCAGGGCCACGCGCTCGGCCGGCGCGCCCGCGGGCGTCCCGCGCGCCAGGCCCAGAAAGCCCGCGATCAGGTCTTGCAGGCGCCGGATGTCCAGCAGCGCGTCCTCGAGCGCCCGGCGGTATTCGCCGGCGGGGCGTTCCTTGCGCAGGGCGACTTCGATCTGCGTGCGCATCTGCGCCAGCGGGGTGCGCAGTTCGTGCGAGGCGTCGCCGACGAACTGCTTCTCCCGCGCCAGGCCTTCGGCCAGCCGCGCGATCATGCGGTCGAGCGCCTCGCGAAGCTGCGCGCACTCGGCGCTTTCGCCGCGCGCCGGCCCCAGCCGCGCGTCGGCGCTCTCCGGGCCGATCTTCGCGGCGCGTTCGGCGATCTCCGCCAGCGGCCTGAGCTGCCAGCGGATCAGCCACGCGCAGAGGCCGCTGAGCAGCAGCACGCTGACCGGCCCGACCGTCCCGAGCGCCCAGCCGAGCCGCGCCAGTTCCGCCTGCATCTCCGTGGACGAGAAAGACGCTTCGATCGCCAGGTCCAGTCCCGTGCCCTCCGGCAGGAAATACTCCGCGCCCGCCATGCGGTTCGCGCCGCGCCCTTCGGTATCGCGCCAGGCCACGGGCTCCGGGGCGTCCCCCCGCCCGCGCGCCGCGGGGCCCACGGCGATGCGCCGCGACTTGACCATGCGCTCGTTCGGCTCGGGCGCGTGCGCGGACGCCCAGAGTTCCTTGCCGGAAACGGTGGCGACGCGCCAGCCCTCGGCGCCGTCGTTCGGTTCGGGGCGCGCTTCCAGGTGCAGGAAGCCGTTGTCGTAATCGAGCGCCGCCGCGACCCAAGTGAGCCGGATCTCGAGCGCTTTTTCGGCCTTCAGTTCCAAGCTGCGCTTCACGCGGCCGTAAATCGCCACGCCCGCGGTGCCAAAGGCGAGCACCAGCGCGCCCACCACGACCAGCGTTACGCGATTCGCCAGGCTCTTGGGCATGCGCTTAGACCCGCGGCTCCGGCCCCAGCAGGTAGCCGCGGTTGCGCAGCGTGTGCAGCACGCGCGGTTCGCCGCCCGCTTCCAGCTTGAGGCGCAGATGGTTGACGGTGACTTCCAGCACGTTGGATTCGGGCGCGGCGGCCTCGCCCCATACGTCCGCCACCAGCGCCGCGCGCTCGACCACCTCGCCGGCCTTCGCCAGCAGCACGCGCAGCAGGGAAAACTCGCGCGCGGTCAATTCCAGCGTGCGGCCGCCGCGTTCGGCCTTGCCCGCGAGGAGATTCAGGCGCAGATCGTCCCAGGCGAGCACGTTCGTCGCGCGCGGCCCCGGACGCCGCAGCAGCGAGCGCACGCGCGCGAGCAGTTCCTCGAATTCGAACGGCTTGAGCAGGTAATCGTCGGCGCCCAGGTCCAGGCCGCGCACGCGGTCTTCCACGGCGTCCCGCGCGGTGACCATCAGCACCGGCACGTCGTTGCGTTCGCGCCGCAGCGCCTGCATGAACCCGAAGCCATCCAGGCCGGGCAGGTTCACGTCCAGCAGGACGAGGTCGAACGCGCCGCTCTGGGCCAGTTTCAAGCCTGAAGGCCCGTCCCCGGCGACCTCGGGTTGGTACCCTTCCTCGCGCAGGCCCTGCTTCAGGGCCCTGGCCATCCGCTCGGAATCTTCCACCACCAGCACGCGCATCGCGGTTCGTTGCTCCTCGCCAGGCTCGCCGAGCTTGCCGTTGTACGACGCCCGTCCCGGCGGCGGTACCAAGATTACGGCATTTTAAGCCGGCATGTCAGGCGTTCCGCCCGGCCCGATGCGCGCCTTCCTGCGCCGGAGCGGGCGCCGCGGCCGGGCCCCGGTCGTCGTAGTAGCCGCGCTTGAGCCGCCCGCGGAAGCGGAAGAGTTCCGGGACGCCGGTGAGCGCCTTCTTGATGACCTTGTACTTGCTCGCGCCGTGCTTGCGCGCGGTGTGGCGCGTCTCGACGTCGCCGATGCGCCTGGGATCCAACCCGCGGCGCACGAAGATCGGGATCACGTAGCGGTGGTCGTTCTCGATCAGCGTCAGGTTCTTCGCGAACTTCGCCGGCAGCGCGGTGAAGTTGCTCGCCGCGTCGCTGACCGGGCAGGTCAGGAAGGTGTGGATCAGCAGGTTGCCGCACTTGGAGATCAGGATCATCGCCAGGCTGTGCTGGCGGCGCATGCGCACGGCGTTGGTCAGGTCCAGGCGGCCCTGTTCGATCGGTTCGAGGAGCTTGGGGATGTCTTCCGGATAGTTCTGCAGGTCGGCGTCCATCGTCACGATGTAATCGCCGGTCGCGTGGCGGAAACCGGTCTCGAAGCCGCCCGTCTGCCCCGAGCGCCTGGGATTCTGCACCGGCCGCAGGCGCGGGTTGGCCTCGGCGAGCTTCTTCAGCAGCGCCAGGCTGCCGTCGCTGGACAGGTCGTCGCAGGCGAGGTGTTCCCAGTCGCGCCCGGGCGCGGCCGTGCGCCAGGCTTCCATGGTGGATGAGATGCGTTCGACGAGTTCCGGGATGCTCTCTTCTTCGTTGTGGATCGGCGTCACGACGGAGACTTTGCGGATCATACCTTCGATTCCGGCCCATTCGGAGCGTTGCAGGCAAGGACGGGATTCGCGCGCGCGCCTTCAGCGCTCTTTACGAGCCGCTCGCGGTCGGCTTGGTCAGCGCGCCGGCCGCCGGAAATTCGACATTCTCGGCCAGGTCGGCCTCGGTCGGCTTGGGGACGCCCGCCACCAGGTAGACGATGCCGCCCGCCATCCCCGAGATCATCACGATGCAGAGGTACGCGGTCGAGAGCGCCAGCGCCGCGCCCTTGATGCTTTCCTCGGTCATGCCGTGCCTGTGCAGCGCCGCCTGCCCGACCAGCACCGCGCAGAAGATCGCGTCGCGCACGCCGATGTTGTTGATCGAGATCGGCAGCAGCCCGGCGACGGCCTGGAAGAGCACCATCGCGGCGAAGACCCAGAACGGCAGGTCCAGGCCCATCCCGCGCGCCAGCACCCACACCAGCGCCGCCTCGCTCGCCTGGTACGCCAGCGAGAGCACGTACGTCCAGGCGTACTCGTGCAGCGGGCGCCGGTAGCTCTGCAGCGCCCGGTGCAGTTTCTCGATCTTGCCGTGGACCTTCCCCGGCAGGCGCTTGAAGACCAGCCGTTCGGCCAGGCGGTAGATGCGCCGCCCGAAGAGCAGCACGTTGGCCAGCACGTACCCCGCGATCAGCAGCAGGAAGAGCGGCCAGAGCGGCAGGACGAGCGGGCTCGCCGAGACGCTCGAGATCGTGATCTGGATCGTGACCGGCGCGAGCAGCGCGGAGAGCAGCCCGAGGCTGAGCAGCGCGGCCATGCCGACGTTGCGGTCCATGAAGACCGAGGCCAGCGCGACCGACTTGCTGCGCGTGTACTTCGACAGGCCCACCACGCGGACCACGTCGCCGCCGATGGACGTCGGCAGGCAGGTGTTGAAGAACATCCCCGAGAAGTAAATCTTCCAGGCCGTGCCGAAGCGCACCGGATGCCCGGCGATCTCGGCCAGCCGCGCCCAGCGGAAACTGCTCAGCGTCTGTCCGGCCAGGTCCAGCGCCAGCGCGGCCAGAATCCCGAGGATGGGCAGATCGCGCAGGTACTTGGCGACTTCGGAGGCCGAGACTTCGTGCTCGAAGAGGAGGTACGCGACAAGCAGCGCGCCGATGGCGAGCCGGCCCAGGAACTTCAGCGTGGACATCAGCCGGCCTCGGGTGTGCAGGGACGATGCATGAATCGGTGTATCGGCCACGAGTTTACCGGGTTTGCACCTTTATTCAAGGCGTTGGCGTGAAAGGCCTTGCACACAACGTGCAAAGACGGCCACTTCCACCCCAAGATCGCGGGCCTTCGCGCGTATAACCATATGGCGCTGGCCAATGGCCCCGTCGGGCTCGTAGAATGCGCTGGTTCGCCAAGGGCTGGACGTTCCGGCCGCGCAAAGCGTCAAAAGAAGTGGACCGGGAGCCCGAGATCAACCGATGCGTGGTGCTGCTTCGCGAATGCTCCTGACGCTGGCCCTGTGCCTGCCGGCCCTCCGCGCCCGCGCCGAACTGGTCCTGGAAGACCCCGACGAGCCCAAGGTTCCGCGGATCGATCCCGCCGCCAAGCTGCCCGAAGGGGCGCTCGCGCGGTTCCCGCCGCCGCAGGGCGCGCCCAAGGCCGTGGCGATCTCGCCCGACGGAAAGCTGGTGGCCGTGGCGGGCATGGAAAAGGCCGTGCGCCTCTTTGACGCGGACACCGCCAAGCCCGCCGCCGTGCTGGAAGGGCACGAGACCTCCGTGCTGGACGTCGCCTTCTCGCCCGACGGCCGCTACGCCGCCAGCGCCGGCGACGAAGGCGTCGCGCGCCTGTGGGACCTGAAGTCCTTCAAGCCCGTGCGCGCCTTCGAAGGCCACGCCTCGGCCGTGAAAGGCGTCTGCTTTTCGCCCGACGGCGCTTGGCTGGCCACCGCCGGCGCCGACCAGTTCGTCAAGGTGTGGGACGTCGAGACCGGCAAGGAACGTCATTCGATGAGCGGGCACGACGCGAACGTGGACCGCGTGACCTGGTCGCGCGACGGCCGCACGCTGCTCAGCGAAGCCGCCGATTCAACCGCGCGGCTCTGGGATGCCACCCTGGGCCAGGAAATCCGCATGCTGCCGTACCGCGACGGCGAAGTGGCCGCCGTGGCCATCTCCCCCGACGGACGCCTGGGCGTCACCACGCGCGGCGACATGACCTGGCACGTCTTCGAGATCGTGTCCGGCAAGGACCTGCTCGTGCTGCGCGGCCAGGTGGGCAACGGGAGCTGCGCGGCGTTCGCGCCCGACGGGCGTTCGGTCTATACCGGCGCGCTGGACGGGTCGGTGCGCCAGTGGGACCTGGCGAGCGGCATGATGCTGCGGCGCTTCGCCGCCTCGGGTCCGCGCGTGGCCGCGCTGGCGGTCTCGGCGGACGGCACGCGCATGGTCACGGCCTCGGTGGATTGCAACGTGCTGCTGTGGGACCTGACCCAGCCGCCGCCGAATCCGTCCCGCGACGCCGCCGCGCCGGCCCCCGGCGATCCGAACGCGTACGCGGCCCAGGACTGGCAGGTGCTCGCCTCGGCCGATTACGACGCGCGCACCATGGCCCTGTGGCGATTCATCGCGGCGGGCGATGCCGGCGCCAAGGCGCTGATCGAACGGCTGCCCGTCGCCCGCCCGCTGGATTCGAAGGAACTCCAGCGCCTGATCGCGCGGCTCGACGATGCTTCCTACGGGGTGCGCGAAGCCACGATGCAGGAACTGCGCGACCTGGGCAGCCCGGCCCTGCCCTACCTGCAAGACGCGCTGGACGACCCTTCGCCCGAAATCCGCATGCGCGCCTACGAACTGCTGCATACCGCGGCGGCGGCCTACAGCGTGCGCGAAATCCTGGCCGTGGAGGCCCTCGGCTGGATCAAGTCGCCGCTCGCGAAGGAGCACTTGCAGCGGCTCGCCAAGGGCCCGCGGGAGTTCGCGGTCACGCAACAGGCGCAGGCGGTGCTGGGGCGGAAGTAACCGAGGCCATGTCCACGTTCTTTAAACAATGCCTGGAACCCGGCGGGAACCACGCCTGCATCGTGGAGGACGACGGCCGCGTCGCGTACGCCTATCTGGTGCGGGATCGGCAGATCGTCGGCGACCTGTGGCTTTACAATCAGGCCCCCACGCCCACGCAGACCGACTGGAAGGACCGATCGGCGCTCCCGTTTTTGAATCCAGCAGCCTTTGTGAACGAAGCCGAGATGGCGGAGCCTTTGACGCGCGACTCGGAACTCAGCGTGGACTGGACACACGCGCCGGAAGCCCGGATTTTAATTCGCGGAAAGCTCTACGGTGTGCTGGCGCCGGCCTTCAAGCCAGGCTGGTCGGTGGCCGCGCGCAAGGATGGTCCGCTGGCCAAGTGTTTGGATGGGCATCCTGCCCGCGCACCATCACCCACGGACTAACGCGCGTCCTGGTGGACACCTGGTTGCCCTAACAGGCGAGCCCGCGGAGCGGGCGGGAGTGGTTAGCCCACGGCGTAAGCCGTGGGGCTTGGAACGCCACCTTGCCTCCAGCCCCGGAGGGGCGAAAGAATTCATGCGGGAGCGGTGCTGTCGCCCCTCCGGGGCTCCGCTCGATTGTTCGCCGACTCGTCCCCACGGCTTACGCCGTGGGCTAAAACGGCTTTCGCCGCTCCGCGGCTCGCGCTTGGGGAAGTTGCTCTGAAGGTGCGGGATTGACGTTGGAAAGATGGGAACAGCTTTAGTAGCCCACGATGTCCCTGGTATGCAGGGACGGCTGCGCGTTCTACTTCCCGTCCGCGCCGAAGAACTTCTTCGTCATCGCTTCGATCCACTGCGTGCCGGTAAAGCCCAGGTGGCCGCCGTGCGGGAGCACCAGCAGGCGCGGCGCGGGGCAGGCCTTCTCGGCCACGGCCAGTTCCTTGGGATCGTTGAGCGGGTCGTCGGCGGCCACCACCACCTGCACGAAATTGGGCGCGCCTTGCAGCAGATCGGGCAGCGTGACGGCGACGGACTTGCCGCGCTTGAGCTTCCAGTACGGCTTGAGCAGCAGGAAGACGTAGTCCTTGAAGTTCCATTCGCTCAGGTTGCTGGGGCGGCGCTTGGCCACGAGCATCTTGACCTTGTGGACCATCTCGAGCGCCTTCTTCTCCTGCTCGAACTGTTCCTTCTCCTTCTCGCCCTTGGACTGCTCGAGCGCCTTCTTGGCAGCCTCGTAGGTATCCTTGAGCTTCTTCACGATCTCGTTCTGGAGTTCCATCTGGTCGGGGCGGTCTTCCCACGCCTTGAGGCGCACGGGCAGGTCGGGGTCGTAGCGGTCCACGTTGCTGCGCGTGCAGGCTTCCAGGTCGCCGTGGAAGACGTAGCCCAGCCCCGCGCGCATCAGCGCTTCCTCTTCCTTCGTGGGCGCGTCCTCCTTGGGCGTGTAGCCGTTGAGCAGCTTCGAGAGCTGGAAGATGCCGAAGAAGGGCCGGTCCTCGCGGTCGAACGCGTCGAGCCGCAGCGCGGCGGTGTTCAGGTTCACCGGAGTCGAGACCACCAGCACGCGGTCCACGGGCCAGTCGCGGGCGCATCCTTCGCGCAGAAGTTGCAGGGCCAAAAGCCCGCCGTAGCTCGTGCCGAGCAGCCGCACGCCCTGGGTCTGGTCCTTGATCGCGCCGCCGCCGGCCGACTTCTGCGCCAGAACGGCCTCAATGATCTTCCCGCAGACCTTGGCTTCCTCGGCGAAGTTCCCCGCCACGCCGTGCCCGGTGGCCTCGTTCATGTTGTTGCGCACCAGCGAATCGAAGCTGAGCACGTGGCAGCCGGCGTCGTACAGGTACGACTGCCAGGCGCGGGCGAGCTTGTCCGAGGAGGCCTGGCCGAAGCCGAGCAGCGTCACCGCCAGCGGGGCCTTGCGGTCCTGCATGAACAGGCGCACTTCGAGCGGCTTCGCGAAGCCGGTCGCTTCGGCCGGCAGCACCAGCTTCTCTTCCTTCACGGAAGGCTCTCGTTTCTTGAATTCCGTGTAATTGATCGTCGCGAGCAGCCCGTTGACGTGCACCTTGCCGGTCTTGGTGGCCTTGGTCTCGACGTCGTCCGCGAAGTCCGGCAGGTCCTTCATCGTGACCGGCTTGAAGTCCTTGTTGTCGGGGAATTCGATCGG
>JAHCJK010000223.1 GCA_026184295.1 Planctomycetota bacterium
GCCCCCAGCGCGCTGCGGCAGACCTTCAGCGCCTCCAGCAGCGCGGAGGCATCCGCGTAGCGTTCCTGCGGATGCTTGGCCAGGCAACGGTCGATCAGCGCCAGCGTCCCGGGGCTTACGTCCGGGCGGTAGGTGCTCAGCGGTTCGTGCGGTTCGTTGATCGCCTTGAAGATCACGGCCAGCGCGGGCCCGTCGCGAAAGGGCGCGTTTCCGCAGAGCAGCGCGTAGAGCATCGCGCCGACGCTGAAGACGTCGGCGGGCTTGCCGGCCTTGCGTGCGTCCATGCCCTGTTCAGGGGCCATGTATCCGGGCGTGCCCATCACGGCCTGCGTGCCGGTCAGAGACTGGCCGGACTCTTCGCCGCGCGCCAGACCCAGGTCGGCGAGCTTGCATTCCTTCATGTCCAGCGTGCCGCCCTGGACGGCGGGGATCAGAACGTTGTCCGGCTTGATGTCTCGGTGAATGATGCCCTTCATGTGGGCGGCCGCAAGCCCCGTCACGGCCGCGACGCAGATATCCAGGGCCTCGCCTTCCGAAAGCCCCGCGCCGCCGCCGGCCTTGATCTTTTTCAGGTACGAGCCCGCCGAGGTGCCGCGGACGAATTCCATGACCAGGTAAAAGAGCCCGTTCTCTTCGTTCACGTCCGTGACGCCGACGAGGTGCGGGGACTTGATCTGCGCGGCGATCTGCGCTTCGCGGACGAAGCGGTTGACGAGTTCCGGGTTGCGGTCGGCTAGATGGAAGGGCAGCACCTTGACGGCGACTTCGGTGCGCAGCCGCGGATGCACGCCGTAGTAGACCGCGCCCATCCCGCCCTGCCCCAGCTTGGCCAGGAGCATGATCCCGCCGAGCGACGGAACCTGGCGCTGCTCAAACGGCATCTTGGTAGCGTCGCGGAGCATCCGTTCGCCCGAAAGGTCCTCAGGCGCGACCGAGAGATTCGCGGAACTCCAGGACGATCCGGCCGAAGCGCCGGAACCGAAGGCGTGGCTGCTGGGACGCGGCGTCGCCGGCCCCAGCCCGCCCGGCTGAGGAATGGTGCTGCCCGGATCGCTGTCGCCGACGGCCATCGTTCGTCCCTGCGTTTTTCGGCCCGGGTACTATAGACCAATCGCACGGGCCAATGCCAAAGTTTTTTCCCCCGCCCCGGCGCCCGGCCACCGAACCGCGCCGCGCTCGCGCTCGTAAGGAAAGCAGATCACGTCCGCGGCGCGCGCAGCAGCCTCTGCGTCCCCCGCGCCCCTTTCACCCCACATCCGAGGTCACCGGCCATGCTCCGCTGGCTCCTGCGCGAGTGCGTGCGCGCCAATCCGTTGTACGTCCTCAGCGCCGCGCTGCTCTGCTACGGCGTGCTGAAGCTGACGACCGAGATCGACCCGCAGGTCGGCAAGGCCGGCGGCATGCTCCTGGGCCTCGGCCTGCTGCTGTTGTACGAACTCTGCCTGCTCTGCGTGGCCACCGTCGTGCTGCGCCAGCGCGCCCGCCGCGTGGACGCTTCGAAGGAAGGGATCGGGCGCGACTGCCACGGATTGAGCATCGTCGCGGGCCTCTTCTTTGCCGGGTCCTTCCTGGCCCTCGACGAACCGCTCGCCCAGTGGCCCGCGCTCGGCCCCTGGGCCGTCGCCGCCGCGCTCGCGCTGGGCTACGGGAAACTCCTTTGGTACTCGCGCCTGCCGGGCGTGCGGCTCCCGCCCGCCTACCGGCACATTGCGCTGGCCCTCGTCGCCGGCCCCGCCTTCGGCCCGCTGCTCGGCGCGCCGGCCGTTCGTCTGGCCCTGGGCGCGCCCGCGGCCCGCAGTTTGGCCTGGCTGCTCGGCTGGCTGGCGCTCACGCCGCTGCTGGTCCTGGCCGCGCACGAAGCGCGCCGGCCAGCAGCGCCCAAATCCGCCGTCGCCCCCGATCCAATGGCCACCCGCGTGATGGGCGCGTGGCTGCTGGGCATCTGCGTCCTGGCCGGCGCCGTGCACATGCTCGCGCGCGACTGGGTCTTCGACTACCCGCCGGACTACGCGCGCTTTCTCCCCGCTGCCACCGTGCTCCTGGCCGTGGCCCTCGTCTTCCTCTGGAAGTACGCCGATCGCTCCGACGGCTTCGGGATGTTCTGCGCCATCCCCGCCGTCGTGCTGCAAGTCGTCTGGCTCGCGCGTTCGCCCTGGATTGGCGCCGATCCGCTGGACGGCATGCTCGGCCTGGCCGCGCAACTGACGCTGGCGAACCTCGTCTTCTACCTGGGCCTGGCCTGGGCGACGCGGGCGCACCGGTTCCTGTGGGGGCTGAGCGGCTCGGTCACCGCGCCAGCCGGAACCGGCCTGTGGCTTTACCGCGAATCGATTCCGCACTTCCAGGCCCTCTGCATCACCGCCCTCGGCTTCCTGACCCTGCTCGCCGGGATGCTCACGAGCCTCTACCGCGAGTACCTCCTGCGCCTCCTCGAACCCGCCGTGCCCACGCCGCCGCCGCTGCCGCCTTCGGCCGCACTCGACGCCATCCTGCATCCCACACCAACGCCCCGACCTTCACCAAGTGCCAGGGAAACCGGTTCTGCGCGCAAGCCCACCGTTCCGGCAACGCCCGAGGTTTCCTCACGCGAAAGCGGAGGCCCGGCAACGCCAGACGAGTCCGCGCGCGAAGCCTCCGGCTCGGCAAAGCCAGAAATGTCCGCGGGCGAAAGCGCCACATCTGCGAAGCCGGATCAGCCAGCCCGCGAACCTGCCGCCCCTGCAAGGCCAGTTGAGGTTGATCCCGAAACCTCCCATCCATCGAGGCCAGACGAGACTGCGCGCGAAGCCTCCGACTCGGGAAATCCAGCCAAGTCAACACGCGAGGTCTCCGGCCCGGCAAAACCAGACGGGTCCGCGCGCGAAGCCTCCGACTCGGCGAAGCCAGACGACGCCACGCCAGCGTCCCCTTCCGGCCCGTCAGGGCCGGCGGGAAATTAGCCGGTGGCAAGCGGAGCGCGGCCACCGGACCGCGCGCCCGCTCGCGTCGCACCCCGGCAGGGGTGCGGGAACCGTTCGTCTCCCCTTACCCTTGGTCTTGGTCTTGGTTGATTCCGTCGCCCCTCCGGGGCGCGGCGCAATGGGGCTCGCGTACCGGTGGCCGCGCTTCGCTTGCCACCGGCTAATTTCCTGACGTCCCTTCGGGACGAGGGGGTTGGGACGGAACGGGAATCGTTGAGCTGCTTTTATTGGATTGTAATGGTTTGTATTGATTCAGCTTATGCGTCCGACGGATTGGAAATACACGGATAGATGAAGAGGAAATCCTCATCATCTTCACACGATATGCGGAGGCTGTTCACACGAAGGCGATGGCCTTGCCCATGGGTTTTCCGCATCGCATACACTGGATTACCTCGGGTTATCCACGCTCGATTTCAAATCTTTCCACAGCTTATCCACCGGTTATCCAGACCTTTTCCAAGAGATACCCGGGGGCAAGCCACGCGGCTTCCCGCGCCTATCCACCGATCGTCCACGTCTGATTCCCACGGAATGCGCTGGATACGCAGGAGATGTTCACGAAGGCGATGACGTTACGACGGATGGAGCGCACGGGTTTTCCACGGGTGCGACGGCGTTCTCCACGCCTTATCCATCGGGCGCAACGTTGGTTCGTGGGCCAACCTTAGGTCCGTCGGGCCAATCTTCGATCTGTCGGGCCAAACCCTTAGGTCCGTCGGACGCGACTTGGGCGGGTCAGTCGGGCGCGACGAGGCGGCGGACGCCGTGGATGTTCTCGGGGTTGGTGTCGTAGCCGCAGACGCCCGTGCCGAGGATGAAGCCGGGGACGTCCTGGCCTTGGGCGAGAATCTGGCGGGCCAGTTCCACCACTTCGGGGGGCTTGCCGCGGTGGACGACGCGGGCATCGATGTTCGCGCGGAAGGGCGCCTTCACGGCCGCGCAGGCCTGCCGCCAGGTCTCGAAGTCGGCGTCGAAGTCGCAGAGAAACTGGGTCGCGCCGGTGCGGGTCAGGAGTTCGGCGATGCTGGTGGTGTCGCCGCCGATGATGACGGGCAGATGCGCCGCGCCGGCCTTTTTCAGGCGCGCGGTCAGCGTCTGGTAGTGCGGCAGAATCTGGCCTTCGAAGATGTCGGGCGAAGTCAGCGGCGGCATCGCGCGGCTGTCGAAGATGATCACGCCGATCCCGCGCTTGAGAAAGGCTTCGGCGAAGTCGCCGATGGCGCGCACGGCCGTTTCCAGCGCGGCGCCGACGATCTCCGGGTCCTCGCTCGTCGCGATCAGCAGGTTCTCGAAGCCGATCAGTTCGCTGGCGAGGCTGAACGGCCCGCTCACCGCGCCCCGGATGTAGATCTCCCGGCCCAGCTTCGCGTGCACGCGTTCCGCAGCGCGCAGGAAGATCGGCATGCGCCCGGCGGTCTCGGGATCGGCGGGCTTCACCGCGCGCACTTCGTCGATGCCGTCGCAGAGGTGCCGCGCGACGCCGGGGACGTCGGGCGAATCGTCGTAGTACTTGATCGAACAGCCCAGCGCTTCGGCCTCGACGTTGTACACGTCCAGGCCCACGGTCAGGAAGTCCGGCCGGTAGAACTCGTACTCCTTAAGGATGGCCTGGACGATCAGGTCCTCGTTGCGCCCGACTTCCGAGGGCGTCTTGTTGAGGAGGAAGGCCTTGTGTTCGTAGATGGCCGGCGCAAAAGGGATGCGGTCCGCCTTCTGGCAGGCCAGCACCAGGTCCATGCGTTCGCGGGGCGTCACGGAAGGCCTCCTTAAGATGTATGAAGGTTATACCAACCAGGGCGGTTATCGCGCAACAGAATCCATTTTCAACTAATTGTTACATTCGAGGCCGGCGTACCGCGCGACCCTTTTAGAATTCCTGCATATTTTTACTATACTATCTCATATACTGGTGTATTTATACTGTGTCGCGGGACGGTGAAGCATCGGCGGTACCGTTCGTAAAGTAAGGAGGTTGTGCATGAAATCGAGTGCTGCGGTCCTCGCCTTGGCCTGCCTTGCATGCGTCGCGCTTGCGGAAGCCGCGGAGAAGGCGCCCGCGATCCCGCTGCCTCCTCTTAAGGCGGAAATCCGCCACCGCGACGGCGAGTACGGCCCCACCAAGTGGACCTGGGACTCGGTGGCCTCGGTGCAGGATCCGGTCACGGGCGAGACCCTTTACATCGGCGGGCGCATCGGCGGCCTGGAGACCGGGCACCCCGGCCACTGGGCGCTGGGAACCGACGGCAAGACCTGGCGTGAACTCAAGGGCGCCAGCGCGGTGCTCGATCCGCTGCGCAAGCAGGCGCTGGACGCCCGCGCGCTCGCGAAGCTGGCCGAGGCCAAGGCGCGCTGCGTCTTCTACGACGCGCTCGACGCCAGCAAGGAAGCCGAAGCGATTAAGGGAGAACCCGCGGCGCTGGCGGCGGACGCTTCCAAGAAGACGGACGCGCTGGCATCGGCGCTGAATGCGGCCAAGGCGGCCGGCTGGGAATCCGAAGGCCTCGCGCGCGCGAAGCCGCTGGTGGCCAAGGCCGCGGCGGGCCTCAAGGCCGCGCAGGCGGGCTTCGCGCAGGGCCGCGTGGACGCCGAACTGCTCAAGCACGCCTTCACGGCCCAGTGGGCGCTCGACGAGGCCGCCGACGCGCTGGCGAGTTCGCCCGGTCCCCGCGAAGGCGCCTGCGTGGGCGTCGATCCCGAGGCGCGCTGCGTGGTGGTCTTCGGCGGCAGCCACGGCGACTACGCGCTGAACGATACCTGGATCTACGACTGTGCGGCGAAGTCCTGGCGGCAGGTCTGGCCCGCCACCGCGCCGAGCGCGCGCTTTACGGCCCCGCTGGCGTGGAACGCGGAAAAGAAGGCCCTGACGCTCAGCGGCGGTCAGACGATCCTGAACAAGATGGTCTACCAGAAGGGCGAGATGCCCGCGCCCGCCGGCGAGTGGAGCTTCGTCGTGAAGGAAAATGCCTGGAAGGGCGAAGGCGGGACCGCGCCCGGCACGCGCATCTACCGCACGATCGTGCCCGCGTACGATCCCTGCGTCTTCGACGCCGCGCCGCGCGGCGACCGCAGGGCCACCGACGCATGGCTGGCCAAGCTGCCCGCGAACACCTGGACGGTGGTGCCGAACCCGCCCGCGATGGCCGCCGAACGCGACTGGGGCACGTCCGTCTTCGATCCCGACCGCGATCGGATCTATTTCTGGACCGGCGGGCATTGCGCCGACCCGTCGAACGGAATGAGCACCTACCACCCGGGGATCAACCGCTGGAGCCTCTCGTACGTCCCCGAGATCATGCTCGCGCGCAAGGGCATGTCCTTCAACGGGCGCCCGGACTGCGCGAACCACACCTACCTGCACTACAACTACGATCCCGTCTCGAAGCGGCTCATCTGCACCGCCGAAGGCGGGACGGGCATCTACAACCCCGACACGGGGGACTTCGAAGCGAACATCCCCCACCCGTTCAACCGCCAGGTCTACGAGACCTGCTCGGTGGGCACGCCCAAGGGGTTCGTGGTGTGGGGCCGCGGGTACTTTGGCGTGCTGGACGTCAAGGCGCGCGCGTGGTCCAAGCTGCCGGTGAAAGGCAAGCTGCCCGGCCCCACCTGCGACGGCAGCGCCTTCGCGTACGATTCCAAGCGCGACGTGCTGTGGCTGACGACCTTCCTCGGCTACCAGAAGCCCAGCGGGAACATCTGGATGTACGACATGAAGAGCGGCGAGGCGAAGGCCATGGACCCGGCCAACGCCGAGAGCATCGGCAAGGCCAAGGGCTTCAACAACACGATCCGCGAATCGGTGTACCTCCCCGAGGCCGACATCGTCCTCTACAACAACGTGATCAACGGGAAGAACGTGGCCTACGACTGCGCGAAGAACCGCTGGGTGCTCACGAACATCCAGGGCAAGTACGAACGCCAGGGCGGCCACAGCGACACGCTGCGCTACGACGCCAAGCGCGGCATCGTCTGGAACCTGAACGCCTACAAGTCCATCATCGCGCTCAAGATCGACGCGAAGACGCTGGTACTTTCCGAGCAGCCCTGAGCTGCCCGCAGCCAAGGAGACCGAACATGAAGACTCTGCCGGCCGTCGTCCTGCTCGCGGCGCTCGCCCTCCCCGCCCTCGGGGGCGACGCGGCCCCGCTCTACGAGAACGACTCCGCGGTCGTCGAAGCGATCAAGAACCTGCCGGAAGGCTCCGCGATGCTCCTGCCTCCGGTGAAGCACATGTACGAAGGCAAGGAGGTCGACGGGAACGGCAACAAGGGCCCGTACGCGCGCGACTACACGACCAAGATGGTCTACGCGCCCGAACGGCAGACGGCCCTGTACGCCGGCGGCAACCACGGCATGGGCCGCCACACCGACGTCTGGGAATTCCACCTCGGCTCCAACACCTGGCACATGCTTTACCCGCAGGAAGGCGGCGACCACGCGCGCTTCAAGTTCGCGCTGATGTTCGCGGCTCGCGTGCTGGGCAAGGACCCCAACGCGGAACTCAAGGACGACCAGAAGAAGAACCTGGAGGACTGCAAGGCGTGGTGGAAGGAGCACGTGGTCCTGACCGACGGCCAATACGTCACCAAGGGCGGCGCGCCGCTGCTGGTCGGGCACACCTGGGACACGCTGGTCTACGAACCGAACACGAAGCGCATGATCCACGGCACGGGCGCCTACTGCGTGGCCGCGGCGTGGCTGGAAAGCCGCTTCTCCGGCACCCCCATCGAACAGGTCGAAGCGAAGCTCGGCAAGAACGCCGAAGGCAAGCCGTACAAGACGATGTGGACCTTCGATCCGGCAACGAAGAAGTACGCCCACTACGCCTCCGACGACGCCCTGGCCGAATTCCGCGGCATGGGCGGCGCGCTGATCTACGTCCCGGACCTGAAGAAGGTGATCTGGTACTACACCGGCCAGAACACGCCCGGCGCGCCCTTTACCATGCGCGCGTGGGATCCGGTGAAGGACACCTGGGAAGACCTGAAGCCCAACGGCGGCAAGAGCCTGCGCACCGTCGCCCACATCGACAAGGCCGCGCCCTCTTCCGAACAGCAGCTCGCCTACAGCCCGAAGCAGAAGAAAATCTTCGGCGTCCTGGGGCAGGACACCTTCGCGTACGACCTCGCCAAGAACGAATGGTCGAACCTGAACAGCAAGATTCCCTTCCGGGCCTCGGACTCGGCCACGATCTTCGCCTACGACGACGAACGCGACCTCTTCGTGCTCGCCGATCCGCGCAACACCAAGGTCGCCGTGTACGACCCCGCCGCCAACGCGTGGGAAGAGCTTCGTCCGCAGGGCGACGCCCTGCCCAAGCCGTCCTACTGCGTCGGCAAAGGCTACTTCGATCCCGTCTTCAAGGTGGTGGTCGTGCAGAGCGCCTACAACAACCGCATGTGGATCTACCGCCCCAAGAAGCCCGCCGCGGACGCGGCGAAGTGACCGACGCCTCCCGATCCCCCGCACGCCTTACGGAGACCCCGATGACCGCCCATGCCCTGCTGCACTCCGACCCGGGAACCGCGCCGCGCGCCCGCGAACTCCGCGGCCTGATGCCCGCCTGCGTGACGCCCTTCCGCGAGGACGAATCGCTCGACCTCGGGGCCTTCCGCGCGCTCGTGGAACACTACATCGCCAGCGGCGTGGACGGGCTCGTCGTCGCCGGGACGACGGGCGAAGCCCACGCCCTCGACCTCGCCGAACGCGAAGCGCTCTTCCGGGCCGCCGTCGAACAGGCCGCCGGGCGCGTGCCCGTCGTGGCCGGCGCGGGCGCCTCGACCACGCGCATGGCCAAGCAGTACGTCGCGCTGGCCGCCGCGTGCGGCTGCGACGCCGCGATGCTCCTGACGACCTGGTTCGAGAAGCCCACCCACGGGGCGCTGCTTTCGTACTACACGGAGGCCGCGCGGGAGGCCCGCCTGCCGCTGCTGCTCTACCACAATCCGTCGCGCACGGGGTACGACTGGCCCGTGGCGTCCATCGCCGAGATCGCCCGCGCGCTGGGCGGCGCCTGCGTCGGGATCAAGGACTCGGCCAACGATCCGGAGCGCGCCGCGCGCCTGCGCGCCGCCTGCCCCGAAGGCTTTGCGATCTTTTCCGGCGGGCCGCACCTGCGCGAGGCCTTCAAGGCCGCGGGCGCGTCGGGGCATATCGACGGCCCCTGCAACATCCTGCCCCAGGAGAGCGTGCTGACGTACCGCGGCGACGCCTCGAAACTCGATCTCCTCGCCAAGGTCCAGGCCTGCTGCGAGCGCTCGAAGAACTTCATCGGGCTGGCCAAGGCCGCCATGCGCGCGCTGGGGCTCCCCGCCGGCCACTGCCGCCGC
>JAHCJK010000224.1 GCA_026184295.1 Planctomycetota bacterium
GCTTCGCGGGGGCGAGGGAGGTTTGCGAGTGGGAGGAAGCCGCGCGTGCCCTGTGGCAGGCGCCTTGCGAATCGGCGTTCGGTGCCTTGTTGAATTTTCCCGGCTAGAGTGATTCGCCGGCCACGCTTCAGCGTGGACGAGCCGTTTGCTGATCCGTTGCTTGCCACCAGCTTTTAGCTGGTGGGGTGCAACTTTCCGCAATGTGCCCAGCCGGCTTCAGCCGGCTTCCAAGATTCGGCTTAAGCCCTCGGAATCGTGGAAGCAGGCTGAAGCCTGCTGAAGAGCGCGTGGTGGGCTTCTGCTCCACCAGCTAAAAGCTGGTGGCAAGCAACGGATGAACGGCACGATTGCCCGCACTGAAGTGCGGACAACGAAACGCACCGCTCCAGTTTTCAAATGAGCAGCGTTGGAAGCAATGCTTGGAGGATGAGGCGCGGCGAAGCCGCTCCGCCCCTGACCCCTGACCCCTGACCCCTGACCCCTGACCCCTGACCCCTGACCCCCGTCCGCTGTCCACTAATCACTGTCCACTCATCACTGTCCACTCATCACTGTCCACTCATCACTGTCCACTGATCACTGTCCACTCCCCGAAAAAAACGGCCCGGCTGCTCGCGCAACCGGGCCGGTTCTGCTTTCAGCAACGCCTGCGTTACTTGAACTGATTCATCATCTCCTGCGCCTTCTTGGCCACGTTCGTCTCGGGGTAGCGCTGCACGATCATCTGGCAGCCAGCCACGATGTTGTTGATCGCGGCCTGGTTGAGCTTCACGAAGCCGTCCGCCTTCGGGTTCTTCTCGCCCAGGAACGGCTTCAGGCCGTCGTAGGCTTTCTCGATCTGCGCGAAGACTCCCGCGGCCTCGATCTCCTTCCGCACCTTGGGGTCCTTCTTCAAGGCGTCGGTTTCGGTCTTGGCCTTCACGGCGATCTCGTCGCCGGCGAACTGCACGGCCAGCTTGTCGAGCTTCGCGATCGCGCCCAGCGGATCGCTTTCCTTCATGCCGACGGCGCGGTCGAGCTGCGCCTGCGCCGCGCCTCCGAGCGCCTCGAGCATCATCTTCGCCTCGGCGGCTTCTTCGGCGTCCTTGCTTTCGACCTTGGTGCGGAGCAGCTTCAGCACCGCGCCCAGGCCCTGGCCCGCCTTCACCTGCGCGGCCTGCGGGGCGAGTTTCTTGTACGGACCCGGCCCGGCCATCGCGCCGGCGACTTCCGGGAGCAGTTCCTTGATCTTCTTTTCGAGTTCCGAGAACGGGACGTCGTCGGCGACCAGCTTGCCGTCGGGACCGAAGAGGAAACCGTGGGGGATACCGCGGACGTTGGCGCCCTTCAGGTCGCCGCCCGTGGTCAACTGGTACGCGACGCCTTTGGCTTTCGCCATGTTGGAGATTTCGGCGGCGGTGCTGCCCTGGCATTCAAGACCGACGATATGGAAACCCTGTTCGCTGTACTTCTTGTAAAGGCCCGCCAACTGCGGGAACTGTGCGATACAGGCCCCTCAGTGCGTGCCCCAGTAATCGACGTAAACGATCTTGCCCTTCAGTTCGGCCAGCGAGATATCCGGCCCGCTGGCGGTCTTGCCCACCGTCAGGTCGTCCAGCGTCATCGCCGAAGCGAGGGACGGCACGGCCAGCAGCGCGGCAAGCAACGGCAGAGTAGCGCGCATCCTAGTTCCTCCTCTTCCCCAAAAATCGGGGCCGCCAGGCGCGGCCCGTTCCGCTCTATTGTAGGCCTTGCCACCTTGCTTTCAAAAGAAATGTGGGGGCCGGCTATTTCTGGAGGTCGAGGCGGGCCATGCGCCTGGTGGCGCGGGCTTCCCACTGGGCGATGCATTCGTCGATGCAGTCCACGGGATAGACGACGCCGAGCCCCGCGTTGTCTTCGAAGACGATGCGCGGGCGCTTGGTCTGGGTGCTCACCGCGGTGTCCTTGAAGAAGACGTTGGCCGCGACGATGCCGACCAGCAGCGCCGACTCCACCTTTTTCGTGCCCTCGATAGCGAAGGCCTCGGGCTTGAGCACCACCGGGCCGCCGCTGTTGCCGGGAAAGACGAAGGTATCCACCAGGTACGAAGGGGAGTGCCGTTCGAGCGTGTCGCGCAGGCGCGCGATGGTGCCGTGGCGGACCAGCACCGAATTGCGCCGATCGCCGGGCCCGACGACGGACATGGGAAAGCCGAGCACGAAGACGTAGTCGCCTTCGCCGACGCCCAGGCGGTTCATGGTCTCGATGTTGGCGGCGTGGCGGTCGTTCTCGAAGCAGGACGCGTTGAGCTTGTGCGTGCGCAGCACGTTGAAGTCGATCGGCACCACCGCCACGTCGGCCGTGGGGTGCATGCTCAGCGTCTCGAGCGAGAGCGGGACCTCGATGGCGTCTTCCTTCCCCTGCGGGTTCAGGCGCAGGTAGACTTCCTTGTGCCCCGAGAGCACGTGGCAGTTGGAGACGAGGTACGCCGCGAGGGTGCGCTCGGCGTTCGTCTCGTTCATCACCTTGGCGTAAAAGAACCCCGAGGCCGACCAGGCGATCTCGTCGCTGCCATCTTCCTTGTAGCCGATGGCGACGACGGTGTTCATGTAGAAGGGCGGGATCAGCGACATGAAGCGGCTCCTCGGGTGGCCGTAAAGGATAGCGCGCGCCCCGCGCGCTCCAAGCGGAACCCGGGTGCACCTGCGCATTTCCCTCCACTTGAAACCCGGCGCGTCCCTGCTAAGAGGTTACTTCCGCTTCGTCTTTCGCTTTTCCTCGTCGCATCGGCATCGGGGCCGTGCGGAATCCCGGGAAGCAGGCCGCTGCGCCGGATTTACGGGACGCCTGGCGTCCCCAAGTCGGCACCGATAGGAGACTTACGAGATGCCCAAGCGTGTGTACTTTTTCGGCGGCGGCAAGGCGGAAGGCCGCGCCGACCAGAAACTCCTCCTCGGCGGCAAGGGCGCCGGCCTGGCCGAGATGACCAACATCGGCCTGCCCGTCCCGCCCGGCTTCACCGTCACCATCGATTCCTGCGCCGATTACTGGGCCCTGGGCAAGCGCTACCCGGCGGGCTTCGAGAAGGAAGTCCTGCAGAACCTCAAGAAGCTGGAAAGCACCACCGGCAAGAAGCTCGGCGACGCCAACGACCCGCTGCTCGTCTCGGTCCGTTCGGGCGCGGCGCGTTCGATGCCCGGCATGATGGAAACGATCCTGAACCTGGGCCTGAACGACAAGTCGGTCGAAGGCCTGGCGGTGAGGACGCAGAACCCGCGCTTCGCCTACGACAGCTACCGCCGCTTCATCCAGATGTACTCGACCACCGCCATGGGCCTCTCGAAGGAACCCATGGAAGAGATGCTCCACGAGATGAAGCACAAGCGCGGCGTCAAGAACGACACCGACCTGAGCGCCGAGGACTGGAAGGAACTCTGCGGCGAGTTCAAGAAGTTCTACCAGGAGAAGAAGGGCGAGCCCTTCCCGCAGGATCCGATCCAGCAGCTCTGGGGCGCCATCGCGGCCGTCTTCAACTGCTGGGAAGCCGAGAAAGCCGTCACCTACCGCCGCGTCGAGAAGATCACCGACCTGAAGGGCACCGCGGTCAACATCTGCACGATGGTCTTCGGCAACAAGGGCGACAACTCCGGCACGGGCGTCTGCTTCACCCGCGACCCGAACAGCGGCGAGAACACCTTCTACGGCGATTGTCTCATCAACGCGCAGGGCGAAGACGTCGTCGCCGGCATCCGCACCCCGATGCGCCTGATCGAACTCGAGACAAAGCTGCCCAAGGCCTACAAGCAGCTCTGCGACGTCCGCAAGATTCTCGAGAAGCACTACAAGGACATGCAGGACCTCGAATTCACCATCGAAGACGAAAAGCTGTACATGCTCCAGTGCCGCACGGGCAAGCGCTCGCCGCAGGCGGCCTTCCGCATCGCGGTGGAGATGGTGAAAGAGAAGCTGATCTCGAAGGAAGAAGCCGTCGGGCGCATCGGTTCGGCGGAAATCGAAGGCCTGTTCTACCCGGTCATCGACCACAAGATCGGCAAGGACGTGCTGAAGCAGCGCCTGATCGCGACGGGCATCGACGCGGTGCCGGGCGCGGCCGCGGGCGAAGTGGTCTTCAGCGCCGCCAAGGCCGAGGAACTCGCGGCCAAGGGCACGCGCGTGATCCTGGTGCGCAAGGAAACCAGCCCCGAAGACGTCGGCGGCATGCACGCGGCGCAGGGCATCCTGACGCAGACGGGCGGCAAGACGAGCCACGCGGCCGTCGTCGCGCGCGGCTGGGGCAAGTGCTGCATCGTCGGCTGCGAAGCCCTGAGCATCGACTACTCCAAGGGCACGCTCACCACGGGCGGGCACACCCTCAAGCAGGGCGATTTCGTGACGCTGAACGGCACGACCGGCGAAGTTTTCCTCGGCGAACTGCCGCTGGTGAAGCCGGAACTGCCCGAAAGCTACCAGACGCTGATGAGCTGGGCCGACGGCATCCGCCGCCTGAAGGTCCGCACCAACGCCGACACGCCCTACGACAGCGAAAAGGCCGTGCAGATGGGCGCCGAAGGCATCGGCCTCTGCCGCACCGAACACATGTTCTTCGACACCGAGGAACGCCGCCTGGCCATCCAGGAAATGATCGTCGCCAACACCCTGGAAGCCCGCAAGCGCGCGCTCGAAAAGCTCCTGCCGTTCCAGCGCGAAGACTTCATCGGCATCTTCAAGGCGATGGACGGCAAGCCCGTCACCATCCGCCTGATCGATCCGCCCCTGCATGAGTTCACGCCCAAGGACGACGCGGGCGTCGAACGCCTGAGCAAGGCCACCGGCTTCCCGCCGGACCTGATCAAGTCGCGCTGCGAGCAGCTCCACGAGGCCAACCCGATGCTCGGCCACCGCGGCTGCCGCCTCTGCATCACCTTCCCGGAAATCCTGGAGATGCAGGTCCGCGCGATCATCGAAGCGGCCGTCGCCTGCCAGAAGAAGGGCATCAAGGCGCTGCCGGAGATCATGCACCCGCTGGTGCTCGACAAGCGCGAACTGAAGATCCTGGAAACCCAGACGCGCAAGGTCGCCGACGCGATCATCGCCAAGGCGGGCGTGAAGCTGAGCTACATGGTCGGGACGATGATCGAGATCCCGCGCGCCGCGCTGATGGCGCACGAGATCGCCGAGGTCGCCGAGTTCTTCAGCTTCGGCACCAACGACCTGACGCAGATGACCATGGGGCTCTCGCGCGACGACGCGGGGCGCTTCCTGCCGGAATACGTGGACGAGAAAAAGGCGGCCATCTTCAAGGCCGACCCGTTCCAGTCGCTGGATACCTCCGGCGTCGGGCAGCTCGTCAAGCTGGGCATCGAACGCGGCCGCGGCACCCGCAACAAGCTGAAGATCGGCATCTGCGGCGAACACGGCGGCGAAGCCAAGAGCGTGAAGTTCTGTCACGCGGTGGGCATGGACTACGTGAGCTGCAGCCCGTACCGCGTGCCGATCGCGCGCCTGGCCGCCGCGCAGGCCGTGGTGGAAGAAAAGCAGGCCGCCAAGGCCAAGCCCGCGAAGAAGGCCCCCAAGGCCAAGAAGGCGGCGAAGAAAAAGAAGTAGTGCTGCTCCGCCGGTAACCGACGCACCCAAGAGGACCGCCGCAAGGCGGTCCTCTTTCTTTGTGTCATGTGCCCGTCGTAGGGTATATTTACTTCTGCTTATCCAACACAGGAGCCCGCCCATGCGCTATTTGCTCACGCTGGCCCTTCTATTCTGTCTCTCCCGCGCAATCGCCGCCGAAGCGCCCGCGGACAACGCGCCGCTCGCGCCGCTGCCCGAAGGCGACGCGGGGCTCGCGGCCAAGTACCCGGGCGACGTCAACATCGCCAAGGATCCCGCGGTCGTCTTCGCCGACGATTTCGAGAACGGCAAGACCAACGCCATCAACGCCTGGGGCGAGATCACCTATCCCGAGGCCGCGGAGAACGTCCACGGCGGCAAGCGCTCGATGGAACTCAAACTCGTGCGCCCGGGCCCGCAGGCCGCGGGGCTCGGCTATTACCAGCATTTGAAGGCCGGCTGCGAGACGCTCTTTCTGCGCTACTACGCGAAATACGCCAAGGACACGGATCTCTTCCACGGCGGCACGCACAACGGCGGTTCGATCTTCGCGCGCGCCGAAGGGCAGCCCGACGCCAAGCCCGGCATCCCCGCCGACGGCAAGAACGAGTACACCGTGCTGCTCGACACCTGGCGTTCCGATACGAAAACGGCCTCGCCCGGCAGCCTCGCGACGTACGTCTATCACCCCGAACAGCGCCACCAGTGGGGCGAACACTTCTTTCCCAACGGGCGCCTGCTGCCGTATACAGAGAAGAAACCGGAGTTCTTTTTCGGCAAGCAGTTCAAGGCGCGCCCGGAGATGATTCCGCCGCTGGATGCGTGGGTTTGTTACGAACTGATGGTCAAGGCCAACACGCCGGGCAAGCGCGACGGGCGCATCGCCTTCTGGATCGACGGGAAGCTGGCCGCGGATTTTCCAAACCTGCGCCTGCGCGACGTCCCCGAACTGAAGGCGAACCGCCTCGGCCTAGGTCTCTACACGCAGAACGATCAGGTGAACAAGACGGTCACGATGTGGTACGACGACATCGTTGCCGCGACGACCTACATCGGCCCGCGCGTGGACAAGGACAAGAAGGGCGCGACGCCCAAGCCCCCGGGCAAGTAGTCGGAAGGCCGCGCCGCAGTATTCCGAAAAATCCAAAAGCGAAGATCAAGCAGCGTTGTCCGCACTTCAGTGCGGACGAAAGGTGCGCTGTTCATCCGTTGCTTGCCACCAGCTTTAGCTGGTGGAGCAGAGAAGCACCACATGGGTCCTTCAGCAGGCTTCAGCCTGCTTCCACGATTCCGAGGGCTTAAGCCGCACCTGGGAAGCCGGCTGGGTTTGCAGCGGAAGGCTTCACCCCACCAGCTAGAAGCTGGTGGCAAGCAACAGATCGACGGACGGCTCGGCCACGCTGAAGCGTGGCCAACAAATCGCCTTGGCTGAGGTATTTAAAAATCAACCAGGCAGAAAATCCAAAATCCAAAATCAAAAATCGGAAATCGAAGGCCTTCAGTCCTTCAGGCCCTTCTTCTTGTACTGCTGTTCCCAGCGGACCTGCGCGGGAATCTTGTTCGTGGCGCTCGCGGGCACATCGGGACCGTAGGCGGGCCAAGCGAGGTCCTTCGGCCACCACGCGGGCCTATCCTTTAAGAAGAGCGACTTCGGGAGCGCGGTGTTCGGCGGGAGCGCGCCCCAGTCCGTCGCGCCCTTCACCACGTTCGCGGCGATGAAGCAGTGTTCGGCGCTGCGCGGGGCGTCGTGCTTCTGGAGCAGGATGGTGCTCTCGTTGGCGAGGTAGTTGCCAACGATCACCTGGCCGTCGTTCGCGCCCATGACCACGATGCCGGCGCCTTCCTGCCAGTAGCCGTACTTTTTGGGCTGCCCGAGCGGGCGGTTGCGGAAGAAATACTGCGGGCCGTTCAGCTTGTGCGAGATGTCCACGCAGCCGTTGTAGAAGACGTTGCCTTCCAGCAGGTTCGTGTGCGGCATGTTGCCGTGGGCGACGACGTCCGCGGTCAGCATCGCCTCGCTGATCCCGTTCGCCGCGCGGCTGTTGATCCACTTCTCGGTGCCCACGTCGCCGCTCACGTCCGGCTGCATGCAGCGGTCGCGCACGCGGTCCACGTTCAGGTTGTAGGCGAAGACGCAGTAGCTCGCGCCGACTTCCGTCGCCAGGGTGTGCCGCAAATCCTTGAAGATGTTGTTCTCGGCCTTGCAGAGCGTCGAGAGATCGCGGAAGAGCACGCCGTAGCCGTACCCGCCGCCGCCCTTCGACTTCGCCTCGTCGAAGAAGCAGCCGCTCACGATGACGCCGCGGCAGGTCTGCGCTTCGAGATGGTGCTGGCTGGGATTCCAGACTTCCACGTTGCGGACGTAGGCGTTCTGGCAGCGCTTGTAGTAGATCGCGCTGCCGGTCTCGCCCTTCTGCGCGGGCAGTTCGATGCGGAAGTTTTCGAGCCCCGTGTTGCGCAGCGGCTTCATCTTCGCGACGATCGCGCGCTTCTCGTCGGGCTTGACCTTTTCGAGGCCGAGCGCCAACGGCAGGTCGAGCGTGATCTGGTTCGGCTCCACCTTTTCGACGGCGAAGACGCCGCCGCGCCCGCGCCGCGCCGAATCGTACGTCCATTCGTTCAGGTCTTCCTCGACGATCACCAGGTCGCCCGGGGCAAGCTTGGAGGTATCCGCGAGCGGCACGACGCGCCCGCCGGCGGGGACCTCGGCCGTGACCGCGCGCGGCTGGTACTCGGCGCTCAGGTATTTGTAGTCGTACGTCCCGCCCACGCCCTGAAAGAGGAAGACGGTGCCGTCCTTCGTGGACTTGAAGACCGTCTTGTCCGGCCCGTCGCCCCGGATGATCAGGTCGCCTCGGCGCAGCGTGATCTTGCCGATGCAGTACGTGCCCGCCGGAAAGTGCAGGATCGCCGGGCCCGGCGTCCCGTCCACCAGCGCCTGCACCTGAGCGGTCTGGTCCTGGTCGCCGGGCGTGACGCCTTTCTGCGTGACGTCCACGGTGGCCCACTTGCCGGGGGCGGGGTCCACCCATTCCGGATTGGGGAAGCCGCCCGGCGGCGCCAGGCGCTGAAGCGGGTCTTCGGCCGCGGACGCGGTCAGGACCAGCAGGAAGAGGAGGCCCGTCGCGAGGTGTCGGTCGTTCATACGTATCTCATACCCCATAGGGATGGCACGATTCTACGATTGTAGCGCCCAGGCGTGCCGATTCTTCCGCAATCCCGGGCACATTGCCGATTGGCGGGCATGCGGCCTGTGGGTATAAGGCTGGATTCGGACGGGCCGAGGCCATCGATGGCACAGGAAGACGCCGGCAACGAACGCACCAGCCCCAAGCGGCGCACCAGCAAGGCCGCCATCGGCCTGCCGCCGGGCGGCAAGCGCGTCCCCAGCGGCGGCAACCGCGTGCCGAGCGGGGCGAATCCGGTCCCGGGCGGAGCGAAGCGGGTGCCCAGCGGGCCGAACCGCGTGCCCAGCGGAGGCGTGGCCCTGCCGGGGCGCCCGCCGAGCGGGGGGCAGCGCCTGCCGCAGCGCCCGACGAGCGGCGCGAACCGCATTCCGGCCAAACCGCCCAGCGGCGGGGACCGCGTTCCCCCCAAGCCTCCCAGCGGCGGCGCAAGGCCGCCGGGGCGCG
>JAHCJK010000225.1 GCA_026184295.1 Planctomycetota bacterium
CGACGCGGGCGGCGCGACCTTGCCCGAGAACGAGCGCAGCGCGGTGGCCTCGTCCGGAACGATGTTGAAGAGCGCGTTGAAGCCGAGCATTTCCATCACCAGCATCACCTTGCTCGGCACGCGGCAGAAGGCGATGTGGCCCCCGATGGACTCGAAGGTGTCGGCGTACTTCAGCAGCGTGCCGAGGCCGGTCGAGTTGATGTACTTCACGTTGGTACAGTCAAGGATCAGGTTCTTCACGCCTTTTTCGATCAGCTTGTCCATCACCTGCTGGAATTGCTGAATGGTGCTGGCGTCGATGGACCCGTCCATCTCGGCCAGCGTGGCCGTGACGCCCGACGGAGACTTGATGACCTTGACGCGAAATTCGATGGAAGCCATGGATGCCTCGCCTTTTGACTGCCCTGCGATCCCCCCCGCCACTCTCTAACGGATAGGCGGGCCTAAGTCTTGCGGATGTATTTCGTCAGCGTGATCTTATTTCCGGCGTAGTTGTACTCCAGCTTGTCCACGCATTTCAGCATCAGCATGATGCCCAGCCCGCCGGCGCCGCCCTGCAGGTTGCGTTCGCGCGCCGCGTCCACCGGATTGCCGCTCACGCCGCGGCTCAGGTAGATTTCCGTGTCGAAGCCGTCGCCTTCGTCGGTGACCGCCAGCGTCACCTTCTCGCGGTCCACGATGTACTGTACATCGACGTGCCGCTTCTCGTTCATCTTGTTGCCGTGGCGGTTGGCGTTGTCGAGCGCCTCGCGGAACGCCACGCCCAGCGCCGACGCCGACTCCTCGCTCAGCCCCGACTGCGAGAGCAGCGTGCCGGCCAGGTCGTTCGCGTGTTCGATGTGGTCCTCGCCCGACTGGACCTTGAAGTGCATCTCGTGTTCGAAGTAATTGCGCTCTTCGGCGAAGCGCGCCAGTTCCGACTCGGTCAGCTTGACCAGGTCGGTGAGTTCGAACGGTTCGATGATCGTCTCGTCCGCGACGCTCTGCACGCCCTTCACCGAGGCGGGGTCTTCGCCCTCGGCGTAGATGCGGATGATCGCGGTCAGGCTCGTTTCCTTGCGCTTCTTGACGAACTCGCAGACGCGCGAAGGCTCGGTCAGGCCGACGTCGAGCACGATCAGGTCGGGGTGGTTCTTCTCGAGGTAGTTGATGGCGTTGTTTTCGCCGTCCACCACCGTCACTTCGCTGCGCACGCTGGTCAGCCGCGCGGCCATGACGCCGGTGAAGAAGTTCTTGCGCGGGACGACGAGCAGAATCTGGTACTGCCCGGAGCCTTCGATCTTCTTGCGCAGGGATTCGTCGAGGTCGAACTGGACGAGCCGCGCGGGCGGCAGGTTGACCGCCGTATCCGAATTGCTCTTGGTGGCCACCGCCTGGCCGGTCTTGACGTGCAGCGAGAGGAACTGCGGGAGTTCGATGCGATTCCCGCGCTGCAGTTCCTTGCGCATCACTTCGATGGCGCGGTCGAGCACGGCGCGCGTCTGCGCTTCCGGTGCACTCAGTTCCTGGGCCACGCGTTGGGCCAATTCCGGCGTCGAGAGGGTTTTCATGTAACCTCTGGTCCCCCAAAAGCGGCGCGAGCGCAACCTGTTCTAGGCTATGCCCGCCATACTATGCACCAAATGGCCCAAAGGTCAAACCTACTTGGCCCTGCCGATCATGGCCGCAAGTTCTTCCTTGGTAATGACCTTCTTGTCGATCAGCAGGTCCACGAGCGCCTGCAGCACCTGCGCCGGCGGCACGCGAACGCCGGCCCGCCCGCCGCTTACCGCCGCGTGCTCGCCCGACGTCCGCACTTCCTCGTCCGCCGTCGCCAGTTCCGGGCACGGCAGGCCGTGGAAGTAGTAGTCGATCGCCTTCTGGATGTTGGTGCGCGAGGCCACCGCGAGTTCGGTCCGCAGGCCCGTCAGGAAGCGCACTTCGTCCACGGCGTTGAAATCCATCGGATCGGCCACCGCCAGCAGGAGCACGTCCTCGCGGCGCCGGATCGGCAGCATCTGGTGCTTCTCGAGCAGTTCCACGTCCATCAGCGCCGAGACCTTCGGCGAAACCACCAGCTCGCGAATCTGCAACGTCGGCAGGTTCAACTGCTGTCCGAGGAACGTCACCATCGTATCTTCCGGTATGTACCGGAGCTTGTGCAGGATCACGCCCAGTTTGCCGCCGACCTGCTGCTGCGTTTCCAGCGCGGTCTTCAACTGGCTCTCGGTGATCAGATTGGCACGGACCAGCATCTCTCCCAGCTTATCACTCATGGAGCATGACCCTCCCCCTAGCTGGCGACAAGAGAGCGCGCAAATAACATAAATATCAAAGCTTTACGGCAGACTAACGATGGTGCGCAGACCTGTCAAGTCTTTTCCAATGCACAGGATGCAAATATTGGCCCGCGAAATTCTCCGCGAGTCGAAAAGGTTCGCGCCTTCCGCGGGCCTCTCATCCTTAGTAAGGAGCTTCCGTTTCAACCCGAGAAAGATTCTTTCCCTATGACTATTCATGTCGCGTTCATCGGCGCCGGCGAGATGGCCAACGCCGTGCACTACCCCAGCGTCGCACGGATGCCCAACGTCAAGATGACCGCCGTCTGCGACCTCGACGCCGCGCGCGCCGTCGCGACCGCCGACCGCTACGGGATTCCCGGGCGCTACTCGGACTACCGCCAGATGTTCGAGTGCGAGAAAGTGGACGCGGTCTACGTGATCATGTCGCCGCGCTTCGTGCGCCCGATCGTCATGGACTGCCTGGCCGCCGGGAAGCACGTCTTTACCGAGAAGCCGCTGGGCATGAGCGCCGCGGAGGCGCGCGAGATGGCCGGGCGCGCGGCCGAGATGAAACGCGTGACCGCGGTGGGCTTCAACCGGCGCTTCTCGCCCGTGCTGGCCGAAGCGCACCGCCGCGTCGCCGCGCGCGGGCCGCTCACCACCGTCCTGGCCGAGTTCCACAAGGACATGAAGGAGAACTACGAGCAGAACAAGATCAGCATCGTGCGCTCGGACATGATCCACGTCCTCGACGTGCTGGCCTGGGCCGGGGGCGAGGTGGCCGCGGTGCAGAGCTGTTCGGACCGGCTGAACGGCGAAGACTGGATCAACAGCGCGCACGCCCTGCTGCGCTTTCGCGGCGGCTGTGTCGGCCTGTTCAGCGCCAACCGCAAGAACGGGAACCGCTACGAACGGTTCGAGTTCCACGGGAACGGCATCAGCGCTTACGTGCGCGCGCCGGAGACCGCCGAGATTTACGAGACGGGCCGGAAGGAACCCGAGATCCTGCGCGGCGCGGAGCTGTGCGGGACGGACGAGTTCCGCGTCACGTACGGCTACGAGGCCGAGACGCGCCACTTCCTCGCATGCGTCGCCGAGGGCCGCGCGTGCGCGAACAGCTTCGAGGCGGCGGTGGGATCGTACGAACTGGCCGAACGCATCGAGCAGGGTTCGATGTAAACGAAACGGCGGGCCGTCCGGCCCGCCGTGAACTGCCATTCTTGAGGGTGCGCGTCAGCGCAGCTTGTTGGCCAGGTCGCGCAGGGCTTCGGCGGCCCGGCGGCATTCGTTGGCCTTGGCCGGATCGCCGCCCCCCGAAGACGAACCGCTGTCGCCGGTGCCGGGCAGGTCGGTCTCGCCGACCTGCACGCGGCGCTTGCCGCCGCTTCCGCCGCCCTTGGCGTACTCGGCGGCCATGGCGTCGCAGGTGTTCGCGGCCGAGGTGAGCGCGTTCTTGGCCGTGGCTTTGGCCGCATTCCCCGCGTCCGCCGCGCGGCGCTGCGCGTCGGCCATGTCCTTGCGCAGGAACTGCTGGCGCGCGGCATCCATCGAGGACGCGATCGTCGCGCGCGCGGCCGCGAGCTGGTCGGCGGCGTTGCGCGGGAGACCGGTCACGCCGCGCCCGCCGTCCACGGCGCGCGTGGCTTCGTCGCAGGACGCGGCGGCGCCGGCCATCGAGGTCAGGGCGGCGGACCAGGACTGGAAGATCGCGGCCTGCGCGGGGTAGGCCTGCGCGCCCTTGTCGGCTTCCTGCTTGGCCTCGGCGTACTTCGAACCTTCCACGAGCGGCTTGACCTTGTTCCAGACGTCGGTCTCGCCCTGCTGGTCGAAGCGGCGCTTTTTCAGGTCCTCGATCTCCTTCAGGAGGTCGGTGGCGGTCTTGTCGCCGGGGAAGAGCTGCAGGGCGGAGTTGGCCGAGGTCTTGGCGCTGTCGTAATCCGCGCGCCGGATGTAATTCTTGGCCGCGTCGATGTGCGAGGTGTAATTCTGGCGGCGCTGCTCTTCGGCGGCGGCGGCCTTTTTGGCTTCCTCGTCCTTGCGGCGCTGTTCGTCTTCCCTGCGCTTCTGTTCCTCCAGCACCTTGCGCTGGGCCTCGATCTTGGGCTGGAGGTCCTTGAGCGCCGCGGCGTACTTGTCCTTGTTGATCGGGTCGATCTTGGCCAGGTTCTCGTAGTCTTCGACGGCGTCGAGCAGCTTGCCTTCCTTCAGGTGCTTCTCGGCGTCCTTGAGTTCCTCGTCCACGGCCTTGACGCGCTTCTTCAGGTCCGCGACCAGGCCTTCGGCCTTGTCCTTCGTGGCCTTGGGGGCGTCGGGGTTATCCTTCAGGAAGCCTTCCAGGGCCTCCTGGGCGCCGCGCCAGTCGGACTTCTTGTATAGTTCGTCGCCGGCCTTGAAGCGTTCCAGGGCCGTGACGGCCTTCAGGCGCAGTTCGACTTCGGCCTTGGCATCGGGGTCGCCGGCCTTCTTGTCCAGGGCGTTCTGGTAGAAGCCGCGCGCCTTGATCAGGTCGTCCAGCTTCACGGCCTCGTCGCCGTTCTTGAGCAACTGGCGGTAGCTGTCCTCGCGGCGGATCGCGTTGATGCCGTTCTCGTAGAGCGCGGTCTTGCTCTTGTTGTCCTTCTGGAGCTGCTGGTAGACCGAGATGGCCTCGGGGAACTTGCCGTCGCGGAAGAGCTGGTCGGCCTTCTGTTCCGCGGCGAGCAGCGCGGCCTTCTTCTCGTCGAGCTGCTTGAGGTAGCTCTGCACCGAATCCTTGAGCGCCTTGTTCTTCTCGTCCAGTTCCTTGCTGGCCAGCGCGGCGGCGTCGTACGAGGCCTTGGCCTTCTCCCAGTCCTGCTCGGCGAAGGCGGCGTTCCCGGCTTCCAGGTGCATGTGGGTCTCGGCGATGCCGAGCTTGGTCTGGACCTCGGGATCCTGCTTCGTGATGAGAGCGGTCTTGAAGCGGTTGCGCGCGTCGGGCCACTTCTTCTGGCTCATCAGGTCGTCGCCTTCCTTGACCGCGGTGGCGAAGTCCTTCTGAAGGCCGAAATTGTGGGTGGCGGCGTCGAGGCGGTCCTGGAGTTTGAGGTCCTGGCCCATCTCCTGCAGGGCCTCGGTGATGACCTTCTGCGCCTTCTCCCAGTCCTTGGCGTCCTCGGCGGCCTTGATCTCCTTCTCGAAGCCTTCCTTCTTCCAGCCCTGCGACTGCTGGTTGAGCTGCGTCTTGAGGGCCGCGTCGAGCTTCTCGTCGGCCGACATGGCCGCTTCGAGCAGCTTGGCGGAAGCGCCGCGCCAGTCGCCGCCCTGGTACAGGGCGTTGGCGTCCTTGCGCAGCAGCTCGATTTTGGCGCGGCGTTCGAGCGTGGCGATGCGCTGTTCGGTCGGGCCGTAGGGCGCGGCCAGCTTGGCCTGGGCGATGGCCTGGGGCCAGTTCGCGCCCTTCTCGGCGGCGGCGGAGAGTTCCATGAAGTGGTCGTAGAGCGGCTTGCGCAGGCTCGCTTCCAGTTCGGGGTCGCCCGCCTTGAGCTTGGCAGCCTCGGCGTAGGCGGCCTCGGCGGCCGCGAAGTCGCGCTTGGCCATCGCGTCCTTGCCGGCTTTGATCGTGTCGCCGAAGCGCAGGTCGGCCGCCACCGACGAGCGGACCAGGGCGTCGTTCATCTTGAACAGGCGCGGGTCGTTGGGGAAGGTGCGGGTGGCCGTGAACAACAGGCGCTTGGCGTCCTCGGTCTTGCGTTCGTCGATGAGCTGCTTGGTCGAGGAGACGTACTTTTCGAGGAGTTCGTTCTGCAGCGCCTTGACGTCCTCGTCGGGGAAGATCATCGCGAAGCTCTTGAGCGTCTCGTCGGCCTTGACCGGGTCGCCGTCGAGTTCGGTGGCGAAGCGCTTCTTGAAGCGTTCGACGATCTTGGCCTGGAAGCCGAGCAGGTCGCTGTCGTCGCTGAACTTGACCAGCGCGTTCTTGCGTTCGCGTTCCGCCTTTTCCAGGTTGCCGTCCTGGATGAACTGCTCGATGTTCGTCTTGGCCTGCGTAAGCTGCTGGCTCTTCTTGAAGTTCTCGAAGCCCAGGTAGCCGCCCACGCCCAGCACGAGCACCGCCGCGGCCGCGCCGCCGAGGATCAGCGGCAGCTTGCTGGCCTTGGGGAGCCCCGCGCCCTGCGAACCCGCGGGCGTGTTCATCTCCTGCAGCGGAGTCGGGGCGGGCGTGGCGTTCAACGGCGCCGGCGTCGCGCCGCTCGCCTGCGGCGCGGGCGAACGCCCGGCGGTGAGCAGGGTGGGTTCGAAGCCCTGTCCGGCGGCGGTGACCTGCGGGTTCTGCGCCGGCGTGTACTGCCCGGCCATCATCGTCGGTTCGAAGCCGCTGGGCGCGACCGGCGCGGGCGTGGACCCCGGCGAGTACGCGGGCGTGCGCCCGCCGCTCGTGGACGGCCCGCCCGTGCGCGGATCGTAGGTGCCGGGCATCACGGTCGGCGTGTAGGCGGCGTTGGGGCTGGGCGTCGCGGCGAATTCGAGCGGCGTGTCCGTCGGGGCCTTGATCGTGCCCAGGGCGTCCTTGAGCGACCAGGTGTTTTCCTTGCCGACGACGGCCTTCTGGGCCTTCTCGACGTCCTCGATCAGCTCCTGCGCGTTCTGGTACCGCTCCTCGCGCTTCTTCTGGAGCATCTTGAGCAGAATCTTGCCGGTGTGTTCCGTAAGGTCCGGGACGAGCGACTTCGGGTCCGGCGGCTGCTCGAACTTGTGCTTGTAAAGGATGCCCAGCGCGGTCGGCGCCTGGAACGGCGGCTTGCCCGTCAGAAGGCTGAAGAACGTCGCGCCGAGCGAATACAAATCGCTGCGCGCGTCGGCCACGTCGCCGTCGCACTGTTCGGGCGACATGTACACGGGCGTGCCGAGAAAGGTGCCGGTGCGGGTCAGGTGCGAATCGCTGCTCTGTTCCAGCACGAGCCCGAAGTCCACGATCTTGAGGTAGCCTTCGCGGCTGACGAGCATGTTCTCGGGCTTGATGTCGCGGTGCACCAGCCCGCGCGCGTGCGCGGCGGCCATCCCGCGGGCAGCCTGGAGCAGGAAGTTGAGGCATTCGATCTCGGAGAGCGGGCGGTAATGGCGCGTGAGCGCGCCCATGCTCGCCCCGTCCACCATTTCCATCGCGATGTAGTAGATGCCGTTCTGTTCGCCCGCGTCGTGCACGCCGACGATGTTGGGATGGCTCAGGTTCGCGACCGCGCGGGCTTCGCGCATGAAACGCGCGACGTACTCGGGGCTGCGGGTGAATTCGGTGGGCAGGACCTTGAGGGCGATGGACCGCCCCAGGGTCGTGTGTACGGCCTTGTAGACGCTGCCCATCCCGCCCTGTCCCAGCTTCGACAGGATTTTGCAGTTGGCAACGACTTGCGGAACGCTTTCAGGCATGAGACCTACGACGCCCCTTTTATACGGCCACCGGCTTCCCGAACCCCACCACGGACCGATCGAAGCGGACGTGGTTCGTATACTAAAGACAATCGCTAAAAGACATTAACAGCGACCGTCGAGCCATTACAGTAAAAAATCAATGTGGAGCCCTTTAGGAGGCTCTGTTTCAGGGGCGCGGGAACGTATCCAACATCTTACGTTAAAAAGAGATGGGTAAATCCCAAAATGCGCGCCCGCCCCCGATTTTGACGCGGATGTACGTCCGGAAGCTTCCACTTTGCGCCCATTTTGTTCTCGCAGCGAACAGATTTCCGTTCAACGCCAAGACAGGCTGTGGAAATGTCCCCCAATGCACGGGTGCTTGGTCAATTCGGGGCAAGCGAATCCGCCGCGCCTGATTAGGATGGGCGGGCTTTCGTTTCATCCACTCGCCCAGGAGCCGCTGCCCTCATGGATCTGTCTTCCACGTCCCTTCGCGCGAGACTGCGCGACGGCCTTACCCGTGCGTTCGGACCCGGCGCCGCGCCCAGGTGCGCGCTGGCCCCCGGGCGCGTGAACCTGATCGGCGAACACACCGACTACAACGGCGGCCTGGTGCTGCCCATCGCGATCGACCGGCACACGGCCGTCGTTTTCCGGCCCAACGGGTTGAACGGCTTCCGCGTCTTCGCGGCCGATGTCGCCGCCGCCGGGCAGGATCCGAGCGACGCCTTCGGCCTGACCCGAAGCGCCATGCCGAAGCTCTCCGATCCCCAAAAGCATTGGGCGAATTACGTGCGCGGGGTCGCGGCGGCGCTCGATCGGCGCGGCGTGAAGCTGAAGGGCGGCGACCTGTACATCACCGCCGACCTGCCGCAGGGCGCGGGGCTTTCGAGTTCCGCGTCGCTGGAAGTCGCCGTGGGCCTGGCGATGCTCGAACTGGCCGGCGCGCGCATGGACCGCCAGGCTCTCGCGCTGGCTGCGCAGGAAGCCGAGCACACCTACGCGGGCGTGCGCTGCGGAATCATGGACCAGACCGTGGTCGCGCGCGCGCAGGCCGGGCACGCCCTGCTGCTCGACTGCACGTCGCTCCAGGTCCGCCAGGTTCCGGTCAAGCTGAAGGGCTGGGCCTTCGCGATCTTCGATACCGGCGTGCGCCACAAACTCGCCAGCAGCGAATACAACAAGCGCCGCGCCGAGTGCGAACGCGCCGCGAAGCTCTTCGGCGTCAAGACGCTCCGCGACGCCACCGTGGACCACCTGCTCAAGCACGGCGCCAAGCTGACCGCGAGCGAACACAAACGCGTCCGCCACGTGCGCACGGAAGACCTGCGCACCAGCCAGTTCGCCGCGCTGGCCGGACTGGGCGACGCCGCGGGCCTGGGCTGGCTCCTGCAACTCAGCCACCAAAGCCTCGCCAAGGACTACGAAGTAAGCTGCGCGGAACTGGACGTCCTCGCGCGCACGCTCAGCGATACGGGCAAGGGCGGCCTCGGCAAGCATTGCCCCGGCGCGCGCATGACCGGCGGCGGTTTTGGCGGC
>JAHCJK010000226.1 GCA_026184295.1 Planctomycetota bacterium
ACGGCCCCGCGCCCGCGGCGCAGCAGCGCGGCTTCCGCCGTGGCGTAGTCGGCGCCGCGCCGGCCCAGGCGCGCGACTTCCATGGAAGATTCGATGGGGTCGTGGACGGCCCAGACGACCGCCAGGAGCACGAAGATCCCGGCGCTGATGAACATCATCCGGATCATGCGCCGGCGTCCCATGCGTTGAGGAGGCTTTGGAGCGCCTGGGCCGCCTGGGCGCGCGAGGCCGGCAGGGCTTCGACGACCGGCGCGACGCGCGTGGGCAGGCCCGATTCGCGCAGCACGGCGCCCAGGCCTTCGACCACGGTGCCGTCGCCCACCGGCAGGCAAACTTGCGGGCGCGCGTGCAGCACCAGGCCTTTGAAGCCTTCGCGCAGTTCGGGCGCGATCCAGCGGCCCTGCGGCGGCGCGACGTAAAAAGCGTCGGCCCCGGGCACCGAGCGCGCCAGGATGCTCGTCTCCGAGATCGGCGCGACCAGCACCTTCAGCGCGTGGTTGCCGTCCAGCGCCAGCTTGGCGGTAGGGAAGAGTTCCACGCCGCTGCGCAGGCCGCGGCGCAGTTCCACGGGCGAGAAGCCGCCGAAGAGCAGGCTGAGGACGCGCACGCCTTCGTCGAGTTCGCAGGCGAGCACGAGCGAGGCGCCGTGCGCCGAGCCGTTCGTGTTGCCGAAGAGTTCCTTGACCTCGCGCAGGTCCGCGAAGTGCAGGTTCGCGGCGGGCGGGGCCTCGCCGGCCAGCTTTTCCAGCGCGAGTTTGAGCGAAGCCGCGGCGGCGCCGGCGGGGCGCGGCGCGGGCGGCTGGGCGTCCCCGTTTTCCTTGGGCTCGGCCTGGATGCCTTCGGCGAACCATTCGATATGCGCGCCGCGCGGGCCGGGCTGCGGGCGCCCGCCGATGATCTGAAAGGTCACGGTCTCGTCCAGCCGCCGCAGGCCTTCCAGCAGCAGCGCGGTGACCTTGTTCTTCACGTTCGGTTCGCCGGCGAACTCCTGCCCGCTGTGGAACTCGAAGTTCCCCGAGCGCAGCGGAAAGAGCGCGTAGACGGCCTCGTCGCCCTTCAGCGGCCCGAACTCCGCGGCGACCACGTCCCCGTTCTTCCACCAGACGCGGGCGAGTTCCTGGCCGGCGTTGCCCAGGCGCAGCAGGCCGGACTTGCGCCCCTGCTGCATGAGCGGGAAGAGGTCCTGCGCGGGGAGCGAACGCAGCTTGCCCGCCAGGTCGCCGCGGACGTCGTGGGCGGCGGTGAAGAGTTCGCGGCGGCGGCGCACGATGCTTTCGACGCGCACGAAAAGTTCTTCCAGCAGGCAGGGCTTGTGGACCACGTCGTCCGCGCCGATCTCAAGCGCGCGCACCTTGCTGCGGGCCTTGCGGTCCTTGGTGAGCACGATCGCGGGGAGCCGGCGCAACTGCTGGCGGGCGCGGACGTGTTCGAGCAGCCCGTAGCCGCCGCCGTCGGGGAAGTGCAGTTCGCAGACCAGCGCGTCGACGGACTCGCGGTCGAGAATCTCCACGGCCTGCGCGGGCGTGTGCGCGGCGCTGACCTTGTGCCCGCGGCGGCGGAAGGCGAGTTCCACCAGCTTCAGGTACGCGGCCTCGGGATCGACGAAGAGAATGTGGGTCGTTTCAAACTGCTGGGAGGTCAGGACTTCTTTGGAGTACTGCGCCCCGGACTCCCCCTGCGACGCGGGAGTTTTGCTGGCCGATGGAGCCGCTGGATCGGACAATGCGCTGATTCCTCGGGTGGTCGGAGCCGGGCTGGAAAGCGGGGCTCCACACGTATGCACAACATGGTAGGTAAAAGACCCGGAACTGTCAATCGAGCCTTCCGGAGTCCGAAGTCCTTCGCGCGGTTGGAGATACCCGCCGGGAACTTCCGTGGTATCCTGCCAAATGGCGTCTCAGCAATGCGCGCAACGCGCGTCATATATGGGATGATGAGGACGGAGATGCGCATGCGTCTTGGCGGCGGGTTGATTCTGGGGCTTCTGCTTTCGGCCGCGGCCACGGCGCGCGCCGACACGTTTATTCTTAAAAGCGGCGTCACCTACGAAGGCGTCGCCACCAAGGACGGCGACACGCTCGTCATTCGCACCTACGACGGCAAGACCATCCGCGTCAAAGAAGCCGACGTGATGGGCATCAAGAAGGACGAACCACGCAACGAGTATTTCGAACGTGCCCAGAAGATCAAACCCGACGACGCCGCCGCGCATTACGACCTGGGCCAGTGGGCGCTGGGCAAGAAGGGCCTGCACGCCGAAGCCCTGGAGCAGTTCAAGCTCGTCCTGGCCGCCGATCCCTTCCACGAAGGCGCGGGCAAGGCGCTGGGCTACGTCCAGAAGGACGGCCGCTGGGTCCCGCCCGCCGCAAGCGCGCCCGAACCGATCGAGATCGGTCCCGTCCGCCCCGAACTTCCCGCCGACCAGGCCCGCAAGCTCGCCAAGGAACTCGAGAAGGTCAACATCCCCGGCGGCACCGACTGGGAGAAGAGCGCGGAGGCGATGGCGATGGCCGAACGCGCGCGCGAGACCCCCGAGGCCTTCGCGGCGGTGCTCAAGGCCCCCGGCCAGCGCGGCAGCGGCAACGTGAACGACGCGGTCATCCGCGCCAAGGCCGCCGCGGTGCTGGGCCTGACCGGCGACCGCCGCGCCATGCAGCCGCTGCTCGACGCCTGCTTCGAAGACCCCGACGACCGCGTGCGCTGGGCGGCCGCCAAGGCCCTGCCCAAGCTCGAGGAACCCATCGCGCTGCGCAAGCTCGTGGACGTGGCCGTCGCGGCCAAGTACCCGTGGCCCACGCGCAAGCTGGCCAGCATTGCCCTGCGCCGCTACGGCGACAAGGACGGCGTCGAGCGCCTGATGTCGGAGCTTTCGTACGAACTCGCCGGCGGAAACTTCCGCGATCCCAAAAACGCGCCGCGCGCGGCCACCTCGGGCCCCGGCACCGACAACCCCATGGGCCTGCCGCTGGACAACATGCCCACGCAGCCGGAGGACGACACGGTCATCTACCCGGCGCTTTCGGCGATGCGCGAGGTCACCGGGGTCTCGTTCGACGCGGGCGAGAAGGACATGCGGACCTGGCGCGAATGGTGGAAAAAGGCCGGGCCGGACTTCCAATTCAAGGACTAGGGCGGCATCGCTACGCGCGAGCAGCGAGCATCCTTGTCCGCACTTCAGTGCGGCAAACGAGATGTTCATCCGTTGCTTGCCACCAGCTTTTAGCTGGTGGAGCAGGGGCCACTCGCGCGACCTTCAGCAGGCTTCAGCCTGCTTCCACGATCCCGAGGGCTTAAGCCGCACCTTGGAGGCCGGCTGAAGCCGGCTAGTCGCTCAAAGGAAGGCTTCACACCACCAGCTAAAAGCTGGTGGCAAGCAACAGAGTAACAACTGCATCCGAAAAGGCCGAGGTATTCAACAGGCCTAGGGCGGGGCTATTTCTTCCAGCCGTCCTTGGTCAGGACGGCGTCGAGCGTGTTCGCGCCGGGCTTGATCTCCACGGTCGCTTCCAGCAGCAGCGGTTCGGAGTAGCTGTAGCCGAGCGGCTTGCCGGTCTTCAAATCCGCGGCGCCGGGTGTCACCTGCCAGCCGGCCTGCCAGAGCGTGACTTTGTACGTGCCGGGCGGGATGCCGCCCATCGCGAAGGTTCCGTCCTTGCCGGTGATCTCGATGTACGGGTTCTCGACGACGAAGACGTACGCGCACATCCACAGGTGGCCCGCGTCGCAGCCGAGCACCGCCAGGCCGGGGTCTTCCATCTTCTTGGTCAGGACCTTGTCCTTCTCGGGCATCGCCTCGTTGAAGATCGTCTCGCCGCCCGCGCGTCCCTTGTACGCGTGGATGTTGTGCATCACCGCGTCGCTGGACTTGATGCGCAGCGACTGCCCGGCCTCCACCCATTCGACGAACGGCGTGAACTCGCAGTTCACCTGGTCGATCAGGGGGCGCCGCTTGACTGGAAAGGCCTTGCCGTTGGCGGGCGCCTTGCCCGCGGCGGTGCTCAGCCGGACCACGACGTTCTGGACGCCGTGGTTTTCCTTGTCCACCAGCAGGCGCTTGGCCGGTTTCAGGTTGCCCTGTCCGCCCGAACAGACCGCCGCATCGGGCGTCTTGGCGCCGACGTCGAACTGGTAGGCCTCGGGCAGGTCGCCTTCGAAGCGCACCTTGCCGGTCAGCGTCCCGGCGTCTTCGGCGCGCAGGGCCAGGCCGCAAAGGGCCAGCAGGCATAGGGCGGGCAGGCAGGATCGGACGCGCATGAACGGGTTCCTCGCGATGTCCCCGGCCGCGGCAGTATACCGCTCACGTCAGGGACGGGCGAGGGCATTGCGGATTCAAACGTTCCGGCGGGCATAAAAAGAAACCGGGCGCGGAGGTCATCCGCGCCCGGTTCGTACGCTGGTATCGGATGAACTTACTTGCTGCCCGGCGGCGGCGTGGTGCCGATCTCGGCCTCGCCCGACGAGAGCATGTAGAAGCGCACCGCGTTGATCTTATCCGTCAGTTCCTTGAAGGCCTTCTCGTCGCCCTTGCCCATGTTGCGCAGCGGGCTGTCCGGGGTGTACTCGTACGAACCCCAGTCGTAGAAGTTCGCGGGCATGTTGGCCCACGGGTACATCGCCTGCGGGAAGGTGAGGAAGCGCAGCAGCCATTCGTCCTTGAAGCGGCGCTTCACCACGATCAGGTTCGGGCCCTTGGGCGCCGGCGTCTCCAGCGTGCCGACCGAATGGCAGCTCGTGCAGCTTACGCCGCCCGGGTTGGTCTTGGGATCGGCCGGGAAGAGCAGGTGGTAGCCGGTCAGGTACTTCTTGCGAGTGGCTTCCGTCATCACCGGCACGGGCTGGTACCCGTACGGCTTCTGGTCCCCCAGCGCGTTGAAGAACTCGATGATCTGCTCCGCGTCGTCCGGCACCTTGACCAGGGAGTCCGGACCGGGCGCGGGTTCGCCGTCCACGCCCATGGGACGGGCGTCGGGGTCCACGGCCGAAGCGCGTCCGGCCGGGTAGACCGACTTGTACCCGGCCGCGTGTCCCGCTTCCCAGAAGCTGGGCATGCGGATGTTCAGCGTCGGGCGCAGCGGCTGGACGTCGTGCAGGAAGCGGTAGAACCAGTCGGGCTGGACCTTGCCGCCCTGGTACGAGAGGCTGGGGGGCGCCTGCTGCTGGGAGCCTTCCGTCGCGACGAAGTGCGGCACCAGCTTGCCTTCGCCGTGGGTCCAGCGCGCGTCCAACTGGTAGGCCGGCCAGGCCGAGCCGTCCGCGACCTTGGCGCGGTAATCGTGGTCGCTGAGCTTGAAGCCGGACTCTTCGCTGGCTTCCTTCAGCGCCGCGGTGCCCGCGATGCGTTCGTACGCGTCGATGTTCACGTACTGGTCCTTGTACTTCTTCGTGTAGGCGTTGGACGCGACCTCGGTCTTGCCTTCGAAGAAGAACGCGGTCAGCTTCAGGAACTGTTCTTCGTTCACCAGCGTGCCGTACGGCACCCAGCGGTCCTTGCCTTCCTTCAGCTTGTTGACCGCGGTTTCCTTAAGGAAGCGGAAGCCGAGCTTCGCGGCGGGCTCCGACGGCGAGCGGCGCACGGGGAGTTCGCCCAGCAGGATCGGGATCGTGACCTCGGTCAGGTACGTGCCCTTGCCGAAGTGCAGGAAGCCCGCCGCGCCGTCGTGCGTAAGGCTGAACTCGTTGCGGTCGGAGAACATGCCCATCAGCTTGGCTTCGGCCTGCGCCTCGCGCGTCAGCAGCGCGGCCAGCGGCACCTGGCCGCGGGTGGAGAGGTCCGGCTTGCCGGTCGCGTCCACGCGGACGACGGGCTTTTCCAGGCCCACCAGGTGACAGCCGGTGCAGTTGAGCGCGTGGATCGCGCGTTCGCCGCGGTCGATGGCCACTTCCCGGGCGGTGGGCTTCTTCATCATTTCCATGGGGATCGGCTGGTTGGTGTAGCTGAGCACCACCGTCACCAGCGACTCGACGTCCTCGTGGCTCAGCCCGTGCCCCTGGGTCGCGTCGGGGTTCGCCTGGGCCAGTTCGAGGGCCGAATGCATGGCCGGAACGTCGCCGCCACCCGAGGCGCGCGCCGCCAGGCCCGAAGGCGCCTTGGCCGCCGCGTGCGGCTTGGCGTCCGCGCCGTGGCCGTGGCCGCCGCCGCCCGCGCCCTTTTCGTAGCCGAACCAGGGCATGCGCAGGCGGTCGTTGGGCTTGGTGATCTCCAGCGCGCCTTCGTCGTACACGCGCGGGCGGGCGATCTTGAGGTAGATCCAGTCCCAGCGCGTGTGCGGGATGTGCGCGTTGCCGAACGCGAACTTGTCCACGTCCTTGTCGCCTTCGCCGTTCAGGTTCACGCAGCTCAGCGGCGCGTTGGTCCAGCCCTGGATGTTGTGGCAGGCGAAGCAGCCGTACTGCTGAATCAGCGACGAACCGGTGTAGAAGGCCTTCTTGACGCGCGCCTTGCCCTCGTCGTCCTTGCCCATCTCGTCGAGAATCTTCACGACCGCCTCGATCTGCGGCTCGGTCCATTCGCCCGTGCCCAGGTCGCTCTTCTTGTCCTCGCCGGGGCGGATGCCGAACTTGACCTTCTTGAGCAGTTCGCCGCGCACGAGGCCGTCGGGGTCGCCGAGGCGCCGGGCGATCTGGAAGTCCGGCGTGTTGTTGGCCAGCAGGTCGCGGATCAGCGCGTCGTACGCCCAGGCGGGCGCTTCGGGTTCGGCGGCCGGCGCGGCGTGCTCCGACTTCATCGTCTCGAGCAGGTACGCGGTCAGGTTGGCGGCCTCGTCGTCGCTCAGGCGCAGGCTGGGCATGCGCGTCTCGGCCCAGTAGTGCTTGGGGTTCTTCAGCCAGTCGAAGAGCCAGGCCGGATGGACCTTCTCGCCGATGCGGCTCAGGTCCGGGCCGTGGTTGTTGAAGGCGTACTTGTCCTTGGCCGCGGTGGTGCTGTGGCAGGCCAGGCAGCCCACCTGCGCGAAGACCTGCTTGCCCTTCGCGGCGTCGCCCTTGGGCGGCGCGGGCAGCTTGCGCTCGCGCAGCTTGGAGGTGGCGAAGAGGTACGTGGTGATCGCTTCGACCTCGGCCGGGTCGCGCGGATGTTCCTTGCCCGTCAGGGTCATGGCGTGGTTCTGGTCGTACGAAGCCTCCGCGACCTGCAGCGCGCGGCCGCCGGCCTCCTTGCGGTTCTCCAGCCCGAAGATGCGCGGCATCTTGGTGTCGGGGCGGAACTCCCAGGGGTTCTCGATCCAGCGGCGCGTCCAGGAACTGTCGGTCTTCTCGCCGAGGTGGCGCAGGTCCGGCCCGATGCGGCCCATCCAGGCCAGGTCGGGGTCGGTGGTTCCGACGTGGCAGTTCACGCAGCCGCGTTCGCGGAAGATCTCGCGGCCCTTGTTCAGCTTGGCCGCCTCGGGGACCTTGTCCACGCCCTTGTGGCACTTCGCGCAGCTCGCTTCGGTGTACTGCAGCGGCAGCATCGGGGCGTCCCACAGCGGCTGGCCGGGGGCGTGCTGGTCGAGCGTGTTCCAGCCGTACTTCGCGCGCCAGGCCTCGCCCTGTTCGTGGTTTTGGGGCGTGTGCGCCGAGCGCAGGAAGCTGACGCCCATGCCGCGGCCCTGGTGGCAGATCGTGCAGCCGAAGACCTTCATCGGGTGCTTCGAGTTCGCGCTGACGAAGAGGTCCAGGCGCGGGTGCGCCTTGAGGACCTTCTGGTCGCCGTCCAGCGACTTGAAGGCCGGATCGGGGTTGTCGATGCCCTTGTGGCAGACCACGCAGCGGTCCACGCGGTCGGTCTTGGCGAAGAGCACGTCCACGGGCAGGTTCTGCAGCACAATCTGGTCGTTCAGGTTCCAGCGCGGCTGGATGAAGTCGATGCCCGGCGCATCCTTGACGAAGTTCAGCGCGGGGTTGCCCTTGGCCTTCTCGAGGGCCTTCAGGGTTTCCAGCAGGCGGCCGTCGAAGGCGGCGAGGGCCTTCTTGGCGTTCTTGAGGTTGTTCTCTTCCTTGGCGATCTCTTCAAGGTTCTTGTTCAGCTCGGCGGTCTTTTCCTCGACGGTGTTGAAGAGTTCGCGCGTGTACTTGGCGTGCTCCAGGACCTTCTCGTAGGCCTTGTCCTTGCCTTCCTTGGCGGCGAGCCAGTCCCAGTTGTAGACGCCGGTGTCGGTGCCGGCGAAGTTGAGCTTGCGCTTGGTCAGGGCCAGGTCGTCGTTGATGTGGTTGACGTTCTCGCGGAACATGCGCAGGGCGCGGTCGGCGCGGCGGACTTCTTCCTGGGCCTTCTTCTGCTTATCCATCAGGTCCAGGTTTTCGCTCTTCAGGTCGTGCCACTCGTCCCAGGCCTGCTTGCGCGCCTTCTCGAGGATCTCGATCTCGACCTGGTTGAAGGCCTGCTGGTGCTTGGGGTATTCGCGCTGGAAGTAATCGTTGTAGAACGCCCACACGGTCGTCAGCATCAGGCCCGCGCAGCCCGCCGCGAAGAACATGTGGTGTATCTTGATCGATCGAGGTTCACGCTTGGCCATGGCAATCCTCAAATGGAAGGGCGGGAAGTGCGCCGGCGCTCATTCCGCCGGCCCGCTGTCTCGTCCTCTGGCGCCTCATCATCCCGGTACGCGTACGGCTCAGGTCATCTTGATGAACGAATCCGAATCGGTCCACTGCTGCAGGTCCTGGCGGAACTTGCGCGCGCGGTCCACCACGATGTTGCCCGTGGCGTCCACGTAGATGCGCCAGCGCTCCAGCGGGCGCGGCGCCGGACCTTCGAAATTGACGCCCGACTTGTAGAAGCCCGAACCGTGGCAGGGGCACTTGAACTTCTGTTCCGCTTCCAGCCAGTTCGGCGTGCAGCCCAGGTGCGTGCAGGTGGTGGAGAGCGCCACGAGGTGGTCCTCGCCGTCCTCGACCAGCCGCACCAGCCAGGTGCTCTGCTTCTCTTTGAAGAGTTCGTAGACCTTGTTCACTTCGGGGTAGTCGGACTTCTTGCCCGCGATGAACTTGGGGTCCTTCTCGTACAGCACCCGCGGGAACATGAAGCGCAGGAACAGGTGCCCGATCCCGCCCAGCCAGCCGAAGAAGATCAGCCACGCGGCCGTGCCCCAGGTCATGAACGTGCGGCGCGTCTGGAGCTGCGGCGGAGGCGGCAGCGGTTCGGCGGGCGCGCCGGCCTTGCGGGCGGCGGCGGCCGAGACGGCAGGCT
>JAHCJK010000227.1 GCA_026184295.1 Planctomycetota bacterium
GTAGGTTGTGCCGCGGCTCCGACGGATACTTGAAGTACGGCGCGACGAGCCCCTCGGTCCGCAGATGCGCGTCGAGCGCGCGGGCCTCGGCCTCGTCCGCCAGCGTCAGCGCCACGATCGGCGATTCCTCCGAAACGACGCCCAGGCCGTGCTCCCGCGCGGCCGCGCGCATGCGTTCCGCGTGCGACCACATCCGCGCGCGCAGCCCCGGGTCTTCCCGAACGATCTCCAGCGCCCGAAGCGCCGCCGCCGCGAGCGGCGGGATCGGCTGAGACGCGCCGCAGACGGGCGTCGAACGGCGGAAGGCTTCGACTTCGTCGCGCGTGCCGAGCAGAAAGCCGCCGTTGCAGCCCAGCGCCTTGCTCAGGCTGCCCAGCACCACGGCGTCGCCGGGCGCAAGACCGCGGGCCTCCGCCGAGCCGCGCCCCGTCGGTCCCACGGCGAAGACGCCGTGGGCATCGTCGATAAAGAGCGGCGCGCCGTGCGCGCGCGCGGCGTCTCGGATCGCGTCCAGCGGGGCGACTTCGCCGCTGATGCCGTACACGCCGTCGGTCGCGACCACGGGCGGCGGGCCGCGGTGCGCGGCGAGCTTGCGGCGCAGGTCTTCGGCGTCGAGATGCCGGAACGACTCGATCGTGAAGCCGGCGGCCTTCATGCCCAGGAAAAGGTTGCTGTGCGCGGTCGCGTCGCAAAACACCGTCGCGTGCGCGCGGCGCATGACTTCGAAATAGACCGCGCCGCCCATGTAGGTCGCGCCGAGCACGCAGGCATCTTCCGCGCCGAAGTATTCCGCGAGGCCGCGTTCGAGGCGCGCGTGGAGTTCGGTCCAGCCGAGCGCCCAGCGCGAACTCATGGAAGAGATGCCGTAGGTCCGGGCGCCTTCGTACAGCGCCTCGGCCAGGCGCGGGTCGCCGGCCAGGCCCAGGTAATCGTTCCCGGCGAAGGCCGTCTGGCCGGGCAGCAGCGCGACAGTGGGGGGCATGGTTGGTCCTTGAGTGTCTATTCCGTGGGTTTCAAGCCGGCGCTCGCGCGGTCGAAGCGCATCGCGTACACGGATCCGTCGGTCTGCACAAGCCAGAGAAGTTTGCGCTTGGGATCCCAGTCGACGCCGGTGCTGACCCCGAAGCCGGGTACGGGCTTGGCGGGATCGGCGCTTGAGGACGTCGAAGGCATCTTGAGCCATTCGTCCGCGGCGCAATCGTAGATCAGCGTGCCGGGTTCCTTGCCGATGGGCGTGGAGATCAGCACCACGTCGTCGTCGGGCAGATAGGTCGCTTCGCGGCCCATGCCGGCGGATTCGGGAAAGCCCGCGCTATTTTTCGGTGCGAGCACCGTGACGGCCTTGGTCTTCAGGTCGCAGGCCCAGATCTTGTGCTTCTCCTTGATGCCGAAATGGAAGATGAGTACGCGGTCGCGCTTGGAATCGTACGTGATCCCGTGGCGGTCGCCGAAAGCGGTGAAGGGCAGGGTGGTCATGTCTTTCCTGTCCGTCGCGGCGAGCGGCGTGAAGACGTGCTCGTTCACGCGGGCCAGCCACAGGCCGGTCTCGCCGCCGCTGCCGCCACGCTTATCGGCCCACACGACGATGCCGTGTGGCGTGCGGACCATGCAGGTCTTGTGGCGCTCGACATCGAACGAGTCCTTCTCGAACTTCCACGCGGGGCGCGACCAATCGTACGTGTCCGGATCGTAGGTCCAGAGCCCGAACGGATTCGTTTTTTGATACGCGCCGTGCTTGCCGGCCCAGATCATCTTGCCGGAAACTTCGTCCCAGGCGTAGGAGAGGTAGCTGTGCGGGCCCCAAGGCTTGCCCGAAAGCGGCGGCGCCGGCGCGCCGTCGTTCGAGTAGCAGTATTCGAAGGGCATCTCGGGCGTGTAGAGGATGTGCCAGCGGTTGGTCGCGAGGCTGTAGTGTGCGACGTCCGTGCCACAGTGCGACGAATGGCCGCCTGCCCAATGGAGCAACTGGTCGTGCTCCAGGTCGAGCACCGTCGTGCCCCAATCGCGGTTCACGTGGCGGACCGGCGGCTTCATGTTGATCCATTTGTTCGCGGGTAGCGCCTTGAGCGTGGCCTGCACGGCGGCGGGATCGGCGGGCGGAACGTTCTCGTACCATGCCGGATCGAAGCCCTCGCCGCGCACACGAAAAGTACCGCCAGGCGCGCTGGTCTCTGCGTCGCCGGCGGCCGCGTCCGTCACCGCGCACGAGCCGGTCGCTTCGCCCACCTTTTTCCCGTAGCTGAGCTTGTCCGCCTTCCAGGCAAGCGTCTTGCCTTCGGCGTCGAGCGTCAGTTCCACGGGCGGATTCATGCCGGAAGGCGCGGGCTTGCCGTCGCCGGCCTTCACCAGCGACCACGTGCCGCTTTTCAGGTCCAGCGCCCAGACATCCACGGGCAGGCGGTTCCACAGGCTCCCGCAGTAACTCATCGTTCCGTTTGGCGCGAAGCCGCCCGCGACGTAGGCCTTGCCGTTCGCGGCAATCATGCCATGCCCGCATCGGGGCGAAGGCGCCACAGCCGGATGCAAGGCCGTCCAGGTGTTCGACGGCAGATCGAAGATCCAGGTGTCGTTGTACGCGCCGAATTCGCCTTCGCCGCCGAAGAGCACGAACTTCTTCGTCGTCGTGTCGAAGGCCAGCCCGGGGTAATTGCGCGGCGAAGGCTCCGGCGCGAGGACATCGGCGAGTTGGATCAGCGCCGTCCAGGCTTCGCGGGCCAGGCCCACTTCGGCGGCCGTGGGCGCGGCGGTCAGTTTGCTTGCCAAGGCCTTCAAGGCGCCGGCGGCCTTTTCCGCGCGAGCGGCAGCGGCATCCTTGTACGCGCTCTTGCCGAGGCGCTCGGCCAGTGCCGCGTAGCCCTCGTTCAGCCGCGCCGACTGCGCTTTGGCCGATTCCGACCGGTAGTACCGGTTCGCGACGGCGGCGTAAAGATTGCGGGCTTCGGCGGCAAGTGCGCGCGTTTCGGCGCAGGCGGGCGATTCCTTGAACGCGGGGCGCGACCACGCGCCGTCGCGGAAGACCCACGTTTGCAGCGCGCCGGATTCCGAGACGCCGCCGGTCCCGCCGAACCAGACGCAGGTTCCGTGTTCGTCCTTGGCCGTCGCGCCCCAGCGACAGGGCGGCGAGTTGGCGTCGATGGGACCGGTCGCTTCGGTGGGGGTCTTGGCTTGTGCGCCTAGGGCCGCGGCTCCAGATACGAGCAGCAGCAGGGCGGACGCGAAGCGTGCGGTCGTGTGCATGGGTGTGTGATCCTTTCAAGCGGTGCTTCGGAGCGGCTACACGCCGCGCAGCACGCGTTCGGCGTTGCGCGGTTCGATCAGGCGGACCTTTACGCTGATGCGGCAGCAGGGCGTCTGCGGCGCGGCGGCTCGCGTATGCAGGCGGCCGACGGCCAGCAGCGCCATCTCGTCCGGCCGCCAGGCCATCACCGCGGGCATCTCGCCGCCCAGGAACTCCGGCGCGAGGACCTCGCGGTATTCGATCTCGTTCGACCAGCCGACCACTTCGACGTCCCTGCCGAGCGCCAGGCCGGCCTTGCGCACCGCGCGCGCGGCGCCGAGCGTCATCGCGATCCAGGGGCAGACGAGGGCGGTGGGGCGGTCCGCGCGCGAAAGCATGCGCGCGACGAGCGCCTCGGCCTCGTCCTGCGCTTCGTTGTCGGCGGGTTCGGCGATGTCTTCGGGCGCGAAGTCGCGGCGGCGGTCGTGCAGCGCCGCGCGGGCTCCGGCAAAGCGTTCGCGCCAGTGGGCGAAGGCCCGCGTCGGGCCCACCCAGCCGATGCGCGCGTGCCCGCGGGCCATCAGGTGTTCCGCGGCGATGCGCGTCCCGCCGAAGTTGTCCTGGATCACCGTGTCGAGCGCCGCCGCGTCGTGAAAAGCGTCCACGATCACGCAGGGCAGGCCGGAATCCAGCGCGGTGGCGACGTAGTCGTCGCGGCTGGTGTCGAGCACCGCGCCGGCCACGTGCGCGTCCTTCAGTTCGCGAAAGACCTCGGCCGTCGGCCGCCCGAGCGTCCCCACCGCGAGCACCGAGCCGTTCTGTTCCACCTGGACGCGCTGAAACGCGCTCAGGATGTGCGCGTGCGTGCGGTCCCAGCGCGCGCCGGGTTCGGCCTGCGCCAGCACGTACGCGATGGTGCGCGAGACCGGCAACTGCGTGGGCGGGCGCAGGCGGTAACCTTTGTAGGGAATCGCTTCGAGCAGGCCTTCGTCCACCAGGCGCGCGAGCGAACGGCGCACGGTGACGCGGCTGACCTTGTAGCGTTCGCAGAGTTCGCGTTCGGCCGGGAGGTACGCGTTGGGCGTCCACTCGGCGGCCAGAATCAGCCCGCGCAGGGCATCCGCGAGGTTGTCGGCGAGGTTTCGCCGCGGTTCCAAGGCCTTGGTTTTCATGTGTTCCCCGGAGGTACAAACTGGTATTACAGTGGTATATACCCCGCGCCGCATCTGGCAACACGGGAAAATGACGTTCGCCTAACTCTAGTATTGATAGTTGGTTGAGTGGTTACTTGTCGTCCTGATTGCCGCGCTTCAACAGGTCCTTGAAGGTGAACTTGGTCGCGGCCACGCGGGTGGAGAGAAAGTTCGCGCGCGTGATGGCCAGGTGCATGACGCGGTCGTCGGGCTGGAAGACGACCGTGTGCGCGGCGGTGGGCAGTTCCCCGCCGATCAGGATCTTGCGCGCGGCGGCGACGTCGATGGTGCGGCCGTCCTTGGTCATTTGCCGGATGCCTTCGGTGATTTTTTCGAAGCGCGGGCACTTCAGTTCCGGGCTGCGCACGCAGTAGTGGTTGCTCAGCACCAGGTAATTTTTCTCGTCCATGCGGCGGAGGCCGATGCCCTTAGTCGTGCCCGCTTCGCGCCCCGATCCGTCGAATTCGAGCACTGCGGAGGGCGTGGTCTTGGTCTTCTCGGCGGCGGCCTTCGGCCAGGCGATGTGAAAAAGATTCCCGCAGGCCGCGGGGCGTTCGGCGGTCAGTTTCGCGGCGGCCTCGGCCGGGTCGCCGTCCTCGGGATCGACGCCTTCGATCATGCGCCGCAGCAGCAGCCCGCGCGGGACAAAGCCGGCCTTGGGACCGCCCTTAAGCACGTTGGTCGAATCGTGCAGGCAGCAGACGAACCCGTCTTCGTTCATCGCCGTAAAGATGGTGATCAGGCCCGGCCAGCCGACGCCGATCCAGGGCTTGCGCTTGGGGTCCTTGCCCTTCGCGCCGAGTTTTTCCACGGCCAGGACGATCTGGTTGGCCACCGCGCGCTGCCCGATCGGGAAATCCAGGTTGCGCCCGTAGATCACCTTGCCGTCTTCGGTGAGCGGCCCCCAGGCGCTGAAACCGCTGCAGCCGGGCCCGAAGTAATCGGCGATGACGTTGATGGCGTACAGGTCGGCGAGCGTCACCGCGCGGCCGAGGGCGGGGCAGACGCGCTCCTTGGCGGGCAGGCGCGCGCAGAGGCCCTCGAACATGCCTTCCATTTCCTGCGTCGCCTGCGCGTCCCAGACGAAGCTGTTCTTGGCCCACGGAATCAGGCGGTGCTCGAACTTTTCCGCCGTGAAGAACGGCAGGCTCTTCAGCGCGTCGTCCATCGCCTCCAGGATGCCCGAGGCCAGCAGGTAGCCGTGCGCGAAGCCGCGCTCGCGGGGTTCGCTGCCGTACAGGCGCAGGACGTGGTGGTTCTTGTAGACGACCAGTTCGCCCGCGGCAGCGGCGCGTTCGGCATCGGACTGCGCGCGCGCGGCGGCCGGGAGCAGCAGGACCGCGGCCAGAAACGCGAGCGTGTACGCGTGCCGTGCGTGCATGATTTGAATTGCGTGCCTCATCGGGACCCTCGCCGCTTCAAGAATCGTACAGCTTGCGCGGGGATGAAAGTGGAATTTGCGCGCGCCGTCGCTAGGCTCCACGTGTACCGCTCATACCACGAGGTGACCATGCCCGCTCAACCCCACGCCTTCCGGCGCACGCGCATCGTCTGCACCATCGGCCCGGCCAGCGCCACGCCCGAGACCCTGGACCGCATGATCGCCGCCGGGATGGACATCGCGCGCCTGAACTTCTCCCACGGCACCCACGAAACGCATTCCAAGACCCTGGCCATGATTCGCGCCGCGTCCGAAAAGGCCGGCAAGCCCATCGGCGTGCTCCAGGATCTGTGCGGACCCAAGATTCGCGTCGGCGAGATGCCCAACGGCGCCTACGAGATCAAGGACGGCGAGGAAGTCGCCTTCTTCACCGGCGCTCCCGAATCCAAGCCCGCCGGCGCGCTGCCGTGCGAATACGAAGGCCTGGCGCAGGACGTCAAGCCCGGCGACCGGGTGCTCTTCGACGACGGCACGCTGGAAGCGCGCGTCACCGCGGTCTCGGGGCAGACGGTGCGCGTGCTCTTCGCGCGCGGCGGCGTCCTGAAGTCGCGCAAGGGCATGAACCTGCCGGGCGTGAACGTCAGCGCGCCCAGCGTGACGCCCAAGGACCTGAACGACCTTGAATGGGGCCTCGCCAACGGCGTCGATTTCGTGGCGCTCTCCTTCGTCCGCCACCCCGACGACCTGGGCCCCGTGCGGAGCCGCATGGCCAAACAGGAAGACCCGCCGCTGCTCATCAGCAAGATCGAGAAGCCCGAGGCCATCGAACGGCTCGAAGCGATCGTGGAGGCCAGCGACGGCCTGATGGTCGCGCGCGGCGACCTGGGCGTCGAGATGGACTTCGAAAAAGTCCCGCCGATCCAGAAGCGCCTGATCCGCCTCGCCAACGAGCACGACAAGCCGGTGATCACCGCCACGCAGATGCTGGAATCGATGACGGCCAACGCGCGCCCCACGCGAGCGGAAGTCAGCGACGTCTCCAACGCGATCCTGGACGGCACCGACGCCGTGATGCTTTCGGGCGAGACGGCCTCGGGCAGGTTCCCCGTCGAGGCGGTGCAGGCGATGAGCACCATCGCGCGCGAGGCCGAAGGCTACTTCCTCAACGCGCGCCTGGAGATGACCTACCATCCCAGCGACGCGCGCGCCACGGGCCTGCACGACGCCCTGGCCCTGGGGGTGGAACGCATCGCCCGCTGCATCGAGGTCAAGGCCATCGTGGTGATCTCGCGGTCCGGCGCGACCGCGCGCTTCGTCGCGTCCTCGCGCCCGCGCGTGCCCGTGCTGGCGCTCAGCCCCGTCCCGCACGCGCTGCGCCGCATGGCGCTCTTCTGGGGCGTCACGCCGGTGGCGTCCAGCCTGCATCAGGAGTCCTCCATGCCGCTGAAGGAGGCCGAGGACGCCGCGCGCGCCAGCGGACTCGCGGAAGACGGCGACACCATCGTCGTCGCCGTAGGCCGCGAAGGCCCCGGCGCGTTTTCGGGGCGCATCCACATCCACCGCATCGAACGGGATTTTCAGTCGCTGACGATGATCATGCGCCGCGACGGGCACAAGGCCTGACGCTTAGCGTTCGACGCGCAGGTTGTCGAGGATCGCGGCGCCGTCGGATTCATGGTTGTAGAGCAGGATCGTGATCCGCGCGACCTGCGTCCGCGGCGCGAACGGCCGGTCGTACGCCTTCCATTCGCTCTTCGAACTCTTGAAGTCGTCCAGGTTCAGCGGGAAGCGCAGGTTCTTGTTCCAGCCGGGACGCACGAAGACCGGGCGGCATTCGTAACCGTCCCAGTCGGGGCGGGTCTGGAAGAGCACCGCGACGTTGAAGCCGTGCGCGAGCGACGAGTGCAGGTCGAGCACCAGCGCCTTCGCGTCGCTCAGGTCCACGTCCACGCTGCGCGTGACGGCCGCCTTGGATTTCTCTCCGCTCTTAAAGGTCACCTTCAGCGCGCGGCCGCGGTCCAGGTTCACGTGTTCGGCCTGCGTGGGATTGCCCCATTCTTCCGCGTTCCACTCCGAGACGCCGTCCGCCCCGGGTTCGAATGCGTCGAAGACCGGCAGATCGGGCCCGCTGTAGCGGTACAGCTTCGCCGCCTGCGCTGAACTCTCCGGCGGCGGCGGAAGCCGCGGGGCCTCCGCGCCCAGCGAGAACGCGACCAGGTTGATCCCGAAGCGCAGCGAGCCTTCCAGCATCTCCTCGGGGGTCAGGTCCGTCAGCGAGGCGCGCCCGGCGATGTTGCGCGGGTCGATCTCCAGGCCGTCGGCGTAGTCGTTGCGGGTGTATATCAGCGCCGGGCGCGCCGCGTTCCCCACGGTCAGCGACTCCACGAATTCCTCGCGGTACTTGTCGCCGGGCGGAATGCGGTAGCCCTTGTAGCCGCGCGAGAGGTCGTACGCGCTGCGGAAGAAGGCCTCGGAGCGGTCCATCTTCAGGAGCCGCGCGCCGGGCGCCACGGTCTCCAGGTCGCGCCGGAAGGCTGTGTCGAAGCGTTCGTCGCCGCTCGCGCTGGAGTCGTTCACCCAGACGAGGCCGCCCTTGTCGAGGTACGCGCGCAGGCCCGCGCGTTCGGCGGGCGTGAAGGCGATCGGATCGTTCGAGGTGATCAGCACGACGCGGCACGCGGCCAGCGCCTCGGGGTCGGAGAGCGCCACGTTCTTGACCTCGGCCTTCACGTCCGGGAGCCCGCTGCGTTCCATAAAGGCCGTCGCGAGATGGTAGAGCGCCGTCGGCGAGGAGTTCCAGTCGCCGGCATGGCGCGCGAGCCCCAGGGTGACGCGCAGCATGTGGCCCGTCGCGGGCCCCCAGATGGGGCGTTCGCCCGCCGTGCCCATCCCGCGGCCGCTCAGTCGCGTGCGCGACGGAATTCCCGGCGTGTACGGATCGAGTTCGAAGCCCTTGGCCGGCGAGCCCGACGCGCCGTTGGCGCACAGCTTCGTACCGCCGGAACCCGAGCCTCCGAGCGCGGCCAGCGCGTCGCCGCCCGCGCCCTTGCCCTGGCCCAGCGTGCCCAGGCCGGCGCCCGCGGCGTGTTCGCGGCCTTCGCCGCCGACGGGTTCCTTCCGGCCTTCGCCGGCGCCGGGGCCCTTGGGCCCCGCCATTTTTCCAAGATCGCCGGCGGCCAGCGGCGCGTCGCCTTCGGCCGAACCCACGCCTCGGCCGTGTCCGTCCTTGCCGCCTTCGGTAAGCCGTTCGGCGCCGCCCAGGCCGTGTCCTTTGCCAGCGTCGGCGAGTTTCCCGGTCGCGCCGGGCTGCGCGCCCAGCGCCGTGCCGTTGCC
>JAHCJK010000228.1 GCA_026184295.1 Planctomycetota bacterium
AAGGTCTTCCGGCGGGCCGAACGGCGCCTCGCCCAAACAGCTGCGCGTCTACTTCGCCGCGCCGCTCTTCACGCTGCTCGAACGCCGCGCGAACCGCTCGCTGGCCAAGGCCATCCAGCGCGAACTGCCCGAAGGCCTGATCGTCCTGCCGCAGGACTTCAAGCACGAAGGCAAGTTCAACGACGAGAAGGCCTTTGGGATGATCTTCCAGGACTGCATCGAGGGCGTGGACGGCGCCGACGTGGTCCTGGCCTGGCTCGACGGCCCCGACGCCGACAGCGGCACCGCGTTCGAAGTCGGCTACGCCTTCGCGAAGGGCAAGCCGGTCGTGGGCATGCGCACGGATTTCCGCCAGAACCAGGAGAAGGGCCTCAACATCATGCTCTCGCGGGCCTGCGCGGGGTTCGTGTACCGCCCGAGCTTCGACGAGGACGTGGACGGGCTGGCGCGGGACATCGCGCGCGCGGTGCGCAAGGTAGTCGCGGCACGGGTGAACGTATCGCGGGGCTAAGGCCTCTTAAGAAGGAGTAATCCTATGCATCCTACGATTCGGCGCGGTCTCGCGGCATTCATGACCGTCGGCATCCTTTTCGGGCTGGCCGCCTGCGGCGGCGGCGGGCTTCCGGACGCGACCAAGACGCCTGCGGCTTTGACGGCGGAGGCCTACAAAGTGGCGGGCCTGTGCGCGTTCGAAATCCCCAAAGGCTGGAAGATTCAGCCGTTCAAGGATCTGAAGCACCCCATTGTGGCGGGCACGCCGACGGAACAGTTCGCGCCGAACATCTGCGTGATGGACGAAAAGTCCTTCCTGGGGCTGAAGGCCTACGCGGAATCGGGTCTGAAAGAGCTGCCCAAGACCCTCGGGCCGATCACCAACAGCAGCCTGACCGAGTCTGCCACGGCCGAAGGACGCCCCGCCTTCCGGATCGCGTACGACGTGGTGCAGGAGGGCGACCATCTGCACTTCGTCCAGTACTGCTTCCACGGAAAGGAAAGGAAGGTGATCGTCGTGACCTTCACGCGGCTGGTTTCTCAAAGCACCGCGATGGATGCCGAATTCGATACCTGCATGGGCACCTTCCGCCTCGTGGAATAGGTCGTCGCATAAGCATAGCTTTTCCATAAGCTTGTGCGATGAATTGTGAAAGGGCCGGCACCATGAATGCCAAAAAGATCTACCTCTGCGGGCCCATCATGGACTGCGCCATCGGCGAGACCAAGGACTGGCGCACCCGCGCGAAGGAGCGCCTCGCCGGCCGCTTTATCCTGCTCGACCCGATGCGCCGGAACTTCCGCGACAACGAGATCGACAGTTCGAACGAGATCGTCGAGTTCGACTTGCAGGACATCCGCGACGCCGACCTGGTGCTGGTGAACTATTCCAAGGCCAGCGTGGGCACCTCGATGGAAGTCTTCTACGCCAGCCACCACCTCGGCAAATTCGTGATCGCCTTCGCGCCGTTCGAATTCAAGGACTGCTCGCCGTGGATGGTCCGCTTCTGTACCAAGATCCTGCCCAACCTGGAAGGCGCCATCACCTATATCGAACGGCACTTCTGATTCATTTTCACCGCGGAGACGCGGAGCGCGCAGAGAACTACGTTTTTCACCACGGAGTTCACAGAGCGCACAGAGAACGGCCAATCAACTAGGAACGGCATATCACGACCTGTTTCGCGCAAAGACGCTAAGACGCCAAGAACTGCAACTGCAAACGACTCTTCCACGAAGGACACGAAGATCACGAAGCACTACAAATACATCGTGCCGTTCTTCGTGCGCCTTCGTGTCCTTCGTGGATAAGCTGTTCTGCTGTTCTGCTGTTCTGCTGTTCTGCTGTTCTGCTGTTCTGCTGTTCCTGCTGTTCCTGCTGTTCTTGCTGTTCTTGCTGTTCTTGTTGTTCTTGTTGTTCCTGCCGTTCTTAGCGTCTTTGCGTCTTTGCGCGAAACAGGTCGTTGCAGTTCTCCGCGCCCTCCGCGTCTCCGCGGTGAAATAGAACGTTACTTCGCCAGCTCCTGGAGCCGCTTGAGCATGGTCAGGCGGGTCTTGTCGAGTTCGGCGTCGGTCCACTTGGGTTCGTCGGTCTTGTAGCCGTCGGTGCTCCACGCGGCCAGCGCGGGGTCGCCGGGCTTCGCGGCGGCTTCCAGTGTGTAGCGGATGCGCGCGTCCAGCAGGCCCTCGCGGACGCTCAGCCACATGGGCGTCTTGAGCGCGCCGAACTTCGAGTGGACGAAGAAGCACGGGTACGACGGTTCGCGGCCGTCGAGGTTGTGGTACGCGAAGCCCTGCGTGTAGAGCCCGATCCACTGCATGCGCCCTTCGGCGCCGAGCGTGAAGCCGCGCCAGAGGTGCAGGCCCAGGCCGTAGCGGTCGAGCCCGTTGTTGTAGACCCACGGATGGCCGCCGGCGGCCTTGAGCTTCTTCAGGTCGTCGCCGGTGTGGATGTTGAAGGCGGGCGCGTAGCTGGCGTCGCGCAGCTTTTCCCACAGCGCGCTGCCGTTGTGGACGCTGGTGTAGCCGATCGTGCGGATGCCGGCCTTGGTGTACGGTTCGAGGTACGCGAGGACGTTGTTCTGTTCGGTCTCGGTGCTCGGTTCGTCGTACGAATACCAGTAGAAGGGCGGGAGGCCGTTGTCCTTTTCGAACGCGGTGAGCGCCGCGAAGACCGCCGCGGGGTCGCCGGAGCCCCGGTTCAGCCGCCCGAGGAAGCCGCCGTAGTTGGTGAAGCCTTTGTCCATGCCGTACTTCGCGGCCATCTTGAGGTACTTCACGGCCGCGTCGCCGGAGATCTTGCCGTCGGCGAAGCGCAGGCCCAGGCCCGCGCCGCCGGCGGGGCAGTTCAGGCCCGCTTCGCCCTGTTCCTTGGCCAGGCTTTCCTGGAGCTTCCACCATTCGGCGTCGCCGACGGCGGAGGCCTCAAAAGGGAGCGCGTTCATGAAGAGGCCGACGGGGCGGGGGATCGCGGCGAGCTTGACCGCGGCGACCTGAAGCTTGACCGGCAGCGAGAGCTTCTCGGCGCCCGCGGCGATCTCGACGCTGCCTTCGTACGCGCCGGGCTTGGCGTCGGCGGGCACGTCGTATTCGACCACCACCGAACGGGTCAGTTCCGGGCCGCAGTCGAAGGCCGGTTCGGGGCGGTAGTGGTTCACGTCGAGCCAGACGGCGCCGACGCCGTAAGCGCGCTGGGGCATGTAACGCCCGTACGAGACCGCCGGCGCGGGCAGGCTGCCGGGGCCTTTCAGCGGCGCGGCGGCCACGCTGGCGCTCCCCGCGGTCTTGGCGTAGACGGCCAGGTGCACGGTCACCTTCTGGCCGGTGACGGCGGTCAGTTCGGGGATCGGCGCGCCTTCGGCGGCCGTGGGCCAGTCGCGCGGGTAGACCTGCGCGCCGGGCGGGAGCGGTTCGACGACGAGCGCCTTGGCGGGTTCCTTGCGGTCCTTGCGCCGGCCGCGGTCCTGCGCGGCGTAGGTGGTGTCGATGGTCTTGTTCTGCAGGGCCAGGTGCGCGTCGATAAAGGCCTGGCCTTCGGGCGTGGCGGGCGCGAGGATCATGCCCGCGACGCGCAGCGGCAGACCGTTCTCGTCCTTCAAATCCAGCGTGAAGTGGTTGACGCCCTTCTCGGCCTTGAACTTGAACGCGGCCGCCGCGGCCGCGGGCCAGATGAGCTTGTCCTTAAGCTGCGCGAGGTCGGTGATCTCGGTGTCCTGAAAAAAGAAGTGCGGGCCCGCGGGCGCGAAGTCGTGTTCGTGGACCACCGTGCCGTTGGCCTTCAGCGCCGCGTGGCTGTAGGCGCACTGTTCGCCTTCCCAGAAGCCGCCGCGTTCGAAGGCGATCCAGCCGAGGTAGTCGCCGCCGGGCAGGTCTACCTTAAAGCCGCCGGCGTTGAAGGCGGCGCCGTCGCCCAGCATCGGCGTCGGGTAGGAACTGACCTTGTTCAGCAGCGAGGGACGCCCGCCGACCATGCCGAAGCCGCCGTCCTTGTACGGCGTGGCCTCGCTGACCCCGATCCACTGGCTCATCACCTGGTGGCCGTTCTTCTGGAAGTCGAACGCGAAGCCGCCGGGCGTCTCGAGCTTCTTCACCTTCACGACCTCGATCTTGTCGAGATAAATCGGGCCTTCGCCCTCGTTGGTGAAGCTGACGCGCGTGATGCCGCCGACGTCGATGGGCGTCTTGATCTTGCCTTTGTACGGCGCGTTCTGTTCGCCGCGCCAGAGCCCGCCGGAGAAATCGAGTTCGATCACGTGGACGCCGGGCTGCACGCCGAAGCCGTTCTGGTGGCGTTCGTGAAAGGTCGTGTGCTGGTCCTGCAGTTCGAAGCCGATCGTGACGGTCTTGTCGGTGGTGTTGTTCACGCTTACGCGCAGCACCGAATAGTCCTTCCAGTTCTTCAGCTTTAACTGCGAGAGCGCCGCCATCAGCCCCGCGTCGATGCGCAGCGACTGCTCGCCGTCGGCCTTCCATTCGGTGCTGCGTTCGATCTTGCCCGGCTTTTCCGCCGGCCACTTGTTGATCTCGATGGGCTGCTCGAAATCCTGAACGATCGCGGTCGGTTCGTCTTCGGCGCGCGCGGCCAGCGCGAGCAACACGAGAACGGCCAGGCAGCAGGTCTTGGACATGGAATAAGCTCCCGATTCGGCGGTGTGCGGCGCGAGGCCAGCGTACGTGCGCGCCTCCTTTGATACACCCGCAGGTCCGCTTCATGGACCATCATTTTTTCAAAGTAACTCGATAGTCCGAATGTTCTTACAAGAATTGGAAGGAAGCAAGATGTATAGACTTCGATCAAGCGGAGCGGGTCCGCCTTTGGCATCGCACTCGCGTACTTCCCACTTAATAAGGAGCAACGCGGATCGAGTGAAACCGCGCTTCTTCGTCCGGCGTCTGTACCAGGTCCTGGGAGAATCCCTATGAAAACCGCCCCCCGCCTCCTGCCCGCGCTGCTGCTCTGCATCTCGGCCGCGGCCTTGGCCGAGTCGAGCCCCGTGCGGGAAAAGCCCACGCCCGTAAACGCGGGGTACCGCAAAGTCGAGATTGCCTACACGCCCGATGCACAGGCGCGCAAGCACACCGTCTATTTCTGGTACCCGACCGCGCAGGAAGCGAAGCCGTTCGACTACCACGGGCAGCAGGGCGTCGCGGCCGAAAACGCCCCGCTGGCCCCCGGCCGCCACCCGCTGGTGCTCTTCTCCCACGGCTTTCTCGGCAGCGGCGACCAGGCGATCTTTCTCACCGAGGCGCTCGCCCGGGCCGGCTACATCGTCGCGGCCGTGAACCACAACGACTCGATGCAGACCAAGGACAAGCAGCCCGCCACGCCGCCGCGCTTCGCCGACGTGAAGAGCTGGGACGACAAGAAATTCTCCGACCGCCGCGACGACATCGAGGGCCTGACCGATTACCTCCTCGCCGCCGACCAGGACAAGGCCAGCGACTTCTTCGAACACATCGACCGCGCCAAGCTCGGCCTCGCCGGCCACTCGCTCGGTGGCTACACGGTGCTCGGGCTGGCCGGCGCGTGGCCTTCGTGGAAGGACGAGCGCTACAAGGCCGTGCTGGCGCTCTCGCCGTACGTGATCGGCTTCGCGAACGGGGGTTCCGCCGAGAGCCTCAAGGCGCCCGTGATGCTCCAGGGCGGGACGCTCGACTTCGGCATCACGCCCTTTCTCCCCAAGGTCTACGAAAAGCTCGGCAGCCCCGCGTATTACCTGGTGCTGAAGGGCGCGACGCACTTCGCCTGGACGAACCTGCTCTCGAAGGACCAGACCACCGTCGCCTGCGCCGAATCCGGCAACGGCCGCCTGATCGTCGATTACAGCGTGGCCTTCTTCGACCAGCACCTGCGCGGCAAGCCCGCCAAGCTGCTGAAAGCGAAGGACTCCGAACTGCAATCGTACGAGCACAAGTAGCGGTTGCGCGGCCCAGCGCGGCCCCGCTCTGCCCGCCTCGCCCGCCACGCCGCAAGCGCGTCCGGTGCTTGTAGATTCGAGCCGTTCGTTGGGTGCCACACCGCGGAGCGGTGTGCCGCACTTGCGTCGGGCGCTTCGGACCGAACCGCTGCGGCGGGCGCACCGAACCGGACCGAACCGGACCGAACCCCACCGGACCGCACCGCACACCGCTTCGCGGTGTGGCACCCAACGAAGGTTTCAAATCTACAAGCACCTTCGCATCCTTCTTGTTCTGCGGCTGGCTCCATGGGCCGGAGAGGCGGGACGCCTGTCCCACACACAGCAGGCGCCGGCGCGCGGCGGCTAGGCCCAGCGTTCGCGCATGCACTGCGCGAGCAACTGGAAGGCGGCGCTTTCTTCCATGCCGGGGCGGTGGAGCAGGCCGAAGGGGAGGGGACCGGCGCGCAGCTTCGCGGTCATCTCGTAGACGACGATCTGCGGGAGGCGCGGCAGATCTTCCGGCTGCGGCTGGCCGGAACGCCCGGGCATCAGGTACGGCACGAAGGCCGGGGCGAGCCCCGCGCGGACGAACGCGCGCATCGTCTGCGCGAAGGTGACTTCCGCAGCGACCTTTAAGCGCACGCCGAACTGCCGGAAGAGCCGTTCGGCCAGGGCGCGGCCGGGTGAGTGCGGTTCGTACAGGATCACCGCGTGCTTGGCGATCTCTTCGGGCCCGGGCGCGCGGCCGGCCTTGGCCAGCGGGTGATTCGCGGGCACCAGCAGCGAGATGCCGATGCGCCCGAGCGGCAGCCACTTCAGGCCCTTCGGGATCGTGGGCAGGTGCGCCAGGCCCGCGTCCATCGTGCCGTTGGCCACGCGTTCGACGATCTCGGCCGTCGGGAGTTCCTCCACGCGCACGAGAAAGTCCGGGCGCTGCGCGCGCGCTTTCAGCAGCGCCGGCGGCAGGGCCTCCATGGCCAGGAGCTGGTCCGCGCCGAGCACCAGCGGGGAAAGCTCCGCGCGGCGGATGCGTTCGACCACGTTGGGCAGGCCGTCGAAGAAGGGCGCGAGGAATTCGTACAGCGCGCGGCCTTCGGGCGTCAGCACCGTGCGGCGCGGGCCGGCCTGCTGCACCAGCGCGACGCCCAGGTCTTCCTGCAGGCCCTTGACCTGCTGGTAGACCGCGGGCTGGCCGATGGGGTAGGGGAAGGCCTGCGCCGCCCGCGTGTAACTCCCCGCGCGCGCCACGTAAAAGAAGCCTTCCAGTTGGTGCATGCGGAACGCAGGCATGGATGCCCTTTCGAGTTACGGCCGGCGCGTTTCATCTATCTATCGATAAAATCGATAGTATTTCATTTTACAATCAATAATCGGAATATCCAAGGGCGCGTATTCTTTTCCCAGGCGGAAGGACCTGGCGGAGGGCGCGCGTATGGGACTGGTGCTGATCCTGTTCTTCCTGGCGATGTTCGCGATCGGCTTCGTGACCGGATGCTGGCAGGTGGTGAAGTTCCTCTACAACGTGCTGGTCGATCCCAAGCCGCTCTACACGCCGGCTCCGATCAAACCGCTTTATACCGAGCCGAACCCCGCGCCCGCGCCGCCGCCCGTGGACGCGCCCCGCCGCATCGTACTGACGCGCGCGCAGGTGCTGAACGTGCTGGAAGCCGAGACCCGCCGGGCGCTCCGCGCCGACGCGCTGAGTCCCCAGACGCGCGCCGAACTGTTCGCGTACATCGACCGGGAACGCGCCCGCCTGCCCGGCGCGGCGCTGGCCGAGACTCCCAGCCACGCGCTTGAACCGCAGGCCGCGCCGGAGTTCAGTCCGAATCCCCCGCCCGAGCCGGCGATGAGTTCCGCACCGAAACCCGATGCGCTCGTGCCGGCCGAACCTGTTCCCGCAGAGAACGAAGCGCCAGCGGCCGCGCTCGCGCAGACGCCCGCGCCGGAGGTCCCGGCGGCCGAGGTCCCCAAGGCGCGCGATCCCGAAGCGATCCGCGCGATCATCGCCAAACTGCATGCCGACGCGCAGGCCCCCGAGGTCCCCGCGCCGGCGTCATCCGAAGCGGACGCGGCGCTCGCCGCTCCGTTCCAACCTCCCGCCCAAGCAGAACCCACGGACCCGGCGCGCGAGGAGGCGCGCGCCGGCCATGACGTACCGGAACGGATGACGCCGGCGTCGGTGACGCTCGAACCCGTGAAGATCGTGGAAGTGCCCGCTCAAGATTTCCAGACAGCCGAAACATTCCATGATGAGCCAGCGCCCGCAGCCGAATCGCAAAGGCCGCCCGCGCGCCTCTTCGCGGACCCGCCGTGCGCCGTAGCCTCTACGCAGGAGAAGACGCTGGCCGAACGGCTCTTCACGCCCGAGAACGTGCGCATCCTGCAAAGCATCGGGATCGGGATCATCTTCATCAGCGCGGTCGCGTTCGTGCGCATGAACATGTGGGAAGGCGCCTCGGCCTGGCAGCAGCTCGCGCTGCTGCTGGGCGGCACGAGCGCCTGCATGGGCGCGGGCTACGCGCTGCGCCGCTGGACCTCGCTGCGCATCACCGGCCTCGGCTTCCTGATCCTTGGGCAGCTCGCGATCGTGCTCGATACCTACGCCGCGCTGGTCCACCAGGGCCCGGGGCGCCCGCCGATGTACCCGTGGTCCCCGTCGAGCCTCTGGATGATCTCGATGCTCGTCTTCAGCGCCAGCGCGTGGTGGCACGCGCGCAAGCTCGACGAATCGCTCTTCGAGGCCTTCGCCTTCTTCGGCGCGCTCGCGGCATACGGTTCCGGCGCAGTGCTGGCGGGCGTCGCGGGCGCGGCGGGCGAACGCTGGTGGATGATGCCCGCGGCCTATGTCCCCGCGCTGGCCTGCTGCGGCATCCTGGCCGCGCTGATGCATGCGCGCGCGCTGGCCTCCGGCGCCGAAGACGCCCACGACCTGCGCGCGAACCTCGGCGGCTGGCGGCGCTGGACCCTGTGGTGGTGGATGGACGCGACGTGGAAGGTGGGCGCGAGCCTGCTGACGGCCTTCGTCCCGGCGGCGGCCGTCTTTTCAGGACGCGCGGACCTGGCGGCGCAGTTCGGCTGGCACGCCGCGGCGCTGCTGGGCCTCGGCGCGGGCCTGATCTTCGAAGCGCTGCGCAACGGACGCCGGGGCGCGGCGGGCGCGGGCGCGACGAGCCTGCTCGCGGTCGTGTCCCTGTACGCGTACGCGCACGGCTGGCCCGTCGAACAGT
>JAHCJK010000229.1 GCA_026184295.1 Planctomycetota bacterium
AGTTCTTCCGGCGTGATCACGGGTTTGATCTGGTCGACCTCCAAGCGGTGCAGGCCCTCCTGTGCCCGCAGCAGCAGTTGTTCCTCCTCTTCCACGCTGGGGTGCCCCATGTCGATCTTGAAGAGGAAGCGGTCCAACTGGGCTTCCGGCAGGCGATACGTGCCTTCGTGCTCGATCGGGTTCTGCGTGGCCACGATCATGAACGGCACGCCGGCGGGGTGCGTCACGCCGTCCACGGTCACCTGCCGCTCCTCCATCACTTCAAAGAGCGCGCTCTGCGTCTTGGCCGGTGCGCGGTTGATCTCGTCCACCAGCACGATGTTGCTGAAGATCGGGCCGGGGACGAAGGTCAGCTTTCGCTTGCCGCCTTCCTCGTCCAGGATCTCGTGGCCGACGATGTCGCTGGGCATCAAGTCGGGCGTGAACTGGATGCGCTTGAAGCCGAGCTTGAGCGCCTTGCCGAGGCTGGAAATAAGGAGCGTCTTCGCCAGGCCCGGGACGCCGGTGATCAGGCAGTGCCCGCCGGCGAAGAAGCAGGAGAGCACGTCCTCGACGACCGCGTCCTGCCCGATGATGACCTTGCGCACCTCGGACATCACCGTGTCGTGCGCCTTGCGGATCGCATCCACGTGTTCCTTCCCGACGCTCGCCGCTGCTGGTGCCGTTGCCATGAGGCCTCCGCTTACTCAGGGGTCAGGGATCAGTAAACAGGGTCAGTGAACTGCTTGCAGAGCCACTGCCATGCCTGCCGATCGCCACCCTTTCCCAACGTTCATCTTGTGGAGCCATTCGCCGTGCTTCGTTGCGCCGTTTTTGTTCACTGTTCACTGACCACTGTTCACTGACCACTGATCACTTAATCGTCTCCACCAACCGCCCCACGATATGCGCGGGCGAAATGCCTTCGTTCTCGGCCTTGAAGTTGATGCCCAGGCGGTGGCGCAGGACGGGCAGGGCCACGGCCTTCACGTCGTCCACCGTCGCAGCGGCGCGCCCGTCGATGGCCGCGCGCGCCTTGGCGCCGAGGGCCAGGTTCTGCGTCGCGCGCACGCCCGCGCCCCAGGCGACGAACTGCTTCACGTAATCGATCGCGTGGGGCGTGCCCGGACGGGACGCGGAAGTCAGGTCCACGATGTACTTCTGGACGCTGGTCGGGACGTTCACGTCGCGCGCGGCCTTCTGGTAGGCGGTCAGCGTAGCGCCGTCCACGACGGTGGCGATGGCCGCGAGGTTGCGCGCGGGGTCCTTGGTGACGACGTCCACCTCTTCGGCCTGGCTCAGGCGCTTCATCTCGACGTTGAGCATGAAACGGTCCTGCTGGGCCTCGGGGAGCGGATACACGCCGTCGGTCTCGACGCTGGTCTTGGTGGCGATGACGAAGAAGGGCTTGGGCAGCGGGCGCGTGTGCCCGCCGGCCGTGACCTGTTTCTCCTGCATGCCTTCCAGCAGCGAAGCCTGCGTCTTGGGCGGCGTGCGGTTGATCTCGTCGGCCATCAGCAGGTTGGTGAAGATCGGGCCGGGCACGAAGCGCGGGCGGCGGTGGCCGCTGGCGTCTTCTTCCAGAATTTCGGTCCCGGTGATGTCGCTCGGCATCAGGTCGGGCGTGAACTGGATGCGCTTGAACTCGAGTTTGGCCGCCTTGGCGACGCACTGCACCAGCAGGCCCTTGGCCGTGGCCGCGCCGCCGGTCAGCAGCACGTGGCCGTTGCAAAGGAGCGCCACGCAGACGTGGTCGATCGCCTCGCCCTGGCCGATCACCACCGTGCCCAGGGTCTTGCAGAAGTTGGCGTGAAAGGTTTTGATGCCTTGCAGGGCGGCAGCGTCGGCCATGGCGAATTCCCCCGGCGAAAGCCGCCCACCGTCCCGGAGCGGCTGCACTGTAAATCAAGAATGCACAGGAGCTGTTGAAATCACCTGTTATGCAGCGCCGGGTCACCAAGGTGCGCGGCCAAGGTCTGCTGATGATCTCGTTAAGTTAGATACACTAATACTCTAGCTAGATTGTTCTCATTTTATCATTTTTCAGAAAACGGACTTAGATGCAACCGATATCCGGGTAAATTACATGCCTGCACTGTAAACGGCGTCCACCGAAGTTGGCTCCGGCGCGCGTGGTACACCCCGTACAGCACCAAACGAAAGCATGCGCGTGGAAACGTTTTTCTCGACGGGAAATCCTTACGTTGGGCCCATCTCGGAGAGATGTACAGACGTGGGTCCGCATTTTATTTCCCGGCGGTAGACAAGCGCCGGTTCCGGTCAACAATGGAGCCGGGTGAAACCAGGAGCGCTTGGATGGCCAAAAAACCGGCTCGCAGAACGCCTTCGCACACCTCACGTAAGCGCAAGAAACCTTCGAAACGCGCGCCGCCCTCGCCGGTCTCCGCCACCCTCGACGCGAAGGTCCAGACCCAGGCGCTGGTGAACAAGATCGCCGAGTTCCGCCACCGCCACCCGGCGCTGATGGCGCGCCTCAGCCTGCTCACGATTCTCCTCGAACTCCAGGACGTGCTCGGCGGGGAGTTCCCCGAGCACATCGCGTTCATCCACATGGCCGACTGGGTGATCAACGTGCGCCGCGTCGGGCACGTGGACATCGACAACATGATCGTGGGCATCGAAGTCTACGAGATGGGCGACATCCGCCCCGGCATCCTGTGGGTCCCGCTCGACCACATCCTGTGGGTCGGCACGACCAACGAACCCATCGGCGCCGAAAAGATCGGCCTCGAGGCCCGCTCGGTCAGTTCGTACTCGCCGCAGCGCGGCCGGTACGAGCGCGCCCGCCGCGGGCTGGCGGGGCTGCTGAAGCCCGAGCCGGCGACGACGACGCCACCGCCGCCGGAAGGTACGCCGCCGGCCTGACCGGGTATACTGCCACTCCGCATGAACCTCGATTCCCTGACCCTTCGCCCCATCGGCATCATCCACACGCCCTACAACGAACGCTGCCGCGCGCCGCGCCAGCCGGGGGCCGACGGCAAGCGCACCATCGGGGTGATCGAACTCGAACCGAAGCGCAACTTCGAACAGGCCCTGGAAGACCTGGCCGGCTTCGAACGCATCTGGATTCTCTTCTGGTTCCACCTCAACGCGACCTGGAAGCCCAAGATCATGCCGCCGCGCGGGTCGCGCAAGAAGCGCGGGGTCTTCGGCACGCGCTCGCCGCACCGCCCGAACCCGCTGGGCCTCTCGCTTGTGCGTCTGCTGGAGGTCTCCGGGCGCGTCGTCCGAGTCGAAGGCACGGATATCCTCGACGGCACGCCGGTCCTGGACCTCAAGCCGTACATCCCCTACGCCGAAGCCTTTCCCGATTCGCGCATCGGCTGGCTGGAAGAGACCGCCGGGCAGCGCGAGAAGGCCGAGAAGGAGACCTTCAAGCTCAACTGGTCGGGCAAGGCCCGCGCGCAGGCCGCGTTTCTGCGCGACCGTTTCGAGATCGACGTAAAGGAGACGGCCGAGCGCGTGCTCGGGAGCGATCCCACGCCGCATCCGTACCGGCGGATCTCGCGGCGCAAGCCCACGGGTTTCCAGCTCGCGGTCAAATCCTGGCGCGTGCACTTCGAAGTCCACGGCCGCATCATCCGGGTCGCGCGCCTGGCCAGCGGCTACGCGCCCGAAGAGGTGCTCAAGGCCGAACCCGAGACCCTGCACGACCACGCCGCCCACCAGGCCTTCCACCGCAAGTGGCCGCAGCTCGTCCCCTGAATTCGTGTAAAGCCCTCTCTGCGCGACGCCGATACTTTCCCTAATGCACCATCGTCCCTACATGCCGTCGCACAGATAGAGGATACGCCATGAAAGCCTCGCCTTCGTCCGGGCCGTCCAAGGGCAGCCGCAGCGTCAAGGATGCGCCCGCCGCGACCCGCGCGCCGAGGCACGCCGCGCCCACCGCCGAGGTGCTCGCGCTGGCCAAGCGCGCCATCGAGGCTCGGATTTCGGAGCGCTGCCCGAAGTCGCTGGCGCTGGCCGAACGCGGGCGCAAGGTCCTGCCCGGCGGCGTCGCGCACGACAACCGCTACGTGGGCGTGCCGAGCCTGTACATGCAGAAGGCCCGCGGCGCGCGCAAGTACGACGTGGACGGGCGCGGCTACATCGATTACTGGGTCGGGCACGGCGCGCTGCTGATGGGACATGGCCGCCGCGAGATCGTCGAGGCCGTGCACCTGGCCGCGCAGGAAGTGATGCACCCCGGCGCCTGCCACGAACGCGAGGTCCTGTGGGCCGAACGCGTCCGCGCGCTGATCCCCACGGCCGAATGCGTCCGCTTTACCGCCAGCGGCAGCGAGGCCTCCGCGCTGGCCGTGCGCCTGGCGCGCGGGCTGACCGGCCGCGACGCGATCGTGAAATTCGAAGGGCACTTCCACGGCTGGCTCGACCATGCCGTCAACGGCATCGACGTCCCGTTCGAGACCCCCTGGAGCGTGGGCGTGCCGGGCGCGGTGCGCGCGCTGACGCGCGTCCTGCCCGCCAACGACCTGGCCGCCGTCGAACGCGCGCTGGAAGGCCGCGACGTGGCCGCGCTGATCCTGGAACCGACGGGCGCCTCGGGCGGATCGGTGCCGCTGGCCGAAGGCTTCCTGGAAGGCCTGCGCGAAGCCTGTTCGCGGCACGGCACGCTGCTGATCTTCGACGAAGTGATCACCGGATTCCGCGTCGCACCCGGCGGGATGCAGGCCAAGACCGGCGTGCGCCCCGACCTGACCTGTCTGGCCAAGGTGCTGGCCGGCGGCATGCCCGGCGGCGCGGTCTGCGGGCCCAAGCCGTCCTTCGAACCGATGCAGTTCAGCGGTGACGGCGCGCGCGACCGCACCCAGCGCGTCGCGCAATACGGGACGTTCAACGCCTCGCCGGTCTGCGCCGCGGCCGGTAACGCGATGCTGCGGCTGGTCCAGGGCGGCGAACCCTGCCGCGCGGCCGACCAGTACACCGCGCAGCTCAAGCGCCGCCTCAACGCGCTCTTCAAGAACGAGGGCGTGCCCTTCGCCGCCTACGGCGTCAGCTCCGTCTTCCACCTCTTCACGGCCGAAGCGGCCGCCGCGGAGCTTCTGCGCGACGGCGAGATCGAGGCCGTACAGATCAAGGCCGACCGCCTGAAAAAGAAGGGGATGCTCGACGGCCTGCTGCGCCGCGCGCTGCTGCTGGAAGGCGTGGATCTTCCGCCCGGCCGCCAGGCCTGGGTGAGCGCCGCGCACGGCGACGAGGAACTCGAAGAGACCGTCGATGCCTTCGCGCGCGCGATCCACGCTCTGCGCGAACTCGACTGCCTGTAGCGCGTCGGATTCCGGCACGCTAAGTCGGAAAATGGGCGTCTAAACAGCCTCCGCGCCGTCATCCAGGGTTGTACGTAGCAGCACGTACGAACCCGGAGGCCTCCGCGCATGAACGCCTGCTACGCTTCCCACCCGATCGGAATCCGCCGCTGCCTGGCCGTGCTGGCCTTGGCCGCGTTCGTCGCCGGCAGCCGCGCGCACGCGGCGGCGCCGGTGGAGTTCCTCCAGGTCTTCAAGGACGGCACCGACGGCATCTCGATCCGGGACCACGTCGGCGCGCTGGCCGTCCGCGGGGACTACCTCTACGCCTCCATCGTCTACTGCGGGCAGATCAAGATCTTCAAACGCGACTTCGCGACCGGCAAGCTGGCCTTCCAGGAAGACTGGAATGCCGACGATCCCAAGATGGTGGTCGGGACGATGGCCTGGGCCAACGGGCGCCTGTACATGAACTGCGGCGTCGGGCACTGGTCCGGCGACGGCGACTCGCGCGGCCTGCGCTGGCTCGAGATGGACGAGAAGACCGGCAAGCTGACGGAGAAGGGGAACCTCAAGATTCCGATCTCCAGCGGCCTGGAAGTGAGCCCCGACCAGAAGCACCTGTACGTCCTGCTGCGCCAGCAGAAGAAGGTCCTGCACTACACGCTCGATGCCGACGGCACGCCGCGGCCGGCCGGCGAAGCGATCTTCGCCGATGCCAAAGGTGACGTCTTCCGCTTCAAGCTCGCGCCCGACGGCAAGGCCCTGTACGGGATGTACGGCGGGACGCCGTACGTGCTCGGCTGCATGGAAATCGGCGCGGACGGCGCGCCCGAGTACAAGAAGGCCTTCCCGCTCGACAAGCTGACCGAAGGCGTCGAGTGGCCCAAGGGCAAGTGGGGCTACGGCTGGGGGCGCAACTTCCACTTCTCGCCCGACGGCACGCAGGTCTACGCGGACTTTTGCAACTACGGCGGCAAGGACCCGCGCATGGCTCTGTACGCCCGCGATCCCAAGACCCACGAACTGACCTTCACCGCCCGCGTCGAAGGCGGCGCCCCGGCCTCGATGGTGCGCCTGGAAGCCCTGGCCTTCGAGGCCGACGGGACGCGCGCGTACTTCGCCAGCGGCTCGGAATGCTCCGGCAACATCGTCGGCTGGGCCGACCGCGATCCCAAGACGGGGCACTTCACCGGCGGCGGAGCGGTCAAAGAGACCGCGCGCGGCGGCCCGGACTCGCTCGTCTACGACGCCGAACACGGCCTGCTCTACGCGGGCACGTGGGCCTCGAAGAGCCTCTTCGTGCTGAAGGTGAACAAAGGCGCCGCGACCCAGACCGCCGCTCAACGCTGAAGCCACCGCAGTCGCAGAAGCAAAAACGGCGCCGAGTTCCCTCGGCGCCGCTTGCTGTTAATCGTCAATCGTCAATCGTCAATTGAGAATCGTCCATCGAGATCAGCGTTTGAGAAAGAACGGCTGCGTCCACGCCATCGCGTCGCCCGGGCCCCAGCATTCCACGCGCACGTAGCTGTACTTCGCTTCCTCCGGCACGTGGAAGGTGATCTCCTTCGCGTCCACGTGGGTCTCGCGCTTGCCGCTGGTGCTGTGGACGACGATGCGCTGCGCGTTCGTCGTCGCGACGTGAATCGTGCGCCCGTAGCAGGCGATGGTCTCGATCTCCACGCCCGTCGAACCGTAAAACGCGCCCGCGACCATGGCTTCGACGACCGACTTGGGCGTCTTTTTCTTCGCCTGGACCATGTTCCAGGCCAGTTCCACGTCCTCGGGGCGGTGGCTGTCGTCGTTGGCGAAGCCCCAGACTCGGCGCCCCTTCGCGAGCAAACGGTCCCAGCGGTCGGTGGCCAGCGGCGAACCCAGCAGGCGGCGGATCACGCCGTTGTAGATCTCGATGCCGAGGTAGCCTTCCCAGCTCTCGAGCTTCTCCTGCGCGCAGTGGTTGAAGTGTTCCTGCCAGTTCGGGTGGTTGATGACGGCGAAGGCTTTGTCTTTGGCGATCTGGTGAAGAATCTTCTGGCGGTCTTCGTCGGGAGGAATGTGGGTGTGCGCGTCGATGTGGAGCAGGTGCGGGCCCTTGGCGCTGATCTCGTTGCCGGGAATCATCGCCATGCCGTGGCTCTTGAACGGCTCGGGATCGATCAGCTTGTCGTGGTCGCTGATCATCAGAAAGTCGTAGCCGCGCGCGGCGTAGTCGTCGATGACTTCCTGCGGCGGGCGCGAACCGTCGCTGTTGGTTGTGTGCGTGTGCAGGTTGCCCTTGAGGAACGGCGTGCCGGGTTCGGCGTACGGGTTCTCCAGCGTCAGTGGCATGAGCGGCGTCTCCTGGGTGGCGGCGTGGGCCCGGCGTCCGGGCATTCGCCGGAAAACGGCCTGATACGGGAATCCGCATCGTAATCTTTTTGGTGGAACGGGCAACATGACAAAGCCCGGGCGCGGGATATAAGAGGAGCATGCGCGGCGCAATCTTTCGAACGGTACTGGTGCTGGCCAGCGCGGCGTTGGCGCGGGGCGCCGCCGAAGAGCCCGCCGCTTCGCCGCCGGCCGAACGGCCCGCCGATCTCCCCGCCCCCAAGGCCGCCGGGCGCATGCCGAAGGCGGAACTCCCCGAGTCCTCCGGGATCGTCAAGAGCCCCAAGCATCCCGGTGTCTTCTGGACGATGAACGATTCCGGCAACGCGCCGCAGGTGATCGCCATCGACGGCAAGGGCCAGGTGCTGCGCGTCGCCGCCGTGCCCGGCGCGAAGAACCTCGACTGGGAAGAGATCTCCGCCGACGAACAGGGCCGCCTGGTCGTGGCCGATTTCGGCGACAACGCGCGCGGGCGCAAGCAGTGCACGCTCTACCGCCTGCCCGAACCCGATCCCGCCAAGCCCGGCGAAACGCTCGCCGCCGAACTGGTCCAGGCCTTCGCGTTCACCTACCCGAAGGAGATCGGCCCGCAGGACGCCGAGGCCATGATCGTGCGCGCCGGCTTCGCGTACGTCTTCACCAAGGAACCCGACCGCACCCGCTGCCTGCGCATCCCGCTGCCCGACGCGCCGCCCAAGGAACCCGTGGTCGCGGAATACGTCGGCGAGACCGACCGCATCGGCGTCGTTACCGGCGCGGGCCTTTCCGCCGACGGCAAGCACCTCGCGCTGCTCACCTACGGCCGCATCCTGACGATCGCACTCCCCGCGCCGTTCGAACAGACCCAGGCCGAAGGGAAGACGCTCCCGCGCCCGTTCGAAGGCAAGCTCCGCGCCCGCGCCGCGTTCCTCGGCCAGTGCGAAGGCATCTGCTGGGACGGCGACGACCTGCTGATCACCAGTGAAGCCGCCAAGGTGCTGGTCGAAGGCCGGGACGTATGGCGCATCGAAAAAGCGAAATAGCCTTTTTCACCACGGAGACACGGAGGCACGGAGAACGGCCTACTACCTACCTACTTATTCACCGCGGAGAC
>JAHCJK010000023.1 GCA_026184295.1 Planctomycetota bacterium
CGCCAGCACGTTCTTGCGTTCCACGGCCCAGCAGACGGACTCGCACGCCGCCGGGTGCAGCGCGAAGGCCGCCGTGACGAACGCGGCCGGCAGCCCCGGCGCGCGCAGGGCGCGCAGCGTGCGCCAAAGGCAGACCGCCGCGAGCGCGTGCAGCAGCACGTTCGTGATGCGGATGCCCGCGGGCCAGGCCTGTTCGCCCAGGCCGGACGAAAGGACCGGTGCCCAGACGATCTTGTCGAGCCACCACGAGAGCAGGGTGAGGGGGTAGTAGAGCTGGTGTTCGGGGTGGTAGCGGAAGGCGTCCACGAACGAGGCCGTGCCGCCCCAGGCGAAGATCATCGGATCGTCGTAGCGGATGAACCCGGCGTTCCAGCAGCCCCAGACGAGCGCCGGGCAGAGCAGCAGGAGCAGCAGCCCGCGCGCGGCTTGGTCGCGGACGCCGGGCGGCTCGTTCGAGGGTTCCATGGAACGGCCGATTATACGCGGGAAGTCCGCGCCTGCCGGAGCGTTCGGCTCAGGCCGTCAGCGCCTGCACCAAACGACGCGCCAGCATGCGCGGGACGAACCCGCAGACCCGCAGCAGCGCGTCCACCGCCTGCGTCGTCCACCAGTAGAAGCCCAGCGGAACCGCGAGCACCAGCCACCATGCGAAGACGTGCCCAACAAACGCCGCCGTGGACGTGCCTGCCGCGAAGCATTGCGCGATCGCCAGCGCCGCGAAGAGCGAGAGCACGCTCGCGAGGGGCATCTCGCAGAACCAGGGGAGCGCCAGACGGCGGCGGAAGAATTCCGCGCACGCCGTCGCGGGGAAGAAGGCCGCGCAGCACCCGGCCACCGCGGCCAGTCCGCCGGAAAGCATCATGAACGGCAGCGCCAGCGGTCCGCCCAGGCCGCCGCCAAAGAGGATCGCAAACGCGAGCAGCGCGAAATAGAGGACGCCGCAGGCCAGCGACATTGCCGCGGCCAGGGCCGCGAAGGCGCAGAGATGCTTGAGCACGAACCGCAGCAGAGGCATGGGCGTCCCCGTTACTTCTCGCCGTCGGTGCTGTTCGTCGCGATGGTGGTGCGCTTGAGCCGGATCTTGTGGGTCTTGCCTTCGCGGTCGATCTCGAACCCGCCGCCGAAGTCGCCTTTGTACGGCCCGTCCTTCCAGACCACCTGCTTGGCGGCCGCGTCGTAAGCGTAGGTGCCTTCGCCCGCCGGCTTGTCGCCGGGCAGGAAGGCCTTGTACTTCCCGCCTTCTTCAAGGACCAGCGACCCGAGCACCAGCGGCGGCCGACCCGTCGCGCCGTAGCTGAGAATGATGTACTTGCCCAGGCGCGGGCCGGCGGCGCCGTCATCCTTCTTGGCTTCGGCCTCGGAGGTCTTGGTCTCTTCGGCGCAGGTGGAATGGTGCGCGCAGGCGGCCAAGCACGCCAGGAAAACGGACAGGAACCGAAGCAGCATCGGGTGGTCTCCCTTTTGTTCCAATTTCGTAATCAGCCTACCCGGCGTCGGCGAAATGTCATCAGGCTGAGTTTTACTCAATTTGTTCCGCCGTTACGATGCTGAACCAACCTTATAAGAGGATGCCCCCATGGCCGACGCGCTGACGCCCATTGCCTGGAAGACCAAGACCGTCCTCGATGCCCATGCGCATTACTACGGCGGCGAACCGGCCGAGCATTTCCACCGGCTGATCGACCTCGCGAACTTCACCAAAGCCAACCTGATGGCCATCACGCCGCAGATGAACGACCTGGTGCTCGCGCGCAAACGCGAACGCCCCGGGAAGTACTTCATCTTCGGCAACATGGACCACGATCAGGAAAAGATCGCGCGCGGCGACGGCGACTACCTCGTCCCGCAGATCGAACGCCTGATGGAACGCGGCTTCGACGGCATCAAGTGCCTGGAAGGCAAGCCCTCGCTGCGCAAGGAATGGATGCCGCACGCCTTCGACCACGCATACTACCGCCCGTTCTTCGCCTGCCTGACCAAGAATAAGATTCCGATCACCATCCACACCAGCGATCCCCTCGATTTCTGGACCGATCCGGCCCAGGCCGCCGCGTACCGCGACTACCATCCGCAGGAAGAATACTTCCGCCAGGCCGAAGCGATTCTCGAGCGCCACCCGGACCTGAAGATCAACTTCGCCCACTTCCTGTACCTCAGCCCGCAGCTCGAGCGCCTCGAACGGCTCTTCGAACGCTACCCGGTCTTCTCGGTGGACCTCGCCCCGGGCGGCGAATTCCTCTATTACCTCTCCGACGATCCCGCGCGCGCCCGCGCCTTCTTCCTGCGCTGGCAGGAACGCATCCTCTTCGGCACCGACCTCTCCGACAAGAACGCGCTGAAGCACGGCCGCGCCAAGGCCGAGGTCCTGCGCCTTTTCCTCGAGACTGGGGAGGTCTTCCACAATCCCACCGCCGCCGCGATGGGACGCCCGCCCGAAGTCGGGTCGAACGGCCGCAGCGAGATCCAGGGCCTCGACCTGCCGCAGGCGGCGCTCGACCGGATCATGTTCGCGAATTTCGAAGCCTGGGTAAGCAAAGAACCCAAACCCGCGGCGTGACGCCACGGCCGGATTCCACGGCCTGTTGCCGCGGCCTATTGCGGATTGGGTCCGTCGGGCGGTTGCGGCTCCGGCCCCGGGTCCTTTTTCGGGACGACGCCGTAGGTCGATGCGTCCGGTGCTTCCGCGGGTCCGTCGCGCGCGGGCGGAGTGGGGACGGCGCCGAGTTGTTCACGCTTGCGCTGTTCGCGCCTTAGCTTCATGTCCTCCAGAAGCTTCTTGATGTCCTCGGGCGTCAGTTCCCGTTTCTTGGGCGCGGACGAATCGGGGTCCGACGTGCTCCAGGGAGTGTCGGACCTCGGGTTTAAATTCTGGTGGTCCCGCAGGAATTCCTCGATCCGCCGGCGCGACTCGGTGTCCATCTGTACCTTGGGCGGCGGCGTATAGGAATGTTTGTCGTAGTTGGAACTGCTGTTGCAGGCCCGCAGCAGGCTCACCACCAAGACCAGCGCCGGATAGATCCACCAGCCGTTGCTGGATCCGGACGACGAGGGCGTGGAGAACGAGGGCCGGTTCCGGTGGGTCTCCTGCGAGCGCGGCGGCGTGCGCAGCGAGGACTGGAACTGCGGGAAGCGTTCGGCGAGGTACGCGCGGGCCGTCTGCGCCTTTCCCATATACGAGACCTGCCGGATCGCGGAACTCAGTTCGGGCCCGGCCGCCTGCGGCGGCGCCAGCGACGCGGAGGCCAGCACCGAACGGACGGGCGCCCGCAGGGACGCGACTTCTTTGCCGGCCTGGATCGCGCGGTCGATCTCGGGCAGCAGCGCCTGCCGCGCGGCCTCGGGCAGCACCGGGTAGGCGGCGTTGACGAGGTCCTGCGCGCGCTTCCAGTCGAAAAGAGCCATCAGCCCCGCGCCGCCCAACAGGGTCACGGCAGTGCTGAGCATGTGGCGTTCCTGGAACTGCTTCTCGAGTTCCGCGAGCGTGGCCGAGACCTCGGGCCACGCGCCGCGGCGAGCGTGTTCGCGCAGCAGGGTCAGGGCGACGCGCGTGCCGTCGCGTTCGCAATCCCGCAGCGCGTCCGCGGGCCGGGTAAGGCTCAGCGCCAGGCCGTCGTCGCGCTGGAGCTGCTTGGCCACGAAGCCGTCCCAGGCGCCGCCGCTGGTTTTCTTGCGCCGCCAGAGATGCAGGAGTTTCTTCAACGCGCGCCGTTCGGCCTTGGGCTTGTTCGCGCGGCGAGCCCTGGCCAGCGCGCGGGCGAGCTTGCGCAGGCGCGTGTTCCGGACCTGGCGGCGGGGGCGGAACGGAAGGACTCCGGCGATGACCGTCGAACGCTCGGGCGGCGGACCGGGAGGCGCGGGCGCCTCGGAGGCCGCGGCGGCCGGCGGCGGCTCGGCCGGGTCCGCTGTCGCGCGTGGAACCACCTCGGCCGGCGGCTCGGCCTCGAAGTCGGCGGGCACGGCCCGCACGTCGCCCATGCCCGCGAAGAGATCGGGGTGGTCGCGCATGAACTCGTAGGCGTCGCGAATGCGGCGAAAGCCTTCGGGGTCTTTGTCGGGGCGGTGGACCTTCAGCAGCGCGGCGTACGCTTTGCGAAGTTCGTCCGGCGGGCAGTTGGGCGCGACGCCCAGAATCTCCCAGGGCGCGCTCATGCGCCGGGCGCCTTGCCTTCGGCCGGCGGCTGCCATTCGCCTTCTTCGAGCGCGTGCAGCGAGAGGAAGATGTCGAGCTGCCGGCCGGTGGCGTCCCAGGCGCTCTCGTCCTGCGATCCCAGCGCTTCTTCGAAGCGGTCGAGCAGCATCGTCAGTTCCTGGCGCTCCTCGCCCTTCAGCGCCGCGTACATGCGGGCGGCGCGTTCCAGGCGCGCGCGGTTGTGCACGCGGTCGCGCGGGCTGACCTTCAGCGGCGCCATGCGCTGGCGGATCGCTTCGATCTGCTTCTTGGTCAGCGCGCCGGGGCGTTCCTCGATCATCATATGGAAGGTCTTGCGCGTGTGTTCCACGGTCGCGTCCACTTCCAGCAGCCCGCTCATGTCGTAGCTGAAGCGGATTTCCACCGAGCCGGGATCTTCCTCGCCGGGCGCGCGCTTCAGGCCCGTCACGCGCAGCTTGCCGAGCAAATGGTTCTCCTTCGCCATGCGCGCCTCGCCCTGGTAGATCTCGATCAGGATCGAGTCCTGCTGCGGCGAGAAGGCGCTGAAGAGCTTGGCGCGGCTGACCGGCACCGTCGTGTTGCGTTCGATCAGCGGTTCGTAATAGCCCGGAACGATCTGCCCCGGCGAGAACTGCTTGGCGACGCTGATGCCCAGCGTGTGCGCGCAGACGTCGGTCAGGACCAGGTCCTTCACCGCCGCGGATTCCCCGCACAGCGCGGCCTGCACCGCCGCGCCCAGCGCGACGACGCGGTCGGGGTCGAGCTTCATCGAACCGGGGCGCTTCAGTTCGCCGGCGATGAATTCGGTGATCACATGCATGCGGCTCGCGCCGCCGACCAGCAGGATCTCGTCGAGCTTCTCCGGCTCCAGTCCGGCGTCGCGCAGGCAGCGCATCACGATCGGGCGCAGGCGACCGGTCAGTTCGGCCCCGGCGGCGGCCAGGTCCTTGCGCGAGACCAGCAGTTCGTGGCCTTCCAGCGTGATGGCGGTCTGTTCGCGCGCGCTGAGGCGGCGCTTGAGCGATTCCACGAGCGGGCGCATCTGCGCGCGGCCGGGATGGTCGGGGCGAAGGTTGCACTGGGCCAGCAGCCGGTCGAGCAGCGCGTCGGTGTAGTCCTCGCCGCCCAGCCGGCTCTCGCCGCCGGACGCGCGCACTTCGATCACGCCGCTGAAGACTTCGAGCACCGTGACGTCGAAGGTCCCGCCGCCCAAATCGAAGACGAGCAGGCGCGTCTCCTTGTCGGGTTCGCGGTAGCCATAGGCCAGCGCCGCGGCCGTCGGTTCGTTGATGATGCGCTCGACGCTCAGCCCCGCCAGCGTCGCGGCCTCGGCCGTGGCGGCGCGCTGGCTTTCGCGGAAATACGCGGGCACGGTGACCACCGCGCGAGTGGTCTCGCGCCCGAGATGCAGTTGCGCGATGCGCTTCATCTCGTTCAGGACCATCGCGGAGCATTCCGTGGGGGTCCAGCGCTTCCCGCCGAACGGGTAGACCGCCTGCGTGCCCATGTCGCGCTTGAAGAAGGCGCGCCCCGAGGCCGGCGACTGGATCAGCCGGTCCCACGCGGGCCGTCCGACCAGCAGCGCGCCGTCCTGCGCCACCGCGACCGCCGACGGCGTGAGGTGCTCGCCCATCTCGTTGGCCAGCGTCTCGGGCTCGGCGCCGCGCAGCACCGAAACGAGGGAGTTGGTCGTGCCGAGATCGATGCCGATGATCGCCATGCAGGGAGGCACTCCCATTTCAATACGCCCGCAAGGGCATGAAGTGAACGAAGCTACACGAAGTTAGGTCCAAGTAAATAGAGCGGGAAAAGGAAACAACCGTCCTAACGTGCTACTCACGATTCCATGGAACGTGTGCAGTGCCCGTTGCAAAAGTTTCATCGGTGCAGATGCTTCGCTGCGTTCCTCCTAAGCGCATCTTTGCGTGAATATCTCCCACGTGTACGCTTTGAAAATCTTCAGAACCTGGAGCGCGCTCCCACATGACCGAGACGCCCCGCCGCTGGTTTCAGATTCACCTCGCCACCGCGGTCGTGATGACGCTTGCGGCCGGCGGCATGGTGGGATTCAACATGCAGGTGCGGGAAGAACGCGACGGTCCGTTGTCTGAAATTCGAGGCTATGGTTTCCCGCATATCTTTTACGGCGATACCTACTTCGTAAGTATCGGCTTCAGCGAACAAGGTACGACGGTGGTGTATCAGCCGAGTGCGTTGGACAATGTCCTTGCGACGCAACACCTGCGACTCGGAGCCCTGGCGTGGGACCTGCTTCTGGCGCTGCTGGCGGTGGTCTTGTGCGGAGCCGCCTGCGAAGCACATTTGCGGGCGTGGAGGCGAAGACCGCGCGAAAGGCACTGAAACCATGCGCCGGAGCGATGGAAAGGACGCGCGCGGCTCAGGCTAGGCCGCGGGTTTGCTCATCCAGGCGGCGCGCATCTTGTCGGTGTACGGCATCAGCACCTTGTACGTGCCGTCTTTGCTCTTGCCGACGAACGATTGCTGCGGCAGTTTGCTGCCGTCGGGCAGGGTGAGTTCTTCCGACATCACGAACATGCCGTCGGGCAACGATTCCTTGCCCGTCACCTTTACGCCCACGCCGTTCCACTCCGGGATGCCTTCCTCTTCCAGCAGGGAGAGGAAATGGGTTTTGCAGAGGCCCGCGTTCATCTCGAGCATCTTGGCGTAATCCGGATGCGTTTCGGAAAGCTTCCGCACGACAAACTTCGCTTCCAGGTGGAAGTCCCGGCAGGCCAGGATCGCGCGGACATTCTTCCGCCGGTAGGCGTCCTCAATCGAGCGCAGGGCGGCCTCGGGCGTATCGAAGCGCAGGGTCAGGTCCGCGGGAATCGGGGTGGTCAGGTCGAGGCTCGAACTCCGCCGCCGCAGCCGGCGCAGCAGAATCACGAACACCGTGAGGCCGAAGAAAATGAGGACGTATTTCATGCCATATCCATCGCGTCAAAGGTAGTCGTTGAGAAACATTCGGTCCGGCAAGTTTGCGATATTGGCTCCCCGCATTAGCCAATATGCGAACATAAGAGTCCTATTCTCTGGCGCAACACTAAGTCTCCGGAAAGTAAGGTCGGCCTAACACCTTTGGGGAATCCCATTTGGGCTAGGCTGCGTATTGGGATCACTCGAAAGCAAAGTACGACGTAGCGGACGTTGATCGCGTCCGTAGGGGGCCGGGAGAGCACTTGCGGGACTAGCCCACCGCAAACGCTCTCGGTCCCTTCTGCGCTAAATGTCAGAAACAGGGCTAGGTCATGAAGGGAATACGCAAAGTCTATCGGCCACGCACTCAAATGAGGCGGAGTCAACCAAGCGTTACCGCCATCTATGCGAGGACTAGCGGTGGCAATCTAAAGCAAAAATTTGGACATTCGTTAAGCACGGGAAAGATCAAAAATCAGTTAAGACTGGTCATTTCTGGGTCTCAGAATCTTCTTTCCAAGCAGTTTACCTCATCTCAGATTGTCGCGTACTCAGATCAATGCAAACCACCGGGGCTAGGTAAGCATTATAGAAAACTCGTAGATGATGTTCGATCAGGCCTAGTCAGGACCGTTATTATTCGAGATGTAAGCAGACTCACCCATCGTTGGAAAGGGTTGGGCCAGTTATGGTACGACTTAATGACTTCAGGAAGGGTACAGCTCTATTCGTTGAAAAATTCCAACCATCGCCCGCTAAACCCAGATGAGTTCAGGAATCTCGTTGAGGCGCATGAAAAGCAATACCTGCAAAAAGTTCAAGTTAGAGCAGCTAAGGGATACCAGAGGAGGACGCCTAGGCTTCCAACCTGTATGGCAAAGGTGGCTGGTTGTAGAATTGTCCTAGTAGCGCCATTCTTCAAACTGATAAAGCCAGTATTTGATCTAGAATGGACGTTAGGAAAGGTCATGAAGGGCATCACCAAAGAATCGCTTTATAAGGCGATTGCAGCACGGCTAAATCTAAAGAACCACACTACGCATATTGGCTACTGTTGGACTGCAAGGAACGTCAGACGGATACTTGGAATACCAGAGTTCCGACAATTCTATCTGCAATCCTACAGGTCCAGGACCAAAAAGTCGTCAGTGACTCCTTTGCTATCTTTAGTGGCAACAGTACATATTAAAAAGCAAAAAGTATTCGTATTTAGTCGAAATCGTCATTCCAGAGGCCCACCAAGACTTAGGCTAGGGGTATTTAGGCCCCCACCGCTGTTCCCATAAATGAAAACCGGAAGGGAATTCAGCTTCCAAGAGCGAAATATTGTCCTTAACGCTCTCCAGGCCCACCGGGCCGCCTAACCAAAACCTCCCGCGCAGCGGGTGGACTCTCGACGCGAAGCGTCGATCCGCGCATGGATTCTAGGTGTACCCCGATTTCTAGAACAAGAGCATGAGCAAACGGGTACGCATTGAATCCATGCGCGGCAACCAAGATTGTTCCTATAGGTATATCAAAGCAAAAGCCGCGATAGAGGTGATTAAAAACACATGGTGTGAGCAGTTGGTTGGCACAGGCAGACGGAGGTTTCAAGTAAGGCTAAATCTACCATGCGGACTAGTTACTTCTTTCGCCGAGCTTCTTCCGCTGCATCATATAGTTCAGATGCTTCCTTCAAGCATTTTTCACACCTAGATTCGGAAGCCGTCGTAGATGCGTAACCATCCCAAGCGCTAACTGGACCACCACATTTCCCGCAAGTCCAAACTTTAGGTTTCCCCGTTGTTCCTGGGTCTTCTGATGAGGACTTGTTGGAAGGATTGGGCGTAGGTATGCAGGCGAATAGACCAAACACAAATAGCAGAGACATACAACCGCATCCTACAAAGGTTCTCATGACTTTGCCTACAAGGTGATTCGGGTTCTCCGATTCAGTTTTATTGGAATCCCGTGCGGAATTTGAAGCACTGGCTTGGATAATGAACTTGGTACCACATTTCGCGCATTGACCTTTTCGGCCTAAGTATTTTCTGTTCGCTTTTAAGATTGTACCGCATTCGGGGCATGGCATTGAGACTGGCTCAACATCAAGCTTGGACGAAGGTGTAAAGGCGGATTGTCCGAGAATCTTTACGGCTCGGTCGAACATTTTCCCGTCGCTTGATATCGAATGCTCAGGTGTCAGGCTACCAGTCTCGATTCGAAGCCTTAGCGCGTCGTTCGATACAACTTCAACTCTTCCGTTTTCCAACACGTACCATCGTTGGCCACTCTCCATTGCTGGACCTCCGCAAGCGCCAAAAAAAAGAGGCGCGGCCCTTACGTCACGCTCGCCCAACGGGCCTGTCACAGCCCAAGCAACAAACGCAACGCAGGTACCGCACCCCGCTTTCGCGGAGCGCAGCACAAAGCGTTGGCTCATTGCTTGAAGCCGTCCTTTCGGACGGGTGACAGTTCGTTGAGCAGCCAACAGCTATGATGCTGGCCCAATGCCAGCTTTTTCGACAACTACAGCTATGACATTCGTCTACAGCCCTCACTACCAATCGAAACGGCACCAACATCCATCGAAGATAAAATCATAACCGCAACGGGCGGGCCTTCAATAGAAGCACTTGCCCCTCACCGAAGCCAGTTCTAGCTCTGAAAAAGCACGCGCGGGAACATCTTAGCGCGTCCCTACAATGGCAGGATTCTATACTGTTCGATCACTGCGGGAGGTACGCGCCTTCCGTTGGCATGTGCAGCGCCAAACGGCAACAGAGGGATTCTCTAAGTTCAACAGGATCGTTGCGGACAATCCTCGATCCCTACGGAAGCTGCCGATTCCGAGACATGTACGGGCCGTGCGGCGGAAAACCAGGTCGCGGACCTGCAAATAGCACCACGCCAACACAGCGCGAAGAATACACGGCACGGTTAGGCAAGAGAGGCTCCCCCGAATTCAGGGTACCCTGCGGAAGGTAAGCCAAAATACAGACGGTTTGCAGCCGAGTCCGCGGTTTTCAGACCGGGTATTTGAGTTCCGGTGATGCCGATTCGATTCAGACGCGAGACCCTGGCACTTCTTATTCATATGGACGGGTTTCAAACCTACGTATATGCTGTTTGCCGGGTCGCGAGTCACTCTCTCCGTCACAACCCGCGCCATTCAACCATCGAAAGCGGCTACGCCGGGAATCCCGACTTTCTCGTTGACGGAGGAGCCCACATGTCGAGGACTACAACGCAGCATCCCAAGAAACGCGCGGCATCGTTTCAATTTCGCGTGAGCGCCGAACAGCGGCGGGAAATTACCGAGTGCGCCGAAGCGCTCGGCTTGTCCGATTCCGGCTACATGCTTGCCGCGCATCGTCTCTACAGGGCCGAATTGAAGAGCCGGGGCGTTTTGGGGCCATGTAAGACAGCGCAAGCCGGGAATACCCTGCCCATAGCTGGCCGGGAAGCTGTATAGCGCCGCTATAGCTGAGAAAAATGCACCTAGGCGATAGCGCGTAAGAGCCGTACGCCTAGAAGAGCCGCATAGTTAGAATTGGTCTTCTAGGAAGGCCGGGAACCGCGTTCCTGTGCGCTGTGGCGTGCTTTCTCTCTTCGAACCTGCCCGGGAAGCGTTCAGGATCGGGATACGCGCTGTGGCGCAAGGAAACGCCTGTTCCAGTGGAAAACCCTGCACGTATGGCTGAACCGCATTGTCAAAGTGACATGGGCCGTATTCTCTCCGTTGTATAGTTCCGTTCAGTAATATACTGGATATAGGTGTTTTGTACTGTATTATATTAAGTATGATATAGGAGAACCGCCCATGAAAACGGCCCTTGGATACGTGAGAGTCAGTACCGATGAACAGGCTACCGAAGGGATAAGTCTTGAGGCACAGGAAGAGAAAATCCGTGCCTACTGCACGCTCAAGGGCCTTCATCTTGTAGAGATAATCGTTGATGCTGGTGTGAGCGGCGGGAAGCCGCTTGCCAGTAGGGAAGGCGGGAGTCGTATCCTGTCGGCAAAAGTTGACGCTGTGGTAGCTGTGAAGCTGGACAGGCTATTCAGAGACGCAGCGGATTGCTTGGCCGTTACCAAGGAATGGGATCGTAAAGGCGTTGCTCTGCACCTTCTGGACATGGGCGGGAACAGTCTCGATACATCAAGCGCCATGGGCCGCATGTTCCTAACCATGGCTGCTGGCTTTGCGGAGATGGAGCGCGGCTTGATCCGTGAGCGCACACGCACGGCCTTGCAGCACAAACGGAAGAACGGGAAGCTCGCGGGGAAAGTGCCCTTCGGCTTCACGCTGGCCGTTGACGGCGATACGCTCCTAGAGAATCCGAGTGAACGGGAAGCGCTGGCCCTTATACGCCAGCTTCGTACCGAAGGAAAGACGTTCAGGGGCATAGCCCGTGAACTTGAAGCGCGAGGTATCCGAACGAAGCAAGGCCGGAATAAGTGGCAAGCGTGCAGCGTCCGAAGCGTTCTCATGTACTCGCAGCGTTACGAAGCAGCCGGATAAAAAGGAGCCACCAGGATGCCCAAGAAGAGGAAGCCAGGAAGACCGGCACTTGGCGACGAAAAACTAATCAAGCTTTCCGTTCAGTTGTCGCCGGACGAATTGAACCGAGTTAAAAAACGCGCCAGGGAGGAGGAGCGCTCGGTTGCCTACGTGATACGGCGCGCTGTTCGGGACATGCTGGACAAAAAGGAGAAGTAGCGTCATAAGCAGTTCGTTCGCAGATGAATGCGCCCGCGCCTGATTAGGTTCGGGCGCTTTTGTTTGGAAGAAAGCCATCGAACTGCGAAGACTGTACCCACCCATTAACGAACAGGTTTGTCCGGCTCTCGGACAGCCCACACAAGCGATAGCAAAAAGATGCCGGTCCCGGTATTTCCTCTCCGTTCTGGGATAGCCTTTGCAACCTGTGAAAAGGCGACATCGCTCAGAGCCCTTCAAACCAAGTACGTAGTTTGGCGGCCATTAGGCGGCGGCGAATTTCCAGGAAAGAATCATACTCCGGTACTTCGCCATCTAGCAGGCTCTCTGGTAAACAGTTCGCACGAAAGTTGGATCGCATTTCGGCTTCATTCGTAATGCCGCCGTATTTCACCTTTCCGCCTCGACACTGTTTGGCAAGTTCATCAAAGTAGACCGCAGGCGCTTGGTCTCCAATAGCAATATTGATTTCGCTCTGAGCGAGGACGAAATTGGCAATCTGGTTGTATCGCCCTCGCGGTAACTTGTGCTCTTTCTTCAACCAATTCCGAGGATATACGTGGTGAACATCACTGCGATTGAGCAGCAGATCGCGAACGGTAATGTCACGCGATAGGAAGCCTAGATCGCCCATTTTGGCCTGGGCAGCACGGTATGCATGAAAATATGGGCTACCTGAAGAAGAAGTGTCCATTTCTTGGGGAAGTAGATTCTCCCAATAACTTGAACTTAGTTCGGCCTCGATGACCGCATTGGCATAAGTCATTAGTCCGCGGGCTTCAATTTGACGGATATCGAAGTCAAAAGAACTTTCCGGATTCCCTGCGTAACGCCCTGTGAGCACTCCCATGACGTACCATCGTCTGACCAGTCGCTCCAATTCAGCGGCGGGAAGCTTTTCTGCACGTCCTCGCAGGTAGATAATATAGGCAAAGTTAACGCCGTTCTGACCGCCGATGAGACTGCTATTCACAAATCCCGCAGAACGGAGTGTCATGACCAACCGGTCATAGTGAGTCTTATTCATGAAGTTAAGGATGCCATGTTTTAGACTAGCGAACGATTGTTCGGCGATTGCTTCTTCGTACTGCTTGCTCTCAAAATTTCGGCCTGAAAGCAGGGCCACTAGGTCTTGCAGTTTTCCTCTGCCAAATTCGGACGTGAATGCAACGCGCAGCATATCAGTGTATGCTGGGTCATAGAGGTCGTCATTAACGTCCGCTAGCCAACTGAGCTTCGGGAAAAACTCGGAGGCTGAAAAAGTTGGGTCTCCGTTCTTGATGCGTGAAAAAAACTCTGGGGCAATAGCCAGGTGGCAAAAGTAGTCGATGGCTTTACGCAATAAATTCCCGCCATATGTTTCATTTGCTGCAATCTTGGACATGGCGAAGTCGGCTTGGCTGAGTGCTGCTCCGGCAGAATTAACTCGAATAAAAATTTCCGTAACCGTCTCGATGTCGAGGTCTTCGGCTAAATCAATGATCCCGACATGATTGTTAATTATCTTGCGTAGCTTCTCTAAGACTCTTGAGACGGCCTTGCGATCACTGTCAGGATTCTTTGCGCTATAGGAATCTGTTAGCTCGGTGAGACTTGCGTCCGGATGAAATACAGAGGCAACATCAGGTATCCAAGAGTCATCCTTGGCAATCGCTGGATTGCTAACTTCAAACCTCTCTTCGATTGGATGGAACCCAATGCGGATTCTGACCGTTTCGTAGTCCTTTGTCAGAACTTCTCGCCCCAGCAGGGCAGCCATGAGCGCAGTAACTCGCTGTTGGCCGTCAATCAAAATGCGCTTTCCGGCTGAGTGCGTACCGTCCTTCAGCCGCACGGTAGGATTTCGCCAAGCAATAAGGTAGCCCACTGGATAGCCCTGATACAGGGAATCAAGCAGATTGCGAACCTTGGTGGGTTCCCAAACAAATGGGCGCTGAATCTCAGGTATTGCAATTTCGCCCGACTTTACCCAGGTTAGGAGCGTTTCAACTGGATGCGGCGTGACAGAATAGCGCTGCGTGGACATAACTAGTTGGTGACCTCCATTAGTAGGTTTCCTTTTTGCAGCCTTATTACCATGATTTAATACCAGGATTGCTGTCAGTCTACAAAAACCTGTGAGGCTGCATCGATTACTAACGTTGGATGGAAGATCTAGGCACGCCCTGCAACCCGCGACCTAGGTGGCAATTTCCGCTCGTGACATGGAGTTTTCAAGCCCCTTTGGAGCCTCTTTTCCTTCCGATTGTGGGCTTTCCTTCGGTACGCGCGGCTTGGATGCGCTTAAGGAGTTCGGAGGCGGGTTCGTAGGAGCGGCCTTCGCGGCGGGCGAGTTCGGCTTCGGTGGGGACGAGTTCGCCTCGGAAGGCTCTGGCGAGGATCGCTTGGGTGAGTTTGTCGGCGCGGGCGGTCGCGGCGGCGACGCGCTTTGCTATCGCATCGACCAAGTTGAAGAGTTTCTCGACGCGGCGGACGATTTCGCGTTGTTCGGTAAGCGATGGGAAAGGTAGAAGCAAGGATGCTAGGATACCTTGATTGAGAAAATCTCTTGTGCTTCCCCCGCATAATCTGCGAACCTGATTCTTTACAAATGGACTTCCGACAAAGAGAAAGCAAAAGAATTGTGGCAGCATGGTATCTGGCTCAAGCGAGACACGAAGTATGTTTGTTGAGATGCGCGCTTCCCCTAAGTTGGCAGGCACAACGCAAACTTCGCCAACCGTGCCAGACCTTGAGATTAAAATATCACCTGCCTTTGCGTCAAATGGCGACAATTCATTTGCTTTTTCTTTGGTAATATGAATCTTACTTCCCGGTATAAATTGTAATGAGTCAATATTCTCAATGCCGAGAACCGGAATACCGGAGGCTTGGTGCTCCGATTTGTTTAATGCACTACCGAATGGTCCGGTTTTCATTCCTGGCCGGTCGGTAGCAAGAATTGCCTCAAGTCCGGTTGTAGTCCATGATGGAACTTCCTCAAACACCTCTTCGCTTTCAGGGGGTAATGGCACTTCATATTCGCGTTTCCAATAATCGTTTTTGGGAGCGGCACCATTGGCAATGAGTCTTGCGAGTTTTCTCGATTCCCATTTCACTTTTCTATTTTCAAGGATTGCCTTTAGTACTTCATTTGCGTCTGGCAACTGTAGCTGACCTTCTCGCCAATCCTCGGTAAGTCTCCCGGAGCAGGCGGCGGCGAGGATGGATTGGCGGAAGCGTTTGAGGATCGGCGGCACCTTCGCCAGTCGTTCCCGCGCCTCGTTCACCCGCGCTAGCAGCGCTTCCACCTTCGCCACGATGCGTTTTTGTTCGGCAATCGGGGGGACGGGAAGGGGTATTCCTGCAAGATTGCCTCTAGAAATACGTTTTCGCGTCGTACCTTGTGAACGTTCTTCAATAAAGACCCTATATTGTGGTGAATTGATAAAGTGCATGAAAAATTTGGCGGCGGGACCGGAGCTGTCTGGTCGTAAGATACACACGTCAACAACTGTTACCGCTTCCTTTGTGTCACCTGGATAGATGCAGGCGCGGCCCAAGGGGTCAGGCATTCGTGCTATAAGTAAATCCCCATGTTTCAAGTAGGTACAAACAAGTTCAGCAGCTTTGTGCTTAGTTAGAAATCGAGAAGACCTGTTTCTATAATATCCGTCTCCAACATCGGCTAATTGTATTAGACGTACATCACCATTGGGATCTTGGTCTTTGCTCTCTACCCAATCCCCATCTGTAAATAGCCCATTACTCCCAATGAGTTCACCCAGATTTGCATGTGCCCAGCCTTCAGGCAGTTCGCCATTCTCGTCCGCGTCGGCGGGCGGTGCTTTCGGCTCAGGCTTCGCAGGTGCGCTACTTCTGGCCATTGCCGTTCCCGTTTTCGAGCAGTGCCAGGACCGCGTTTAGTTCTTCCACCGCGCATTCCAGTTCGGCCACGGCGTCCGTAACCAGTTCTTCCGGTTCGGGCAGGTCGTCGGCGTCTTCCAGGGATTCTTCCTTGAGCCATTTGAAGCCGTCGAGCTTGAAGTCCTTCTCTTGCACTTCTCTGATCGTGAAGGAGTGCCAGCGGTCGCCGGTGACGGCGTTGCCTGCGCTCTTGCCGTCATCGGAAGGGCTGGAGGCTACGCGTTTCGTGCGGCCATTGGGGTCCTTGCCGTAGCACTTCTCGAAGTCTGCGAAATGTTCGGCCGACAAGGGGCGGTCCTTCTTGGTAATGCCGGGCACGTTGGTGCGGGCATCGTATACCCACACCGTTTCGGTGGGCCGACCCTTGGTGAAGAAAACCACGTTAGCCTTTACGCCCTGGCTGTACGGGGTGAAGGTGCCTCGCGGCAGGCGCAAGACCGTGTGCAAGTCGCAATCCTGCGTGAGAATCTTGAAGACTTCGCCCGCTTGGTCGGCAAAGAGGCAGTTGTCCGGCAGGACCACGGCGGCTCGTCCGCCGTCTTTTAAGGTCGTGAGGATATGCTGGACGAAGTTCAACTGCTTGTTGGACGTGGAGACGGTGAAATCGTCGCGGGTCGGGGCCTGATTCGCGCCTTTGGTACCGAAGGGCGGGTTGGTGAGGATGCAATCGAAGCGCCGCGACGAAGGCGGATCGGCCACGGTATCGCCCAGCGTGATTTCAGGCTCCAGGCCGTGCAGGTACAGATTCATCAGGGCCAAGCGGCGCGGGCGGACCACGAGGTCTTGACCGAAGTACGTGCCCTTGCGGACCCGCTTCCATACGTCGCGGTCCATCGCGCCGCCTTTGGTCTGTTCGATCAGCCATTCGTAGGCGCAGACCAGAAAGCCTCCGGTGCCGCAACCGGGATCGCAGACGGTAAAATCCTTGGACGCGCGCGGATCGGGCTTCATGCAGTGGACGATGGATTGAATGAGCACGCGCGGCGTGAAGTATTGCCCCGCTCCCTTTTTGCCTTCGCTCGCGGCCTTTTCGAGCAGGCCTTCGTACGCGGCGGCCTTCACGTCCACGTTCAACGAAGTCCATTCGGTTTCGTCAATCAGGTTGACCAGTTGCTTTAGGTTGACGGGATTGTTGAAGCGCGATTGCGCCGACGCGTAGATGTCGCCCAGGATGCCAATCTGTTTTCCCAGCGTGCGCAGCATATCGGCGTAATGGTCGGTGAGTTCCGTACCGGCCTTGTCGCGCAGTTTAGGCCACCCACACCCCTTGGGAATCTCCACGCCCTTCTCATCGGCCATCTTGAGAAAGAGGAGGTAGGTGATTTGTTCGATGTAATCGCCATAGTCCACGCCATCGTGGCGAAGTGTATGGCAGAAACCCCAAAGCTTGGCGACAACGTCGGACATTGGCTTACTCCAATAATTTCTCGAAGGGGCTATTAATAGCATCTATTACAGGGTCTTCCTTGGAAAGGCTAGTAATTCTCAAAATAGTTCCATCAGTGAAAATGCTGAACATTGAGTTGTCTTCTGAAAATGAAATTGAAGATATTCCCCTGGCAGGCCTGTACAGACCGGAAAGTGACAAAAGGGTTTCCTTCTCAACTCCCAAGAATAGCGAATACGGCATTTCGTTCACGTAAATCGTTCTTCCGAGGAATTGAAGATTTTTATAGGTGATCGGTTGTAATTTTGGCACTACGCCATTAAGCGACCTATGAAAGTCCTCCCGCGCGCGTCTTAGGTGCCGTTGCGCGGTGTATGAAGACTCATCACCTTTTGAAAGCCTCAATTCTTCAGCCAATTCTCTTGATAGTATGCCAATATATTCCTTAGATAGCCTCTCTAGTCCGATATAGTTTATTACCTTTTCAGCGTGCAATTTAACTGAGGTTTGTTGGTTTGGCGGTACGCTCTCGGGTAGTGAAGGGGGATCAACGACAAACGAAGTGCTCGGAAAGAAACGCTCGTCAGCACAAAGGTAGGAAACAAAGGCAATTTTTGATGTTGCATTATTAGGGTAAGCCTTGACTTGAGATTCTGCTTTTGAAAGGAACTTCGGAATGCTTTGGAGCTGAGTTGTTCCTTTTGCTTCGAAAATATGACGATCATTGGATTTCGTAAATCCTTGAAAATCAGGACGGGTTTTACTTAGTTTTATATTGGCCGGTATCTGGCTTATGGACTCCCATGTTAAACCAAATGATTCGACCATAAAATATGTAGATAACCCAACGCCTAGGTCTTCAGAGAGTCTACGACGCAAGTCAGGATTTGCAGATTGAGGAATTGCAATTCCACCAACCGAAGTTGTCCGATCGAAATACGCTTCGAGTGACTTTAGATAAAGCGAAAGATCAGTAGTAAACCTTTGTGGATTGTTTCCAAGCAGTAAATATACGTGCGTGAAAACTATGGGGTTGATTTTCAAAAAACGCAAATCAGTAGGCAATTCCTGAAGAGAGGATAGCGCGGTAGGCGTTGAAATTTTCGACCATGTTGCCTGGTCAATCCTATAGGGATGATGGAATGGGGATGTGGCCACTCGACTCTCCAAGCCTATGCAGCAATTTCGGCATTTAGCTTCTTAATGATAGACATTAATTCGCCATTAAAAATCCGGTTTGCAGGTTTCCATCCGCCGTCGCGTTCAAAAACAGGCAGTGAAAAATCTTCTTTATCAATGGACAAGTTTTCTACTAGGTGCTCGCGAATGCGCGAAAGCCACCTCTGTTGATCGGGCGTAAATGTCTGCGATGCCGACAGGCGCGCAAAAGCTGCGGCCACGCGCTCCGGTGCAGTAAGCAACGGCGCTTCGGTACGCGCCGCGTGTTTTACCATGCTTATGATATCGGCCAGGGCCTTATGGTATTGAACTTCGTGTGCCCGTTGAAGATTTTCAAGGGTGAAGTGTTCAGGTGACGCGGCGAGTTTTTGACGAAGTTCGCTTAGCGCAGCAGTATTCCAGTCCTGAGGCCGATTGAGGAGAATCTCAATCGCCTGTACATGGGCCGGGTTATCTTTCACGAAGCGCGCGAAGGCGGCGAGGTAATCTTCCGGCTTGTACTGCTTGCCCAGCCCGTCCCGAATGAGGACGCGCGAGGTTACTGCGTCTTCCACTTCGTGACCGACCAGGAAGACGTTCTTGGGACGCGGATAGTTCACCAGGAAGTTCTGCATCCTGGGATCGCGCAGCACCTTCATTGTGCCGGTGAAGTCCTGCTTAAGCGCTTGGGGCAATTCGCGGGCGAACTTGCTCAGGTCGCCGTCCGGAATCATCGTCGCGAGGAATTCGCGGGCTTCGCCGGACATTTCCTTGTCGATGCGTTGCAGGCGCTTTGATAGGCACTTGGTGTTGTACTCGCGGTCCTCGTTCTTCCAAACGGCTTCGATGATTTCGAGAATATCGCGTGACGGCTTTTCCGGCGGTTCTTCGTCCATGGCCGATGCATTGCGGAAGTATTCGAAGAGTGAGCCGTCGAAGCAATCGAAGACGGTGAAGTGGGACTTATCCTTGTGCCGTTCGCCCTTACGCGTGCCGCGTCCAAGCATCTGTTCCCACAGGATGCGGGATTTTACCGGGCGCATGAAGACCAGGTATTCCAGGTCCGGGATGTCCACGCCGGTGGTGAGCAAGTCCACCGTGACGGCAATGCACGGATTGGGCCGGTTGCGGAATTCTCGAATGTGCTGCAAGGGCCGGTCCACGCGGCCCGTGATCTTTTGCACGAAGTCTTCTCCACGCCCGAAGACTTCGCGGCAGAGCTTGACGACTTGATCGGCGTGGCCGGTGTGAGGCGTATCGTTCACCGTAAAGATAAGAATTTTTGGGAAGCGACCGCATTTCTGCTCGTGTTCCAGGGCATGACGCTTCACTTCTTCAAGAATCTTGCGATTGGATTCAGGCGCGGTGACCTTCTTTTCAATCTCGGTGGTGTCGAAGGCGCGTTCGTCTTCCAGTTTGTCCAGGAGTTCGTGGCCGGTGTCCGTGTCCACGACGCCCACGGTCTCGCCGGCCTTCAGGAAGACGCCGGTCATGCGGACTTCGGAGCGGATGGCTACGGCGTCGTAGTCCACGAGGTGGCCTTCGCGGACGGCGGTTTGGTATTCGTAGCGGAATACGATGTCCTTGAAGTACGCGGCGGTGTGCTTGGCGGGCGTCGCGGTCAGGCCGATCTTTACGGCGTCGAAGTGGTCCAGCGTGTCGCGCCAGACGGAGAGTTCTTGCGCGGTGTATCCCCGGTGGCATTCGTCGGCAATGATGACATCGAAGGCGTGAATGGGGATATCGAGCTTGGTTACATCGTCGTCGATGGTTTCTTCGCCAAGGCCGGTAATCACGTTGCGCCCGAAAAGGTTGATGGCCATGCGCTGAATGGTGCTCACGTATAGAAACGTGTGCTTTGCGGCAGGCGCGGTGAGGTAGTTGTTGGGTAATACCTTGGGGTCGAACTTCTCGCCTTCTTCGAAGTCTTCTTTTTGGAAGCGCTGGCTGTAGACCTCGTAGAGTTGATCGAACTTCTTGCCCGGCTCCGGTTCGAACGCGGCGAAAGATCGTACCGTTTGGGCGGCCAGGGCGCGCCGATCCACCAGGAACAGGACGCGCTTGGCGTATCCCGAGCGTAGCAGCCGATACACCTGATTGACCATGGTGAAGGTCTTGCCTGTGCCTGTCGCCATGGCCACGAGCATCGTTTGGCTGCGCTTCGTCAGGGCCTTTTCTATCGCGGTGTTCGCTTCGACTTGATAGGGGCGAAGACGCGAATGGCTGTTGGCGTTGGCTTTGAACCATGCCAGCGCCGCTTCCACATCGCGGCCCATGAATTCTTCTAAAGCGGCTGGCGTATGAAACGCGGCAACCGGATGCGAGAGGTTGAGTTCGTGGCGTACGTCGCGGAAGTAGATCAATTCGCCGTTGGTTGAATACAGGTATGGAACGCGGATGCCGCCGTAATCGAGTGGGCTTTCTTCCACGCCGGTCGCGTAGCGCTTCGCTTGGGTCAGGACTTCTTGAGGGCCAATGGCGCGCTTTTTGGCTTCAACGATGCCGAGGAAGAGGCCATTGACGACGAGCGCGTAGTCCGCTGGACCGTGCGCCGTTGGGTATTCTTCGATGGCGTGATGGGTGTAGGCGCTGAGCGGCTTGCCTTCCTTGTACGGAACGACTTTCCACCCGGCAGCCGCAAGCTTGGGGTCGATCTTCTTCTTGCGCGTTTGCCATTCGCTGGGTGAGAGGTCCATAGCAGCCTTTTGCTGACGGTTAATAATAGTCATCTTACGCAAATAGACGTGGCTAGGCTAGAAGGTTCAGCCAGGCATGTTTCGGAGAGAAATTATTGATTAGGAACGACGGGAAAACATTCTTCGTTTTAGGGTGCTGTCAAAGTAGAGGGTAGTTCGATGCCGGTCCTATAAGTCATTACTGTGAAGGCAGTAATATTGCCTTGACGTGAATTTCAAGTGAGATAACATCTTGCCTTGGAGTAAACAATTTAGGCCTTTCGCGCTTAGACACCGCCACAGACACTCCCAAGCGCGAATAACTCGGCCTGTTTCCATTGTGCACTGAGAATTCGGAGAGCCCTCCCGAATGGGTAGAGGTGTTGTCATGTCGAAAGGCCTTTTCTCTTCTCGTGAACTCTGCAAAGCCGTTGGATGCCGACAGACCTGGATAGACGCGGAATGCAGAGCCCGCAGACTTCGCCCAAGGTTGATCGCCGGGCGAAGACTCTTCGACTCCACCCAATTTCGATTGGCTCGAAAGCTCTTCCGAACTCGGCGCACGCGGACTGTTACTCCGATGGGAGTGTCGCGTGCCTCAAGACTCAAGGAGAAGGGTACGAAAGCATAAGACCGTCGAACGATTGAAGAACCTTAGCGTGAAGATCGATGGAGCGCATTTAGTAGAGCGCAATCAACAGCTAGCAAAGGCGCTGGTTGAACTCGCACAAGAGAGATTGAATCAGGAGAAGATGCCATGACGATTGCACTCTATGCGCGAGTTTCAAACACCGATGAAATTGAAACATCAAGTGTTCCAGATCAAATAGCTGAGGGAAGGCGATTTGCGCAGCAACGGTGGCCAGGGGAGGACATCGAGGAGTATGAAGAAGCTGTTTCTGCGCGTGATATCGCAAGTCGCCCTGTATTTTGCAGATTGCTCAATGACTGTAGAGACCGCAAGGTCTCCAAAATTGTGGTTAGAGACCAAGATCGTTTAGCGAGAGGCAAAACAGAGGAAGTACTAACCTGCCTCAGGATACTTGAACAATGCAATGTGAGCGTGTGGCAGTATAGGTCGGGTCAAGAGATTCATTGCAAGGATGCAGTGTCGAACCTGATGACAACGCTTTTAGCATCAGTCGCAACATTTGAACGTGATATGACGGCTGCAAGAACGAAAGACAAGATGATTGAAATGAGGAAGAAGGGGCAGGTGACGGGTGGAACAGTTCCGCAGGGGTACCGCATTGCAGAATTAGATGGCAAGAAGACTTTCTTGCATGATGCCAGTAAGGCGAATCAAGTTCGCAAAGTGTTTGAAGAGGCCGCAAACTCCAAGTCACTAGCAAGCGCTTGGAGACTTGCAGAGGAGTTCGGGCTCTGGTCTTGTAAACAGAGCGTCCAAAACGCGCTCAAGAATAGGGTTTATCTGGGTGAGTGGCACCTGCCAGATGGAACTTGGCTGAAGGATCATCACGAAGGGATTGTCGATGCCGACACTTTTTCGCGTGCCCAGGAACTATTGGGACTCGCTTGGAGTCCGAGAAGAAGAACGGTTGAACGCGAATATCTATTGCAGGGACTAGTAAAGTGCGAGCATTGCGGGCGCTTCATGAGTCCTCACCACGTAAAGAAGCGGAATGGGCTGCGCGTCTTTTACTACGAATGCACTCGGAAATCGCGGACTTGTCCAGTCAAGCGATTGCCTGCTAGTGACTTTGAAGAATGGGCCTGGAATCAGTTGAATGGTCTATGCCAAAATCCCCAAGTGTTACACAATGCGTTAGACCATTACGAGAAATCATGTGCCGCAGGCAATTCGGTGGAGAAAGCGCGTCTACAAGACCTTGAAAGGCAGGTAAGAGAATCGAAGGGAAAATTAGAGGCGCTGAAGGCCTATCTTGCAACCTTGCTGGCTCAAGGAACTACACCAGCAGCTTCATTGAACACAGAGCTTCTGAAATACGAGAGAGAAAGAGATTCGCGCGCGACTGAACTTGCCATGCTGCGATCAAACCTTAGGGCAAATAGCCCAGTGGACCCGGAAGCATTCTTACGGGCATTGCGGCATGTGCTGGCGGATGGGAATGCGAGTTCTCGAAGAAAGCGGGCCGTAATTGCTGCACTGGTTAAGGAAATCGTGGTTTCAGCGTCAGACATTACGTTCGAATTGGTTGCTTTTACCTCTGGAGGCGCTTCGGCTTGGGAGGGCGCAAGAAGGAAAAATGAATGGTTCGCACAACCGTCAAGAATGGCTCCCCGACCTGGACTCGAACCAGGAACCCTGTGATTAACAGTCACATGCTCTACCGATTGAGCTATCGGGGAGTGGAGCCTACGGTTGGGTTGTCAAAACTGTGCTGCCGTCCCATCTTCCTGCATTGGGAACGGCCGGCCGCCTTGCGAGGCCTTTTTCGAACGCGCGCATGGTAATTGAAGGTCCCCGATCTGCAAGCGCATCTGAAAGTTTGTGGCCAGTCCCGCGCGCGGCCCGGCCCGCGGTCGAACCGCGTTGCGTGGGGTGCGAAACTACACTATATGAAACCCTGTGGATGGGCGGACGGTCCTGCCCGTCGGGGTGATCGGAACCATATATGTCCACGCCGCGCGTACAGCACGTGCCCCGGTTGATTCCGGAACTGCTCAAGCTGCCCGCCTTGAAGGACTCCGGATTTTTTCTCGTCGATGTGGGCGCAAGCGGCGGCGTGGAGCCGTTCTGGAACGCGTTCGGCGACGCGCTGCATGCCGTCGGCTTCGATGTGCTCGTCAACGAGGTCGCGCGGCTGAACAAGGAAAACAAGAACGAACGCATCCGCTACGTCGATGGGGTGGTGACCTGCCCGGCCGATGTGGTCTTGCCTACGTACCGTTCCGAAGAAGAGCGCATTCGCGTCAAACATACCCACCTGGAAAGCCGTTCCAGCGACCGCCACGCGCTCAAGCGCATGAACGTCGATTACATCAAGAAGGAATTCAACGCCAACCAGGAGGTAGTGGTTTCCGAGCGGCGCGTGACGTTGGACGAGTTCTTTGCCCAGCAAAACCCCGCGAAGATCGACTTCATCAAAGTGGACACCGACGGCCACGACTTTCCCGTGCTGCTGGGCGCGGAGAAAATCCTACGGCAGGGCGATGTCCTAGGGCTCTCTGTCGAGGCCCAACTGCACGGGATGCCGCACGAAAAGGCCAACCTGTTCGCGAACATCGACACCTTTCTGCGTTCGATGGGCTATACCCTGTTCGACCTCGAGATCTTCCGGTACAGCCGCGCCGATCTTCCAGCGCAGTTCTGTCACGACATCCCGGCGCAGACGGTCCAGGGCCAGGTCTTTTGGGGCGAGGCCGTGTATTTCCGCGACCTGGGCGGGCCGGATTACGAAAAGATGTGGAAGCACGAGCCTGCGGAGGCCAAGGTGGTGAAGTTGGCCGCGCTGTACGAACTGTTCGGCTTGAACGACTGCGCCGCGGAACTCATCAAGAAATTTCGCGGCCGGTTCTTCACGGAGGAAATGGCCGGCCGGTTTCTGGATCAATTAACCCCGGTGCTTTACGGAAAAAAGGTCGGCTACGCGAAGTACATGCAGGCCTTCGAGCAGGATCCCAAGTCCTTTTATGCCAGTCAATTCGCATCGACGTTCGGCGGGCTGGCGGAACCGAATCCGCACGGCGATTCCGCAAGCGCAGGGGAAGCGACCGCGCCGTTGTACGATCCCGTCCTATACCACCGCTCCGGCCGCCCGCGGTCGAAGACCGGCTTGTCGCTGCGCGGGCTCAAGCGGGCGCTGCGTTCGTTTTTTGGTTCGTAAACGTTCTTGTCGCGCGGAACGCGCGGGCTTCAGCCTTCTTTGCGACAGGTCACGGCTTGCAGGCCGAAGGCGCCTTCGCCCACGACGGCGATTTCGTGGAAGCCGCCGAGCTTGCAGAGTTCCGCGAGGCCGGTCTCCTGCTGGTCGGCGATGCCTTTCTCGTGGTGTGCCAGGCGGCGCACGAACCAGCCCTTCAGCCCGCCGCAGGGCTTCGCGAAATCCACGAGCAGCAGGCGCCCGCCGGGGCTGAGCACTCGCGCACATTCGGTAAAGGCGTCGCTGCGGTCTTCGCCGCGCAGCCGGTATAACCCCAGCACGCAGACCACGGCGTCGTGGCGTTCGGCCGCGGACGGCAGGTCCTGCAGATAGCCTTTTTGGAAAAGGATGCGCAGGCCGGCTTCTTCGGTCCGTTCGCCGGCGTTCTTCAGCGCGTCCACTTCGGGATCGACGCCTTCGATCTCGGCCTTCGGCCAGCGGCGCTTCAGTTCCATCGTCAGGGCGCCGTCGCCGCAGCCGGCGTGGAGGATGCTCATGCCGTCCGCGCCGGGCGCATGCTTGAGCGCCAGGCGGTTGGCTTCGCGGCGCAGGCCGAGCTTGTTCAGCAGGTCGCGAAAGATTTCGGCGCGCAACGGAGCCGGCGGCGGCGGAAGAAAGATGCGCCGCGAACTGAATTCCGTATCGTGGCCGGGTTGCGTCTGCGCCGCGCTCATGCCAAAGGCCGGGCTCCCAGCGGCGAAGGTGCCGCGTTGCCTAGAATAGACGCGCGAACCCTCAAACTCCAGCATGGCATGGCCATTTTGCGTGCGAACCGCGTCCAAGCGGAACATACAGAGAAGGGAGGCGCATCGGAGGCGCGTCGCGGAGCGTGCGATGTCGGCTGCGGGGGCCCGGCGGCCGCGGTCGGAGCGAGGAAGGATGTAGGGATAAGCTCCGCCCGGCGGCGGCCGAGCCCTTCGCGATGCGAATGCGTTTACGCGACCGAGAGTTCCTTTTCAGCCACGTCGCGGGCGCGCTTGACGAGGATTTCGACGAAGGCCTGGAACTCTTCCAGTTCCAGGCGCTTTTCCGTGGGGGGGAACATCGCCGTGCCGAGCACGCGTTCGCCGTCCCAGACGTAATTGAGCAGTCCCGCGGTCTCGTTCATTTCGTTGATGCGGTCGAGCAGCTTGTCGAGCTGCGAGCGCGAGACGGCGGCGGCGGCGCGCTTGTTGCCCATGAGTTTGCTCAGCACGCCCCAGCGTTCGGACGACTGGCTCGACTCGTGCAGGCTGCCGGGCGCGGCCCAGCCGCGCAGGACCCCGCCGTTCACCGTCATCCACACCGAAGCGTCCGCCGAGGAGGCCTCCGCGGCGATGTACAGCCGGTCGCCCTTCACCAGCGCATGGTAGCCGCCGGCTTCGGCGAGCGCGCGCAGTTGCTGGAGGCTGATGACGGACGAGACGCTGGCCGCGAGCGGCGCGGCGAAGGCCTTCTCGATGGCGCTCGCTTTCGAAAGCCCCGAGCGCAGCCATTCTTCCTGGAAGAAGGCGCCGGCCTGGATGCGGTCGAAGTTGATCTGGCGCACGGCGCGCAGCACGGAGTCGCCGTTCACGCCGGTCTCGATGCACATGCGCGGGACCAGGCGGTAGCGCGCGACCACGCCGCAGGTGCGCAGCAGGAACGCGGTGCCGCCGGCGCAGGTGTTCAGGCGGTTCACGGCGTCGCGCAACACGGTCAGGGGCGGCTTGGGGAGCGGCGCGGCGATGGTCTCGATGTAGAGCATCCCGTCCATGGCCGCGATGGTAAAGTTCACGGCTTCCTGTTTGAGCGTCTTCGGGTGCTGGAGTTCGATGAGCGCGCTGAAGGCCTTGCGCCCGTCCCAGTCGGTGCAGGCGGCGTTCTTCGTGGCCAGGGCGGTCCGGGCCTGCGCGAGCATCTTCTGTTCGAGCCATTCCTGGTAATCGGCTTCGGAATCGATTTCGGGCTTGGGCGCGTGTTCGGGGCGCACGCCCTGGTAGGCGCCGGAGGCGATCGGGGAGGCGAGGTCCATCGCGTCTTCGGGGCGGATCGCGGCCATGCGCGCCGAACTATGCGCGACGATGCGCACGTTTTCGCCGCAGCCGGTGCAGGCCGCGGTCTTCTGCCCGCTCGCTTCGACCTGAAAGACGTTCCCGCATTTGGGACAGGCGGCCTGGATGAGATTGGGCATGAGCGATCGCTCCGGTTTCACCGGGACCGCGCGGCGGCTTTCAACCGTGTTGCCCCACGGTCATAAAAGCGTTCGCAACCCCGATGCACGGCTGGCTTGGGCACTCTACCACAAGAAAGACACAGGGTGCAATTTTGTTGGCGTCATTCGCCCGGAAATAAAAGCACCAGCGCATTCCCGCGGGCATCCGGCGCTCATACGCATTGCATCCGTGCATTCACACGGCCTGGCGGACCTGCGGCGTTTCGACGCGGCCTTCGTCCGCAAAATCCAGGAGGTTCTCCGTGATCTGACGGAACTCATGGGGGTCCGTGCTGCGATCCGCATTCGGAAAAACCGTGCACGCCAGGACGCGTTCGCCGTTCCATACGTAGCTCAACATCCGCGGCAATTCGTTCGCTGCGTTCAGCCGCTCCAAAAGGTGGTCCACCTGTGCACGCGAAAGGTGTACGGGCGCGGACCGGAAAAGCCCGGCCATCTTGCGGAAGAAACTCCAGCGCTCGCCGGGGTGCTGCATCTCCATGTCCACGCCGGGAATCGCCCAGCCCCGCAGCACGCCGCCCGAGAGGCCCAGCCAGACCCTGCACTCGCGCAATTCGCACTCCTCGCGGCTCAGGTACAACAGCCCGCTCTTGGCGATGCCGAAGTAATCGCACTTCTCGGCCAGGTCGAGCAGGTGGCGCATCGAAAGCAGGTTGTGCGCCGAGGCCAGCGGCGGGCGGTGCTCGTTCAAACGCTGCTGCGTCCCGGCCTCGTCGGCCAGGCTCTCTTCGTCGAGGAATTCCAGGGCTTCCCTTCGGTCCAGGTTCAGTTGGCGGACCAGGCGCAGCACCTGTTCGGGCACGAGCACGTCGAACGGCGGCTTCTGCTGAAAGAGCTTGCCGCGCGCCACGATCCCGCATTCGCGGATCAGGAAGATCGAGCCGCCCGAGCGCGTGTTCATGCGGTTGAGCATCTCGCGCAGCGGCATCCACGGCGGAGCGGGGAGGGGGCAGACGACGGTCTCGAAGCCCAGAATCCCGTTCGCGGCGAAGACGGTCACGTTGATCGATTCGTGGCGCTGGCGCGGGTCGTGCCCGAGCACCGCCAGCCCGGCGAAGGCCTTGCGTCCTTCCCAGTCCTGGCAGTGCCAGCCCCAGCGTTCGAAGAGCGCGCGGGCCTCGGCGAGCAGCAGTTCGTCCTTGCCGTGCGGCTTGCGCAGGGGCATCGGGGTGGTCTTGGGGCGCAGGTGCGACTGCGCCGGAGCCTGCGGCTGCGCGGCGTAGGCGCCCGACGGCGGTCGCACGAAGGCCGAGGGCCGGTTGTAGAACCCCGAGCCCGGCTGCGCGGGCAGGCGCCCGGAGCCCTTGGCGTCGTTCATCGAGCGGCCGTGCTGAAAGCGGCCCGAGGGCGGGCGTTCGGACGCCTCCGCCGGCACGGCTTTCAAGCGCCCGGATTTATGCGCCAGGATGCTGACGGTCCGCCCGCAGGCGGGGCAATTCAGCGTGTCGGCGGTCTCGCCGAAGGGAATGTTGAAATCGATCCCGCAATACGGGCACGCCGCGTGGCCTGAACTGATCATGGCAGGCTCCCGAACGTCCGGGATGGCGCCGACGTCCCCAGAAAACCGTGCTACCAACACGGCCCGTCCGCGCGATCCGCCCGCCCCCAAGGAAAATGGAGTATGGCCTCCGCGTAAACTATATCCCATCGCGCGAAGGTCGCGCAAATAATTCAGGATTGTATCTATATAAAAAGAATGCACCTGCGCTTTTCCCTTAGGAAAAGGCGGCGCGCTCGGTCGAATTGACGTGTAAATACCGCGCATAAATAGCGCGTCAGACGGCCCGGCGGATCTCGCGGCGTTCGTCCGAATCGTCGCGCGCGCAGCGCAGCAGCGCGTCGGCCAGGAAGCGGAACTCCTCGGGCGTCATGTCGGCTTCGACGGGCCGGTACACCGCCATCGCCAGCACGCAGCCGTCGCTGTAGACGAAGCGCAGCAGCCCCGCCGAATCGTTGAGCACGTTCAGGCGTTCGAGCAGCCGGCCCACCATCGTGCGGCTGGGCATCGCGCCGCTCTCGCGCGCGTTCTTGATCACGTGCTTCACGAAGGTCCAGGCCTGCGTGGGCACGCGGGTCAGGTTGTCGTCGAGCACCGCCCAGCCGCGCATCAGCCCGTCCTGGGCCAGCATGCGCACGCGGCACTGCTCGGGTTCGCAGGCGTGCCGGCTGAGCGCCACGGCGTCGCCGTACTGGAAGGTGTAGAAGCCCGCCAGCGAAGCCAGGTCCTGGAGCTGGTCGCCGGAGAGGACCGCGCTCGGCCCTTCGGCGCAGGGCGCGGCGAAGCGCCGTTCGATGTACGCGCGGTCGGTCAGGCCGCTCTGGAGGACATCCACCATCACCGCGTTGGCCAGGCGGCGGTCGTGGTTGAGCTGGCGCATGGCCAGCAGGATGCCGTGGGCCGAGAAGGCGCCCTGTTCGGCCGGGCGCGGGATCATCTTGATGCGCACGACCACGCCGCTTTCGCGCAGCAGAAAGACCGAACCGCCCGAGTACGCGTTCAGCAGGTTCAGGGTCTCGCGGACGGGGCCCCACAGGGAAGGGTGCGGCAGCGCGGCCAGGTGGGTTTCGAGCGTAAGCGTTCCGGCGCGCGCGGAGACGGTGACCTCGCAGACGTCCTGCTGCCCGGTCTCGGGGTTGCGGAAGCCGGCTTTGACTTCAAACGCCTTGTAGCCGTCCAGTTCGCGCACGGGCCAGCCGCGTACGCGGAACATGCCCAGCGCGAACGTGGTCAGCGCCTTGTCGGGGTCCTTGGGCTGCGTGGGCGGAGCGGCGGGCACGACGGCCATCTCGGGCGGGACCAGTTCGGAGAAATTGAAGGAGCCCGAGGCCGGCTTGGGGCGGCCCACGTCCCGCCAGGGGTTGCCGCCCGAGGCCTTCCCGTCGGTCTCGAGTTCGATCTCGTCGGGGACGTGGTACTCCTCGAGCGGGTTGACGCGGACCATCTCGCCGCAGTAATGGCATTCGACCGGGCGTTCCGGGTGTTCGACGGAAAGTGGCACCGAATTGCCGCAGCGCGGGCAGTGCCCAAAGCGGACCATGATCGACTCCGATCTCGTTGCGTGCCCTGAGAACCGACCGGCGTTCGCCCCGATGGCGAGCCCGGTTCCCCACGGTTCTGAAATTGTGGCCAAAGCCTCTGTCCGGAGTATACCCCTCATGGTGCACAAAGCGCAAACCGCCGCGTTATGGAAATGTGAGCCTCCGCCGATTTCCCCGGATGCTCTCACAGAACTCCTTGTCTGAGCGCCTATTGCGCATATGCTGATGTCAGCCACCCTCGCGAGGACCGCAGGCGATGGACATCTTCCTCGGCCAAGCACACGTGCCTCCCGTTCGCGGCGCGGTCGTCACCATCGGCACCTTCGACGGCGTCCACTCCGGGCACCAGGCCGTGCTCAAGCATCTCGTCGAATGGGCCGGAGCAAGCGGCGCGCCCGCGGGGGTCCTCACCTTCGGCCAGCACCCGCGGCAGATTCTGGACGGGCGCGCGCCCGACCTGCTCACCTCGGTCGAACACCGCTTGAAGCTCTTCGAGCGCATGGGCGTCCAGTTCGCGTGGGTGCTCGACTTCACCCCTGAACTCAGCCGCATGAAAGCCGCCGAATTCGCCGCCGAGTTCTTCGTCGGGAGGCTGGGGATCAAGGGCCTGATGCTTGGCTTCGACAGCCGCTTCGGTTGCGACCGCATGGGCAGCGATTCGCCCGAACTGCCACCGATGGCCCGGAGCCTGGGATTCGACGTGCGCTGCCTGAAGCCCGTCCTGACGCCCAACGGCGAACCGATCTCGAGCACCCTGATCCGCGAAGCGATCTGGGAAGGGAGGCTGCGCGACGCCGAAGCGATGCTGGGCCGGCGCGTGAGCGTCTACGGGACCGTGATCCACGGGGAAGCGCGCGGCCGGCGCCTCGGCTACCGCACCGCGAACGTGGACCTGGGCCGCGAGATCCGCCCGCCGTTCGGCGTTTACGCCACCCTGGCCGAACTGGACGGCGAACGCTTCGGCTCGGTCTCGAACGTGGGGTACCGCCCGACGGTGAGCAAGGACGCGACGCCGGGCGCGAAGCCCGACCTGCTGATCGAGACGCACATCTTCGATTTCGACCGCGACATCTACGGGCAGAAGATGGAAGTCCACTTCGTCGAGAAGCTGCGCGACGAACGCCGCTTCCCCGACGTCCAGGCGCTCGCGGACCAGATTCGCCGCGACGAAGCCAAGGCCCGCGGCATCCTGCGCGCGCTGGGCGTGGCGGTATGACGGCCGCGCGCGCCGCCCTGGCGCTGGCCGCGTGGCTCTGCGCGCTGCACGCGCATGCGTCCGCCGAAGAAAAGCCCGCGCCCAAGGACGACCGCCTGAAGGTGACCGTCTATTATTCGAAGGACGACGAGCGCTGGCCCGAGGTCGAAAAGGCCGTGGAAGAGGCCGTCGAGCCCTACCGCAAGATCATCCATTTCGAAAAGGTCCGCTACGACACGAAGGAAGGCTTCACGCGCCTGGCGCAGGCCGAGAAAGACCTGGGCATCGCCCCCGGCGACCGCGGCGACGTGACGGCCGTGATCGGGCACTTCGCGCTCATCGACAAGGGCGGCCGCCGCAAGGACATCGAACGCTACATGCCGCGCGTGCTCGAACGCATGCTGATGCAGAACGACCTGAAGGAACGCCGCAAGACCGACGCGGAAGCCTACGCGAAGGAAATCTTCGGCGAAAAGGCCACGCTCACCAAAGAGGACGACGCCGACGGCAACCTCTATCACCGCGTCGAAGCCGACGGCAAGTTCGCGGGGTACATCGTGGACGCTTACCACGTGATCTGGTGCCCGATCTGCGCCGACGCCCAGTTTCTGCTCGCGGCGAACGCCTCGCTGAAGGTCAAGGATGTGCGCGCGGTGCACGAACTCGAGATCTACGGCGTGGCGGTGGACGAAGAACGCGCCGCGAAGTTTCTGGGCCAGTTCAAAGGGCGCGATCCCGACAAGAAGGTCGAGACGCTCGACACGATCAGCGGCGCGACCAAGACCAGCCTCGCCTACGACAAGGCCATCGAGAAGGTCCTGGCCGAACTGAAGCGCCGCGCCGGCAACGCCGCTCCCAAGAAGCACGAGAAAGACGAACCGTGAGGGCGCACGGGAAGGCTCCTGTGGCGCGGGCGGCCATGCTCCTGGCCGTGGCGTGTGCCTTCGGCGCGCCCATACGCGGGGCCGAAGATGAGAAGCCCGTATTCACCGTTATCTTTACCGCAGAAGCCCACGGCGCGCTGCTGCCCTGCGACTGCCCGCTCCAGCCGTTGGGCGGCGTGGCGCGCCGAGCGGCCCTGATTAAGCAGTACCGTTCGCGCGGCCCCGTAGTGCTCGTCGATGCCGGAGGCTGGGCCGCGGGCGGCATCTACGACGACGACAGCGACGGCAACCCCGAACGCGACCGCCTGCGCACCGACCTGATGGCCAAGGCCATGGCCTTGATGAAGTACGACGCGATGTTCGACGCCGCCGGCAAAAGCCTGCCATTGCCCCCACAGTATTTCCCAGGCGAGCGCGACATCATCCTAAACGAAATCGATCTGGATGCGGCCGCCGAGAAGGCCTCGGGACTTGCGCGCGTGATGGCCGTGGCGTTGCCCGGCAACGATGGAAAGGCCATGAGCCCTGCGTTCAAGGTGGGCCTGGCGCGGATCGGCGAAGAGGCCCTTAACGATGCCGTCGCTCAAAAGCAGGCCGCCGATCTGGTCATCTCCGCGGGCCGCAAGACCTCCACGCGCATCTCCTGGACCGTCGGCGGCACGGTCGTCGCGAACTTCGATTACCAGGTCCAGCGCCTGGGCATCGCGGAAGTCTTTCAGCGCAAGGACGCGCAGGCCGAAGGCGGCGTGCGCTGGGACGTGCGCGTCACCCAGGTGCCGCTGACGCCGGAGATCGCTCCCGACGCTGAGATCGACGCGTTGCTCGCGCCGCACCTGGACCGCCTGCGCAAGAAGGGCAAGCAGGTCGTCGAGATCGAGTTCTGGACGCTGCCGGAGTGCCCCTATTGCGCGAAGTTCGAGCCCGACCTGGCGAAGATCGCGGAGGAACTGGGCGACCGCGTGCGCATCGTCCCGCGCTTTCTCGTCGAAAAGAACCCCGGCGGCGGCTTCTCGGCCATGCACGGGCCCCGGGAACTCGAAGAGGCCCGCATCCAGGCCATCGTCGCGGATTACGACCCGAAGCTCTTCTTTCCCTGGGTGCAGTGGCGCGAGCAACACCCCGAGGCCCCGTGGGAAGACGGCGCGAAGGAACTCGGCATCGTCAAAGGCCGCATCGCGGGCGCGCTGGACGCCGGCCGCGACCAGGAACTTTTCGAACGCGATTACCAGCTTTCACTGCAGCGCCGCGTGCAGGGCACGCCGACGCTGGTCTTCTCGAACAAGATCTACGAAGGCGAACTGGAACGCCTGCGCGTGCTGCGCGCGCTCTGCGGGATGCTGGACGCCCCCAAGCCGGCCGTCTGCGCCACGGTGCCCGCGTGCTTCGCCGATGCCGAATGCCGCAAGCGCGGCTTCGTGGGCAAATGCCGCGAGGCCGGGACGCCCCAGGCGGCCTGCGACTACGCGCAAAAGGCCGTGCCCGTGCCGGTGACGGTGCTGCTCGAGCCCGAAACGATCTACAGCAACCACGAACGCATCCTCGAAATCCTGCTGGCACGGCTGCCGGGCATGGCGTGGCGCGTTCTCGATCCGGCCTCGGACGAAGGGCGCGCGCTGGCCGAGAAGGTGAAGCCGGACCGCTACCCCGCGTACCTGATCGACCCCGCGGCCAAGTCCGAATGGGAGTACAAGGAAAACTTCGAGGGCAGCGTCGAAGAACGCGCGGGCTGGCTGCTCTTAAAGAGCGAGGTCCAGGGCGCGCACCGCATCGCCGGCCGCCCGCGCATCCCGGGGCGCGTGGACCTCTTCGCCGCGCGGTCTTCGCAGCCGGGCACGTGGGCCGTCGAGATCGCCGTGGAAGCAAAGGCGTGGCGCCAGGCCCCGGACGTCGTCCTTCACGACGCGCTGTTCTGGAACGAACGCCGCTCGCCCGACGGCCAGGTGACGCGGGAACTGGCCGCGCGCGGCGGGCTGGCCGAGATCGAAGACGCGGCGCTCGCGCAGGCCGTGCGGATGCTGGCACCTGAAAAGCTCGACGCGTACCTGCTGGAACGCGGCAAACGCCGCGCGAGCCAGTTCGGCTGGGACCGCGCGCTCGAAAAGGCCGGGGTGGACGTGGCCAGGGCGCGCACGCTGGCCGAAGGCCCCGACGGCGCCGGCCCGGTGCCCGAGGTCGCGAAGGCTCTGCGCGCCGAGGCCGACCTGCTCGAGCAACTGAAGGCCGGCGGCGACGTGGTGCTGCTGGGCGAGAACTGCGAAGTGATCCCCGTGCGCTCGCGCGAGGAGCTGCGCTACTATCTGGAACAGATCGGGAAGCGCAAGAAATAGACGCGTGTGTGCGCGGTATGAGCGGGCTGCTCAATAACGGGCGGGCGCGCCTGAAAGTTGTCCGTACAAACCGTTTTCGGCCTTGCGGATGGGCGTAGCCTTCGGCAGAATCGGCGCACCAAAAACGCGCTTAGGCAAGGAGTCATCCCATGACGCAACGGTCGCTGGGTACCCACCTTCTTTTCGCGCTATCCCTGGCCGGACTGGCGGTGCTTTCGGGCTGCGGCGGCGGCAAGCCGGCCGAGAAGTCCGGCGCGGGCAAGACCGAGACCAAGACGGGCGAAGCGCCCGCGGGCGGGAAGTTCACCCTCACCATCGGCTGCAACCTGGAACTGACCGGCGACGTAGCGCCGTGGGGGCAGGACAGCAAGAAGGGCATCGACCTGGCGGTCGAAGCGATCAACGCCGATCCCAAGAGCCCCTTCAAGATCGAATGCATCTACGAGGACAATCTCTCGCAGGCCGACGCGAGCAAGGCCGCGATCCGCAAGCTGATCCAGCAGAGCAAGGCGCAGGTGGTCGTGGGGAGCGTCGGGTCGAACCGGTCGCTGGCCGCGATCGACGTCGCCAAGGACGAACGCGTCCCCATGGTCACGCACGCCTCGACGAACGTGGACATCACGCGCAAGGGCGGCGAGTACGTTTTCCGCATCTGCTTCGACGACGACTTCCAGGGCCAGTTCATGGCCAGGTACGCGCTCAAGGACCTCCAGGCCAAGACCTGCGTGGCGGTGGTGGACAAGGGCAACGCGTATTCCGAAGGGCTGGTGGCCAGCTTCAAGAAGGAATTCGAGGCCGGCGGCGGCAAGGTGATCGCCGAGGAAGCCTACCAGAGCAAGGACAACGATTTCCAGACGCTCGTCACCAAGCTGCGCACGGCCAACCCCGACTGCGTCTGGCTGCCGGGTTACTTCCCCAACGTGGGGCCGATCATCAAGCAGGCGCGCGCCGCGGGCTTTCAGAAGAAGTTCCTGGGCGGCGACGGCTGGGACGACGAGGAACTGTACAAGCTCGGCGGGCCCTCGATCAAGGGCAACCCGTTCTGCAACCACTTCGACAAGGGCGACACGAACGCGAAGGTGAAGGAATTCGTCGAGGCCTACGAGAAGAAGTATGGCAAGAAGCCCGGCGCCATGGCCGCGCTGGGGTACGACGTGATTCTGGTCGTGGCCGACGCCGCCAAGCGCGCGGGCAAGGCCGACCCCGAAGCGATCAAGGACGCGCTGAAGACGGTGAAGGACATCGAGACCGTCTGCGGCGCGGTGACGATGGGCGCCGACCACGAAGTCACCAAGCCCGCCGTGCTGCTCGAGACGGGCGAGACCGACCACGTCTTCATGAAGCGCCAGTAATCCGCCGCGGGGCGCGGGCCGGGAGCCGCGCGCCCGTCGCCAGGGCAGGCTGGGAAACGTGACGGACTTTGCCAACTTCCTGCTCAACGGCATCACGTTGGGCGCCATCTACGCCCTGATCGCCGTCGGCTACACGATGGTCTACGGCATCATCAAACTGATCAACTTCGCCCACGGCGAATTCTACATGTTCGGCGCCTTCGTGGGCTACTTCGTGCTCACGGGCATCTTTGCCGTGCCGCCGCAGGGCGGGGAACCGGGATACCTGGCGCTGCTGGCCGCGCTGCTGGCCGCGGGCGTGGCCACGGGCCTCCTGGCCGTGCTCGTCGAACGGCTCTGCTACCGCCCGCTGCGCAACGCCGGGCGCATCGTCGCGCTGCTTTCGGCGCTGGGCGTCTCGCTCTTCTTCCAGAACATGGGGCAGCAGGCCGTCGGCGCGGACTTCCGCAAGTTCCCGCCCACCATCGCGGAGACGCGCTATCCGCGCAGCGAGGTGCCGCTGGAGAGCCTGAAGGAAGGCCAGGTGGCCGAACGCGACCTGCGCCTGACCTACTACGTCAAAGCCGAGGACGGGCGCGACCAGCAGCGCGTGATCACCATCGCCAACGGGGGCGAAGCCATCGACGGCGCGCAACTGGCGACGGCGCGCGACCTGGCGGCCTCGAGCACCCTGCCGGCGGCGGTCCACGCCTACCCGCGCGTGACGGTCTCGAACCGGCACCTGCTGATCTTTCTCGCGCTGCTGCTGGTCAGCGCCGCGCTGTACGTCCTGGTGATGCGCACGCGCTTCGGCCGGGCGATGCGCGCCGTCTCGGTGGATTTCGAGGCCGCGCGGCTGATGGGCATCAACGTGGACCTGATCGTCTCGGGGACGTTCTTTATCGGCGCGTTCGTGGCCGGGATCTGCGGCGTGCTGGCCGGCGGCATGACCTTCGAGCGCATCGATCCGCTCATGGGCCTGATGCCGGGGCTGAAGGCCTTCGTCGCCGCGGTGCTGGGCGGGATCGGGAGCATCCCCGGGGCGCTGCTCGGCGCGCTGCTGCTGGGCGTAAGCGAAAAGATGGTCGAAGCCTACGTCTCGTCGGGCCTGCGCGACGCGCTCTCGTTCGGCATCCTGATCCTGGTGCTCCTGGTCAAACCCAGCGGACTGCTGGGCCGGTTCGAAGGCGAAAAGGTGTAGCCCCGCCATGTTCTGGGACCACTTCCAGTTTTGGGGCGAACACCTGCTGCTGGTCGGCATCTGGGTCTCGCTGGCGCTCTCGCTGAACCTGATCAACGGCAGCACGGGGCTCTTCTCGCTCGGGCACCAGGGCTTTTTCGGCGTCGGCGCGTACACGGCGGCCATGCTGGTGGCGGTGCTGCCCGAAAAGATGGGCTGGGGCGCGCCGGGCATCGGGCTCTTTCTGCTCAGCTTCCCGCTGGCGATGCTCACGGCGGCGCTTTTCGGGCTGCTGGTGGGCGTGCCGTGCCTGCGCATGCGCGGCGATTACCTGGCCATCGCGACGCTGGGCTTCGGCGAAATCTTCCGCATCTTCGCGATCAACAGCGAGACCATGGGGCAGTCGCGGGGCCTGAGCGTCCCGAACGTGGTCCGCGCGTTCTTTCTCGACACGCTGAAGATGGAACGCGACGACGCGCGCCACCTGGAACTGATCTTCTACATCGCGCTCTCCTGGGGCCTGTCGCTGCTGATCTTCGTCTGCATGCGCAACCTGATGCGTTCGGCTCACGGGCGCGCGATCATGGCCATCCGCGAAGACGAGACCGCCGCGGAACTGCTGGGCGTGAACCTGACCCGCTACAAGGTGCTCGTCTTCGTGCTCGGCGCGGGGATGGCGGGGCTTTCCGGCGCGGTCTACGCGCATTACCTGCGCTACGTGGTGCCCGAACAGTTCGCGCTGATGCAGGGCGTGATCTTCGTCGTCATCGTGGTGATGGGCGGGATGGGCAGCTTCAGCGGAACGGTGATCGCGACGATCATCATCTACTTCATCCCTGTGCTGCTCAGCTTTTCGCCCGACAGCGTGCGCGTGCCGGTCTTCTTCGAACCCGGCCGCGGCCTGGTGTACCGTTCGCCCAAGGAACTCTGGCAGGTCATCTTCTCGCTGCTGCTGATCGGGATGATCCTGTTGCGTCCGCAGGGGATCATGGGCAGCCGCGAGGTCACCTTCGGCTGGATGCGCAAGCGCGCCGAGTCCGCGCCCGGCAAGGGAGGCGTGACGTGAGCGAATCGACGGTCCTGCACCAGCCGATCCTGCGCGCGCAGAACGTCACCAAGCGCTTCGGTGGGCTCACGGCCGTGGACGCCTTTTCGGTGGAACTGCAAAGCGGCGAGATCGTCGGGCTGATCGGGCCGAACGGCGCGGGCAAGACCACCGTCTTCAACCTGCTCACCGGCGTCTACAAGGCCGACCACGGCGCGATCACGCTGCGCGGCGCCGACACCTGCTGGCTGACGCCCGACCGCATCGCCGGCCTCGGCATCGCGCGCACCTTCCAGAACATCCGCCTCTTCAAGGAAATGACCGTTCTCGAAAACGTGAAGGTCGGCTTCCAGCCGGTCAAACGCCAGTCGATCTTTGGGGCCATCTGCCGCCTGCCGCGCTGCTGCCAGGAAGAGAAGGAAATCGAGCGCGAGGCCCTGGCGCTGCTGGAACTGATGGGCATCGCGGACCTGAAGGACGCGCGCTCGGCCGGGCTGGCCTACGGGCAGCAGCGGCGCCTGGAGATCGCGCGGGCGCTGGCGATGAGCCCCAAGGTCCTGCTGCTCGACGAGCCCGCCGCGGGGACGAACGAGAGCGAATCCGCGGATTTGCAGGCGCTGATCCGCCGGATTCGCGAGAAGTTCAACCTCACGATTCTGCTGATCGAGCACGACATGCCGTTCGTGATGGGCCTGGTCTCGCGCCTGCTGGTGCTGGACCACGGCGTCACCATCGCCGAAGGCACGCCGGAAGACGTGCGCCGCGATCCGCGCGTCATCGAGGCCTACCTCGGCCAGGGGGCGGAAGCGTGAGCGCCGCGCCGATCCTCGCCGCCGAACAACTCGACGTCTTTTACGGGGGCATCCAGGCGCTGCGCGGCGTCAGCCTGGACGTCCGCGAGGGCGAACTCGTCACGCTCATCGGCGCCAACGGGGCGGGGAAGAGCACCACGCTCAAGACCATCGCCGGCATCCTGGCGCCGAAGTCGGGCAAGGTGCGATTCAACGGCGCGGAGATTCAGGGGCGTTCCTCGCACCTGATCCTGCGCGACGGCCTGGCGCTCTGCCCCGAAGGCCGGCGCATCTTCCCGAACCTGACCGTGGACGAGAACCTGGACCTCGGCGCGTACGTCCGCCACGACGCCCAGGGCGTGAAGGACGACGTCGCCCGCTGGCACGCGACCTTTCCGATCCTGAAGGAACGCGCGCGCCAGCTCGCCGGGACGCTCTCCGGCGGCGAGCAGCAGATGCTGGCCATCGCGCGCGCGCTGATGTCGCGCCCGAAGGTCCTGATGCTGGACGAACCGAGCCTCGGGCTGGCCCCGAAACTTGTGGATCAGATCTTTGCGGTGCTGAAGGAACTGAAGGGCCGCGGCGTCACCATTCTGCTGGTCGAACAAAATGCCCGCCAGGCGCTTGAAGTCGCCGACCGCGGCTACGTCCTTGAAACAGGGCGCATCGTCAAGCACGGCCCGGCCTCCGACCTGTCCGGGGACCCCGCCGTGCGCAAGGCGTACCTCGGCGGTTAGCAAACCGTTTGCGGCCCATAAATTCTTGAAAATAGGGGGAGTTGGGAAAAGAAAGTCCCCTTCGATCTGATAGTATAATCGCCCGAATCCGGGAGGCAGGGGTACAGGGAACGGCGCATGGCCAAACGCATTCGACTCTCGATTGCGCAGCGGATCACCTACTTTCTCCGCACGAACTTTGTCGCGGGCATGTTCATTGCCCTGCCGCTGGGCGTCACGGTGGGTTTGCTGGTCTGGATCTGGGGCAAGATGCTCCCGCCCCTCAATTTCATCTTCGGCATCACCAAAGATACCGACCTGATCGGCTCGATCACCGAGGCCTTTAAAGGCAGCCAGTACTCGCTGCTGCTGCCGCCGCTGCTGGGCCTGACCATCCTGCTGCTTTCGGTGCTGATCCTGGGCATCATCACGCGCAGCTTTTTGGGGCGCTTCTTCCTCGGCATCTTCGAAAACTTCGTCGCGCACGTGCCGATCATCGGCGTGCTCTATTCCTCGATCAAGCAGCTCGGCGAGGCCTTTATCAGCGACGAGGGCACGAGCCGGTTCCAGAGCGCCGTGCTGGTTCAGTTTCCCATGGAAGGGAGCTGGGTGATCGGCTTCGTCACCGGCACCGCGTACGCACCGCTGGCCGAGACGATGGCCGGGCCGCTGCGCAAGGATGCCGAAAAGCGAGGCGTCCCGCCGCCGGACATCATCACCGTCTTCGTCCCCACCACGCCGCTGCCGACGCAGGGCTTCACGCTCGTGCTGCCGCGCTCCGAAACCCGCGAACTGCCCATCGGCGTCGAAGAGGCGATCAAGCTGGTGATCTCGGGCGGGATCATCAGCAATCCGGCCAACAGCCACCGCCAGCAGCCCGTCACCGACGTGGAACTCGCCCCCAAAAAGCCCGCCCCCGGCGCCCCGCAAAAAGCCTGAACGCCCCGCGGAAACCCCATGCAGGTTTTGTGGAAGGGCGTATGATACGCGCGAAATAACCAGCGAAATCTTTCTCGCAGGGCACAGGGAGCGGACGCGCATTGGACGAGATTCTGGAACGCCTGACGGGCTTCGTTTCGAGCAGGGACGCGCGCCTGGGCTGCGCCGCGGCCGTGGTGCTGGCCGAACTGGCCCCCAAGGACGCCGCCGTCGTGCGCGAACTCCGCGCCGCGCTTGAAAAGGCCGACTCCGTCCGCCGCCCGTTCATCGTCGAAGCGTTGGGGCGCATCGGTTCGCCCGAGGCCGCGCAGGCGCTGATGCCGGTGATCGAAGCCGGCGGGCCTTCGGGCGAGGACGCCCTGCGCGCGGTCGCGCACGCGGGCGCCGACGCGCTGAAGCCCCTCGCGGCGCTGCTGAAAAAAGCCGGCAACGACCTGCGCGTGAAGCTGGCCGAGGCCATCGCGCGCACGGGCGAGACCCAGGGCTTTGCCGCGCTGCTGGGCGAACTGCGCGAGGCCGACGCGGCCGGCGCGCGCGCCCTGCGCGAAGGCATCCACCGTGCGCTGCCCGGCCTGGACGAACGCGGGCGCGAGGCCCTGCTGCGCCACGTCGTGAAGGCGCTCGAGACCAAGGCCTTTACCGAAAACGAGCCCGCCTTCACCTCCGCGGCCGAACTGGCGGGGGAACTCGCCGATCCCGAAGCCCTGAGCGCGCTGATGGCGTTCGCCTCGCCCAAGGTGGAGGCGCGGCTGCGCCGCAGCGCGCTGCTGGCCGTCGCGAAGCTGAAGCTGGAGCCCGAACGCCGCGCGCGCCTGGCCGGCAAGCTGCTGCCGTTCCTGGAAGAGACCGACTACGCGCAGACCGTCGAGCCCGCGCTGATCGCGCTGCGCGGAGCGGACCTGGGCGCCGAGCACCGTTCCGCGCTGCAGAAGCTCGCGGCCTCGCAGTTCCCGCAGGTGCGCGAATTCGCCATGAACGCGCTGGCCAGCAAGGGGACCTCGCGCAACCTTCAGGACCTCGCCGCCTGCCTGGAAGACCCCGATCCGTCCGTGCGCGAGAACGCGGCCTCCGCGCTGGCCAAGGCCCCCGGCGCAGCTCCGCTGGTGGCCGAACGCCTCCTCAAGATGACCTCGGGCGCCGCGAGCCGCCTCTCGGCGCGCGTGCTGCAGCCCAACGCCGGCGAGATTCCCGAGAAGACGCTGAAGGCGCTCTCCAAGGAGTACATCGCGCTCGCCACCGGCAAGGCCGAAGGCGCCTCCTCTTCCGATCCCGATGCGCGGCGCGAAGCCGATGAACGCCGCGGCGCGATCCTGGGCGTGCTCCGCGCGAGCAGCAGCGGGGTACTGGCCGAGACCGCGGGGGAGGCCGCCGCGGACCTGCGCGCCGAAGGCGACGCCGCGCGCGCGGTGAGTCTGCTCAAGTCCATCGCCGGCGTGGCGGGGTGGGGCGACGCGCAGAAGCTGGAACTCGCGCTCGCCGGCCTGTCGCTCGTGCCGCTGGAACTCGCCCGGCCCGCGCGCGCCAACAACAACCAGTTGCGCCTGCTCGAGGAAGTGCTCGCCGGGCCCAAGGCCGACCCCAAGGGGCTGGCCAAACAGATCCTCAAGGATGACGCGGTCGAGAAGCGCGTGCTTTTTTACGTCGGATACCATTTCGCGGAACGGATGCACGGCGACCGGGAGTTCGGCCGGCTGGTGCTGGAAGGCTTGGCCGCGAACCCGCGTTCGGACGAGGGCCGCCAGGCGCGCGAGAAACTGGTGCTCGAAGGGCTGGCGCGTTCGACCAAGGCAACCAAGGCCGGCATTCTGGAAGAACGCGCGAAGGTGATGATGGCCGCGGCCGACATCGCCGCGAAGGCCGCCGCCGAGGCCGCCAAGCGAGAACGCAAGGCCGCGAAGAAAACCAAGAAAGCCCCCGCCAAGGCCAAGAAAGCTCCGGCCAAGTCGAAGCGCTGACGCGCGGCATAGTTTTTCTGCGAAAACGAACGAGCGTTATTCGTCGCGTGGCGAGCGCGCTACGTCCGGCAAGGGCGGCGCGACCTTGGCCAGCTTGCGGATGATGGCGAAGCAGGCGATGAGCAGGTCCTTGTTCTTCAGCTTCTCGCGACGCTTGAAGAGTTCCTGCAGGGCCTCGAGGGTGACCTTGAGGGCCTTCTCCGAATCGCCTGTGCAGCGTTCGGCGTAGTTGCGGAGGGTCCGCTCGTGGCGCTCGACAAAGCGCTCGAAGCAGACGTCCTCGTCGATGGCAATCGTCATGTCGTAACACATACCTAACTATATTATCGTGCGAATATCATCGTTTATTCGCGAAAAACCCTGCACCATGTTTTTGAGTCTGATAACAGGGCGCGTTCAGCCCATAAGGTAATTTCAAAACGCAGGTTGCAAAAGCAGCGCAGCGCCGGCGATTTGCGCCGCCGGCGCTGCGAGCCTTCGCTGCACACGTGAACTTCCGCTACGCGTTCACGCCTTTCACGGTGAGCGGCTTCGCTTCGTCGCCGGGTTCTTTGCCCTGGCCGTCGTAGCGACCGTACTCTTCGGCCAACTGCGCGAGCCGCTGGAGGCGCTCGGCCTTCACGTGCGGCGCGACGGAGCAGGCCGTCGAGAGAATGAAGCCGCCGTTGGGCTTGCCGACTTTCAGGCGCCACTTGATGTCGTTCTCGCAGGCCTCCAGGCCGCCGCGCGCCTGCAGCAGGTTCGAGACGCTGTCGATGTTGCCCTTGAAGAAGAACTTCTCGCCAAACTTCTGCTTGGCTTCCTCGAGGTCGGTGTTGCCCAGCGGGGGCGGGTCGAGCGTGTCGAGGCCGTTGACGCCGGTATCGACCATCAGGTCCAGCCGGTCGCCGATCGCGCCGCAGGTGTGGACGTAGCCGGGCAGTTCGATGCCGGCCTCGCGGATGCCCTTCCAGACTTTCTGTTCCGCGGGGAGCACGAATTCTTCGTAGTGATCGCGCGAGAAGAAGCCGCCGCCCGCGAAAGCGCTGGTCATCAGCAGCGCGTCCACGTCGTGCTGGACCAGGCGCTTGGCGTATTCCACGGCGCCCCAGGCGAAGCGCTCGAGAATCGCCTTCATCTTGTCGGGATCGTCGATGAAGCCCATCAGCGCGCGCTCGTAGCCGAAGAGTTCCATGATCTGGCTCATGGGGCTGAAGAACTCGCCGTGCACGCTCAGGTCCGGCGCGGCCTTGCGGACCAGGTCGATGGTGCGCCATTCGTACTCGGGAAAGTACGCGTCCGGGTTGTTGTAGTCGGCCTCGTACGCGTTGTTCCCGAAGAAGTACGGATACTTGAGCCCGCATTCGGTGTGCGGATCGTCGTAGAAGACCTTGTCCACGTCCACGTCGGCAATCTCGGGGCGGACGCGCAGGTCGTTGTCCTTCACGAAGGCGTCCACGTCGTCGGGCGACGGGTTCTCGCCGGGGAGGGGGACGTAGTGGTGCGCGTTGTCGTCGTGCGGGCACTTGGTCACGCCGGGGTAGTTCTTCCAGTAGACCAGGTCCTCGCCGTCGGCCTTCTCGCTCACCACGATGCGCTCGACGTTCTTGCGCCAGTTCTCGGGGCGGCCGGGCAGGTTGATCAGGATGCCGTCGAAGCGGTACTTGCGCGCGAGTTGCACGAAGCAGTCGGCCAGCGCCTCGCTCGAATGCCAGACCTCGTAGCCGGGATAGCCGCAGTTGAGGATGTAGTGCCCGATGGAGAGCTGGCACATCACCGGGACGCGGTCGGGCAACTGGTGGCGCATCGTCCGCGCCATGCGCTCGCGGCCGGTCATCGTCTTCGGCTTCGCGTGCGTCCGGGGTTCCGCCGCGACCGTTTCCGTGCTCATCGTTCGTCCTTTCTGAAAGAGGCCCGGCTAGACCGAGGCCACCTCGGGAATCGTGAATACGCTTTGCAGGATCAGGGCCGCGCCGCCGACCAGGCCCGCCGAATCGCCCAGCGCGCCGGGCAGAACCTGCAGGCCCTGGGCGAACGGCTTGAGCGTCTCGCGGCGGATCGCTTCCTCGAGGGGTTCGCGCACCGTCGCGCCGTGCGCCGCCAGCGCGCCGCTCAGCACCACCGCCGAAGGCCGCGTGAGGTTCACCAAGCTGCCAAGCGCGCGGCCCATGCGGCGCAGGGCCTCGGCGCGAAGTTCGGCGCAGACGGGCTGGTCCGACGTCCAGAACGCCTCGGCGCCGGCCTCGGCCAGGTCCGCACGGCCGCGTTCGGCCAGCCGTCCGCGCAGGTACTTCCACGAGACGAAGGTCTCCAGGCAGCCGCGGCCGCCGCAGGCGCAGGGCGGGCCGTCGGATTCGATCTTGAAATGCCCCAGTTCCGCGCTGCTTTCGAAGAGCCCGCGCACGGCGCGCCCGTCGCTGAGCAGCGCCGCGCCGATCTGCCCCGGTTCGAGAATCGCCAGCACCGCGTCGCGCCGCCCGCGGATCGCGCCGTACAGCCGTTCGGCGGTCAGGTGCCCGTTGGCGACGTTGCCCAATACGACGCGCGAGAGCCCCGTGGCTTCCGCGACGCGCTGCGCCAGCGGCGCGCCATCTTCCAGGCCGGGGAACGCGGCGCTTAAAAGCACGCGGCCGGCCTCGGCATCCAGGATGCCCGGCAGCGAGAGCCCCAAGCCCAGGCACGCTTCCTGCGCGGGCGCTTCGGCCAGCAGCGCCTTGATCTCCGCGCCGATCTGCGCGACCACCTGCGCGCTGCGCTCGGGCGCGGCGACCTCGCACGAACGGCTCGCCGTCACCTGCCCGGCCAGATTAACCCGCCCGGTGCGGATGCGTTCGCGGTCGAGGTACACGCCGAGGGCGTAGGGTCCGTCGAGGTTCAGCGCGACGAGCTGTTCGGGGCGCCCGCGCTCGCCGCCGGGGCGGGGCAGCGCGCCGGCTTCCACCAGCAGGCGCGCGCCGAGCATCTCGTCCACGAGATCGCCGACGGTGGTGAGGCGGATGCCGGTGCGCTTATGCAGGCCCAGCTTTGAGGCCGCGCCGTCGCGCAGGGCCTCCAGGATCAGCCCGCGGTTGACCGCGCGCTTGAAGGCCTGGTTGCTCTCGAGGTTTTGAGCGGGCTCGGGCATGCGCACTCCATATATTCTCAATCATGTTAATAAATACCCCGTTTCCGGCAATTGTCAACGCATCCGTTAATAAATATATCTATTTAATGTGATTTAGGTTATGCGATGACTTGGAAACTTCTTTTGGGGGCCTTGGAAGGCCGGGGGACAAGGGGATGCGCTGCCCGTCTTGCAAGACCGCCTCGCCGTCTCGGCGAGTTGCGTGTATGCGATTACCGGACGAACCCGTTTCTGGAAACAGGAAGCCTGCATGCGCGAGCGCCACGGGCCACGAACAATGGTGGCTTATGTCTACCAGGACAGCCTGCCGAGCATGCAGCCGATCCTGGACGAGATGCGACGGGCGCATCCGGAATACGCATGGCGCGCCGAGCACCGCGCGATCTCGCAGCAGTTCAAGAGCATGGCCGGCGAGTTCCGGCAACCGTGGACGAGCACCTGCCTCTTTCCGATGACCTACCGGGCGCTCCCGGCGCTTGCGCGTGGCGGGTACCTGACGCCGCTGGACGGCGCGTTCCCGGCCCGGGCGATCACTGCGTTCGAACCCAGGGCGCTGGCGCTGGCATCGTACAAGGACCAGCTTTTCGGCATGCCCGAGGACCTGAGCCCGTACGCCCTGATCGCGCGCCGCGATTTGCTCGACCGCCTGAACCTGGACGTTCCGGACACGTGGGATGAGTTCGAGCGCCAGCTCCCGCTCCTGGCGAAGCTCTGCGGCGGCCGGCCGGTCTGCGTGGACCTGCTCGGCACGAGCTGGGACCAGGGCCTGGGCTTCCTGTCGAGCCTGCTGAGCACCCACGGCGCGCCGCTGGGCCCGGTGAGCGAAAGCCTGGCGGCGGCGCCGAAGGTTTGGAAGGCCGCGTACGAGTTCGCGCGCGGCCTGCACCGGCACTTCGGCTGGCTCGATCCGCGCGGCGCGGGCCTGGCGTCCTTCCCGCACGGGCGCGCGGCGTACTGCTTCGCGTTTCCGGGCGGGTTGGCGCGGCTGCCGCGCGAGGCGCTCGGCCGCCTGGCCGTCGCGCCGGTCCCGCGGGGAACGGCGGAGCGCCTGCGGACGGTCTTCTGCAAGGGCACCTGCTGGTGCGTGCCGCGCGGAACGCTCGCGCCGGACCTGGCCGTCGAACTCCTGAAGGCCGTCACCGATCCCGCCCGCGCCAAGGCGATGGAACTGGCCCAGGGCTGTGCCTTTCCGGCGCGCCACGGGCTCTGGCGCGACGCCGAGGTCCTGGCGCGCAAGCCGTTCTACGCGCGCGCGGGCGCGTTTCTGGAGGCGCACACGTGCCGGCCGCTGCCCGCGGGGATCGACTGGGACCTGGCGTGGAGTTCCTTCCGCGAGGCGCTCGACCTGGGCGAATCCGCCGAGGCCTGGGTGGAACGGGTCGCGGCCGCCTGCGGAACGCTGGCGCGCCAGGACGTCCGCAACCGCAAGATTCGCGACGCGATCTGCTATGCCGAGGCCAACCTGAGCCGCATCCGGCGCGTCGCCGACGTGGCCGGCTACGTGGGCCTGCACCCGCGCTACTTCGGGCTCCTCTTTCAGAAGGAAACCGGGCTTAGCTTTCCGGTCTGGCTGCTGCGCGCGCGCATGGAAAAGGCGCGCGAACGCCTCGCCGATCTCTCGAAGACCACCAAGGAACTGGCGCTCAGCCTGGGCTTCCGCAACTCCTCCGTCTTCTGCCAGGCCTTCAAACGCCACTTCCGCATGAATCCCACCGAGATGCGCCGCCGACTGCTGTCGGGCCTCCCGCCCGGCGGCGGCCTTTGAACCCGCTAAACACTTCTTCCCAAAACTAAATCCTTCCGCTTCGCCCGCCGCCGGCCCCGGGGGTAAGGAAGATCACGACAAGGCAAGCGGAGGATTTCAAGATGACGAGATCGACGAAGTGGCTCGCGCCGGCCCTGGCGGCCTGCGCATGGGCGCTGTGGACGCCGCCGGCCGGCGCCGAAGACTGGCCGACCTACCGCGGGCCCCGGCGCAACTGCGCTTCCAGCGAGACCGGCCTGCTGGACGCCTGGCCGGCCGAAGGCCCGAAACTGCTCTGGGAGGCCAAGCTGGAGCCGGGGAATTCGAGCCCCGTGATCGCCAACGGGCGGGTCTTCTGCCTCGGCCGCAAGGGCGAGAAGGGCTGGAACCATGCCCCGGCCAACAAGCCCGAGGGCCCCGTGCTGCTGTACTGCCTCGACCGCGCGAACGGTAAGGTGCTCTGGACGCACGAGATGCCCCTCTTCCACGAGCTGGACAACGCGGCGATGAACACGCCCGCCGTGGACGGCGACCGCGTCTACGCGCGCGGCGGCAACGCCGACGTCCACTGCGTCTCCTTCAAGGACGGGCGCCTGCTCTGGCGCTGGCCGAAGGAGGACGAGCCGCTGAAGAAGAAGCCCGGTTACAAAGGCACGACGCTCGCCCCGGACGTGTTGATCGAAGGCAACCTGGCGATCTTCACCGATTTCGGCAGCGGCTACGGCTGCGGCAAGAACCTGATCGCGGTAGACAAGCTCACCGGCGAGCCCGTCTGGCAGTACAAGCGCACGCTCACGCCCGCCTACGACACGCTCAAGCCGGAACTGCTCGAAGTGGACGGCAAGCGCTATCTCCTGGCCGACAACGTGGCCCTGGACATCTCCAGCGGCAAGGTCGTCTGCACCTGGGCCGACCCGGCCCAGACCGAAGCCAACACCAAATCCTACACGCGCGGCGGCGAGACCGGGTTTATCGGCTACGCCAACGCCGTGCAGGGCAACGTGGCGTACATGAACTTCAAGCGCGCCCCGGAACCGAAGGCCAAGCCGGAGGAGGGCGCGCCCGCGTCCAAGCACGATGTCTCCGGCAGCGGGCTCCTGGCGCTGCGCTTCGAACACGACGCGGCGGGCGCGCTGAAGACTACCAAGCTCTGGGAATGGGTCGGCGACCGGGGTTCCTGGGTCAACAGCCCCGTGGTCGCGCCCGGCGCGCTGCTGATGAACCTGAACAAGATGGGCGACCAGGTCGTCTGCCTCGACCCGGCCACCGGCAAGCAGCTATGGCTGCAAAGCCTCACCCGCTTGCGCAACGTCCACTCGTACTACAGCGAGCCGCTCTACGGCGACGGCAAGTTCTTTCTCAGCACGCTCGACCTGTACATGATCGCCGCCGACCC
>JAHCJK010000230.1 GCA_026184295.1 Planctomycetota bacterium
CGAAGAGCCGCCGCACGCGGCCGAAGCCCCGCACGCTGCGCCGGACAAGGGCGGTGCGAAGTCCTCCGAAGCCGACCCGGCCAAGACCATCCACACGCTGATCCAGCAGCTCGGCAGTGAACAATTCGGCGAGCGAGAACGTGCGGAGCAGGAACTGAAGGCCCTCGGCCGCCCGGCGCTCGAACCCCTGCAATACGCCTCCGAAGACGACGACCCGGAAATCCGCGCGCGCGCCGCCGGCCTGCTGATCGAGATGCGCGGCCGCGGCTACATGGGCGTGATGCTTCAGGAATACTGGGACGGCCAGCCGTTCAACGGACAGTTCCAGGCCGAGGACGAGGACGAAGGTCCGGCGCCGGCCGCGGAACCCAAGGCCGCCGCGCACGCGCCGAAACCGCCGCCGGAACTGATCGCGACCGAGGTCCAGAAGAATCTGAACCGTCCCGCCGAGATCGCCGGGATTCAGGACGGCGACAAGTTCGTCTCGGTCTCGGGCCAGCCGGTGCGCGGGCTGATCGACCTCTTGCGCACCGTCATCATGGCCGGCCCCGGCACGCGCGTCATGGTCGTGGTGGAACGCGAAGGCGTGAAGAAGACCTTGTACGTGGACCTGATGTGCAACCCCGACGACCATCCCAAGATCGACCTGATGGCCGAAGAAAAGCCCGCGCCCTCGGCAGGACGCAAAGCCCCCAAGCCTCAGGTCAAGCCGCATCCCGACTCGTCGGAGTAAGTTCTATCGCGCGCGTTTTAAAATCGATTTCGGCCACGCTTACACCGCTTTACGTATAGCTCGGAGTTTGCATCGCGACGGCCCTGCGGCTGCGGTGTATTTCGGACCGGCGAGTATGGCATCCGAACGCTGAAAATTTCAAAGGAGCCTGGCTATGAGCGAGCGCATCGAAGTGACCGGCGCGGACGTGGACTACCGGGACGGCGACGTCCTCTGCGAAGGCTATCTGGCGCATCCGAAGGAGGCACCGGTCAAGCGCCCGGGCGTGCTGGTCGTGCACGACCGCATGGGCATCGGCGCCGCGACCAAGCGCCGCGCGGAGATGCTCGCGGAACTCGGCTACGTGGCCCTTTGCGTGGACGCCTTCGGCAAGGGCGTGCGCCCGGCCAGCCCCGACGAGGCCGGCCAGGCCTTGCGCAAGGTCATGGGCGACCGGCCCCGGCTGCTTCAGCGGCTGCGCGCGACGTACGAGGTCCTCGCGCGGCACGAACGCGCCGATGCGGGCCGGATGGCCGCGATCGGGTTCTGCTTCGGCGGCGCGTGCGTGCTCGAGATGGCCCGCGCGGGCATGGACCTGCGCGGCGTCGTGAGTTTTCACGGAGGGCTCGGCACGCCCACGCCTGCCGAACCCGGCGCGGTAAAGGCCAAGGTACTGGTCCTGCACGGCGCCGACGATCCCGTCGTGCCGGCCGAGCAAGTCCGCGCGTTCGAAAAAGAGATGCGCGAGGCTCAGGCCGACTGGACGTTCGTGGCCTACGGCGGCGCGGTGCACGGATTCACGAATCCCGGAAGCGGTAAGGCGGCCCAGGAGCGAGCCGATAAGCGTTCGTGGGTGGCGATGCGCTGCTTCTTCGAGGAAATCTTCGGCGCTTAGGCTATGCTGATCGCGCACTCTTTTCAGGAGCCCCGCATGGAAAACCTGCGTTACCCCAATCTCGAGACGTACCGGCGCACGCTCTTTTCGCCCGAGGACGACCACCTGAAGGGCATCATGCCCGCCGCGGTGGAGAAGGGCGTGCCGAAGATCAGCGTGAGCGCCGAGTCCGGCAAGATTCTCGAGATCGGCGCGCTGGCGGGCTATTCGGGCACGTGGCTGGCGCGTTCGCTGCCCGCGGACGGCACGTTCCTCACGCTGGAATACGAGCCCAGGCACGCCGAGATCGCCCGGGCCAACTACGCCAAGGCCGGTATCCAGGCCCAGGCCGAAGTGCGCGTGGGCAAGGCGCTGGACCTGCTGCCCGGCGTGGCGGGTGACGCGCCCTTCGACCTCTGCTTTATCGACGCCGACAAGGGCAACTACCCGCATTACCTCGACTACGCGCTGAAATACGTCCGCAAGGGCGGGCTGATCGTGGCCGACAACGCCGATGCCCACGGCAACGGGCATAAGGTGCTGGACGACGGCAACGACGCGCGCGGGATTCAGGTCTACAACGAGCGCGTTTCCGCCGACCCGAGGCTCGTCTCGGTGATCGTGCCGTACGGCGGCTGGCTGGCGGTCTCGCTGGTGGTGTAGCAGGGGAGCGTAAGGGAACCTTCGAACCAATGAAAAGGCCACGCGTTCGCGTGGCCTTTTTGCTTGAGGAGGAACAGGGCCGGTCAGCCGCCGAACACGGTGGCGGTGCGGCCGCGGCTGCGGCGGCGGTTCAGGACCTTGCGGCCCTTGCGGGTGCGCTTGCGCGCAAGGAACCCCGACACGCGGCGCTTCTTGATCTTGCTGTTACGGACGTTCGTCTTCATCTCAACAAACCTTCCTTCCTTGGCCTTAACCTTCTACAAACCAAAATGGAGGAAAGAAGGTACGGGCAAACGGCGCGTCCGTCAAGTACCGGCTGATGCCCAATGGATGCGGCGCGCCTGTGGTCGCGCGGGCTGAAAATGCGTTAATCTATCTGGCCTGGCAGACCCTGGTCCCGACAATCGGAGCCCGATGACCGGTTCCTTTCTTTCACCGCGCGCCCGCGACGCCCTGGCGGTCTCCGTCCTGGCGGGCTTCCTGTTCTTTCACAACATCGCGCACCGCGAGATTCGGCGGCCGAGCGAAGGGCGCGTGGCGCGGGTCGCGCAGGAGATCCTGGACACCGGCGACTGGGTGGTCCCGCACCTGAACGGCCAGCCGCGCCTGCAGAAGCCGCCCATGAGTTCCTGGCTGGTCGCGATCTGCACGAAGCTGAGCGGGCATCCCGAAGTGACCGTGCAGGACGCGCTCGTGCCCCCGGCGCTCTCGGCCGTGGCCCTGGCCGTGCTGCTGTACTTCTGGCTCGCGCGGCTGCGAAGGGATGGGGAAGGGGAAGGGGACGGCGACGGCGAATCCGCGCGCGCGGCGGGGATGTTCGGCGCGCTGGCGCTGGTCATGATGCCGGCGGTCATCGGGCAGGGACGCTGCGCCGAGATGGACATGTTCGTGGCGCTCTGCACGGCGGCCGCGTACTTCTGCTTCGAACGCGCCTGGTTCGACGGCGCGCGCGGCTGGTGGATCGGGTTCTACCTGGCGCTTGCGGCCGGCTTCCTGACCAAGGGCCACGTGATCCTCGTCGATTTCCTCCCGGCCGTACTCGTCTGGGGGCTGTGGCAGAAGTTCGCGCCGCGCAATCCGCCCGCCGCCGCGGGTACATCTTCCGCCGCCGCGCCGCGCCGCTTGCAGTTCTCGCTGCAGAGCCTGCTGGTCCAGGTGCTGGGCCTGGGGCTCTTCTTCGCCCTGGTGCTCGCGTGGGGGCTCCCGTTTCTCGAACGCAGCGGCATGACCTGGGAGGCCTTCAAGACCGAGGGCCTCGCGCGGTTCAGCGAAAAGACCACGGGCCACGTCGAAGCCTGGCACTTCTACTTCGCCAACGTGCCGCCGTGGACCATGCCCGCGTTCCTGCTCCTGCCGTACCTGGCGTGGCGCGACTGGACCGGCCCCGAAGACGAACACAAGCCGCGCCGCCGCCTGTGGTGGTGCTGGCTCGGCGTCAACGTGCTGCTCTGGTCGCTCCTCGCGGCCAAACAGCGCCACTACACGATCCCGTGGTATCCGGCGGTCGCGCTGCTGGCGGGCGACGGGCTGGTGCGGCTGCTACGGCAGGCCCGCGCGGAAAACCCGCTCAAGCGGCTGATGACGAGCGCGGGCGCGTACGTCTTCGTGGGCCTGTGGGCGCTCGCGGCGGGGGCGCTGGCGGTGTACGCGAACACGACGGAAGCCCGGCGGGACGCGGAGGAATCGCCGGCCGCGTTTGGCCGGGAAGTGCGCAGGCTCGTCCCCCAGGACGCCAAACTGTACGACCTCAGCATGATCTGCCGGCCGCACGTGCTCTTTTACGTGGGTCGAAACGTGCATACGTTTTCGTTAGATACGGAAGAGGGCGAAGGCGCGTCCAAGGACCAGAATCTGCTGCTTATATTGGCCATGCAGCAGTCTGGGGAAGAACCGCTTAGAGACTTCGATGCGTATGTCCTGATCAACGACGAACTCTGGTCTGAGCTCAAATCGGAATTGGACCTGACTTCTCCCAAGGCCTTTCGTCCGCTGGCCGAACATGCGTCCAGCGATGTCCTGATCGAGGGCGATTTATCCAAGAACATCCGGCGTGGGGCGGTCTTGATTCACCTTCGCTGGCACTTTACGGGTCATTGGGATCCACCAATTCCTCCGCGCTGATCCGTTCTTGAGCAGCGTAGGATCATGCCGTCGCCGTTCTTGGCGTCTCCGCGTCTTGGCGTGAGAATAAAAGACCTTGGCCCGTTCTTCCTTTGACCCTCGCGCCGCTCGGCGGTTAGAACCTTAAGACTCGACACGCATTCCGGAGGCCGCATGAGCGATTCCAGCACGTCCGCGCCCGCCCAGGGCGACTTGGCCATGATCGATACCCTGCGCCAGGGGCGCGAGAAGATGCTCGCGGAGATCGGCAAGGTTGTCGTCGGGCAGAAGGAGGTCATCGACCTGATCCTGATGTCGCTCTTCTGCCGCGGCCACGCGCTCATCGTCGGCGTCCCCGGCCTGGCGAAGACGCTTACCGTCCGCACCATCGCGCGCATCCTGGACCTCTCGTTCAACCGCGTGCAGTTCACGCCCGACCTGATGCCCAGCGACATCGTCGGCACCGACGTGATCGAAGAAGACAAGAACTCCGGCAAGCGCAGCTTCCGCTTCATCAAGGGCCCGATCTTCGCCAACCTGGTGCTGGCCGACGAGATCAACCGCACGCCGCCCAAGACCCAGGCCGCGCTGCTCGAAGCGATGGAAGAACACCGCGTCACCGCCGGCGGCGAGACCTTTCCGCTGCCGAAGCCGTTCTTCGTGCTGGCGACGCAGAACCCGATCGAACAGGAAGGCACGTACCCGCTCCCCGAGGCGCAGCTCGACCGCTTCATGTTCGAGATCAAGATCGGGTACCCGACCAAGCAGGAAGAGATCGAGATCGTCCGCGTCACCACGATGCTGCGCGAGACCGACCTCAAGCCGGTGCTCACCGCCGAGCAGGTGCTCGAGATTCAGAAGGTCGTGCGCAAGATTCCCGCCAGCGAGGCCGTGATCAAGTACGCCGTCGATCTGGCCAGCGCCACGCGCCCGGCGAGCGAGGACGCCCCGGACTTCGTCAAGCAGTGGCTGCGCTGGGGCGCGGGCCCGCGCGCGAGCCAGTACCTGATCCTGGCGGCCAAGGCGCGCGCCGCGATCCGCGGGAACTACGCCGTGGCCACCGCCGACGTCGAAGCCATCGCACCCGTCGTCCTGCGCCACCGCATCGTGACGAACTTCCACGCCGAGAGCGAAGGCATCACGACCGACGAGATCATCAAGCGGCTGCTGGAGCATGTGAAAAAACCGTAGAGGTGCAATGCACCAAATTAGAAGAACCAAGAACCAATGGCGCGGCGGTGCCGCGAAACTGAAAACGGCAAACCGCAAACGTCAAACAAACTGAAAACGTAAAAACGTAAAAACGTAAAACGTAAAACAATGCTGGCGACGGGGGCGCGGGTTTTCGCAGCCGTTCGAAATCCCCAATCGAAAATCCAAAATCGAAAATAGCTTTCCGTTCTTCGCGCCTTAGCGGCTTTGCGTGAGAATTTATTGGCTGGTTACGCCGTCTGCGCCCCGCCTTGCGGCGTGTGGGCTTCGTCCATGCGGCGGCAGCTTTCCAGGATCACCTGCACGGTGGTCTCGGTGACGTTGCGCGGGCGGTTGGGCGGCTTGGGCATCTTCTCGAAACGGAAATGCCCTTCGCTCTCGCGCGCGCAGTGGTAGATCGCGAACGCGCCGTTGATCGCCCCGGACTGCGCGAAGATCACCTGCCCGTTGTCGAAGGCCATCACGCCCTGGTGGCGCTTGCCTTCCACGAAGAGTTCGCCCGTCATGCTGTTGCTGTGCAGGAACTGCATGATCTGCGGGAGGCCCTGGTCGCGCAGGTTGCCCGAAAGCGCCGGTTCGTGGTTGCGCGCGGCCGCGCGCGGGATCGTCTGCGTCACCTGCACCGACGGAAGGGCCTTGTTGGTCTCCTCGGTGTTCTGGACCACCTGGCCGTCCTTGTAGAACCAGCCGGTGCTGACCGTCTCGGCCGTCGCGTTCTTCTGCACCGCCTGGTTGCTCACCTTGCGCGGTTCGAAGTTCTCGTCGTTGCTGATGAAGTAGATCACCTTGCCGCCGATGCGGAAGGAGTCGCCCCCGACCATGCCCGTGGCCTTGTGCGCCGGGATCGGCTGGTTGTTCATGAACGTGCCGTTGCGCGACCCGAGGTCCGTCAGGGTCATCTCGCCTTTTTCGTTGCAGGTAAGCGCCGCGTGCTGGCGGCTGGCGAGCGCGTCTTCGATGACAAAGGAGTTCTGCTGGTCGCGACCGAAGCTGACGACATCCCCCGCGTAGACCGGCATGGGGCGCGGCCCTACGCCCAAGATAAAGCCAATCGGTTTGTCGGACTTTGCCATGCCCGCCGGGTCCCTCAAAGATGCACAACGCAAAGCCTATGACAATCCCCATCGGTGCGCAAGGTGCGGCCTCCGCAGCAATTTCTCGCAGGCCGACGCCGTTCGTATAACTCTATCTCGCAAAAGCCTTTTCAAAATTGTGATCGAACAGAATCTCCCATTCGCGGCGCTGGATTTCCAGCAGAAGGCGGGTGGTTTCTCCGTCTTGGGGACTTGTGCAGAGTTTGACCATAACGTCCGGATCCCAGGCATCGTGCGTGACCAGTTCCTTGAGCGCCTCCGGCGGTTGCGCCCCGGCGATCTCCCGCGCGTCGCGGATCAGTTCCGAAAAAATCGGGTGTTCGCCCACGCGCGAAAACCAGTAGCGCGCGTTGTCTCGCGGCGGCAGGCCGCCTTCGCGCGCGCCGGTGTCCACTTCGCGGCGGTGCAGGATCGCGTGCCAGTAGCTCCCGCTCGGCGTCGCGACCTTCTGGCTCACGCCGTGGCTTTCGGGCATGAAATCGTACAGCAGCCAGAGCGCCGACTTGAGGCATTCCGCGTCGTGCGGCATGCGGACCTTCTTGTCCTTCGAGATCGTCGCGTCGGTGAGCGCGTGCAGGTCCGCGCGGGCGGCTTCGGCGGGCGCGGCGAAGAAGAGCGTCTTCGGGCGGCCTTCCTGGCGCGCGCGGTCGATCAGCGCCTTCGCGGCAGGCCCGTAGCGGTCGGTCTTGATCTCGCGCATCGTGGCTCCTTGGCGGAGAAAACGGTCAGGCCTTCGGCAGAAGAGGTTCGGCGAGCGCCGGGACGGCCTTGCCCGCGAGCATTTCGGCCATCATCAGGCCCGTCAGCGGGGCGAGCGTGATGCCGGTGCGGAAGTGCCCCGCGGCCATGTACAGGTGTTCGACGCCGGGAACCGGGCCGAGCATCGGGTGGATGCCCTTCAAGCCCGGACGGACGTCGGCCCATCCGGACAGCGGTTCGAGGCCTTTCAGCGCCGGGAGCAGGGACTCGGCGAGTGCCCGCAGCGACTGCAGGCCTTCGGGCGTCGTGACCGTCGAAAAACCGGCGTACTCCATGGTGCTCCCGGCCAGAATCACGCCGTCGGGGCGCGGCACGAGGTAGCGGTGTTCGGCCGTCAGCAGGCGCGTGCAGAGCCCCGGCGGGGCCTGGTAGCAGAGCATCTGGCCTTTGACCGGTTCGATCTTGGCCGCCCTCGGCGCGGCCTCGACCAGCTTCGCGATCTGCGGCGTCCACGCGCCGGTGGCGACGACCAGCTTGCCGCCGGCGTAGCGCGTGCCGTCCCGGCAGACGACGCCGCGCGCGGCGCCCGCGTCCACGTCCAGGTCCGAGACGTCCACGCCTTCGACGATGCGCACGCCCAGGTTCCGGCAGGAAGCCGCGAGGGCCCGGCCGAGGCGGTTGTTGCGGACCTGCCCGTCGTCGGGAAAGTGCACGGCCTCGCGGTACCCGTCCAGCCGGACGTTCGGTTCCAGCCGGGCGGCCTCGGCAAGGGTGATGCGTTCGGCGCGGATGCCGCGCTGCACGCAGCCGTCGAGCATTCGGCGGATGTTGTCCTGGCTGGCGGGTGAGGCGCGTTCGGGGCCGATCAGTTCCAGCGCGCCGCAGCGCACAAAGCCGACGTCGATGCCGGTCTCGTCGCGCAGTTCGCCCGCCCAGGCTTCGTGAATGCGGATGCTTTCCAGCACCAGATCGTGGTAGTCGGACTCGCCTTCGGGCGGCTTGGGCCAGGGGTGGCAGGTCAGCATGCCCGCGCCGGCCCACGAAGCCCGCGAGCCCACGCGTTCGCGCTCCAGCAGCGTGACCGAAAGCCCCAGCCGCGCGCAGCACCGCGCGACGCTGAGGCCCACCAGTCCGCCGCCCACGATCAGGATGTCCGCCGATGCGTTCATACCGTCATGGATACCGCGGCGCGCGCGCAGGTAAAGCGGAGAGCGAGGCGAAGGGCGGGGGCCCGCAAAACGAATTGGGCCGCCCGGCATGCGCCGGGCGGCCCAATTTGCTGCACCGGAGAGAGGTCCGGCAAAGCGTAGGCTATTCCGACACGACCCAGCCGGTGT
>JAHCJK010000231.1 GCA_026184295.1 Planctomycetota bacterium
CAACGGCGGGCTCTGGCACGCCGGCAGCGCCAACCGCACGCAGCAGAACCGCCGCGCGCTGCACCTCTTTTACAGCCGCTCGTGGGTGCGCCCGCAGTGGGACTACCCCAAGAGCCTCACGCCGGACGTCGTCGCCGCCATGTCCCAGGAAGAGAAGCAGCTCTTCGGCTTCTTCGCGCAGCCGGGCTGGTACGACGCGCAGGAAAACATCGAGCGCCGCTACCGCGGGTAGGCCCGATCCCCCACTCCATCGCCGGACACTCTTCCCAACAGGAGCATCCATGCTTACCGTGCTGCTGCTGATCGCGAGCAACATCTTCATGACTTTCGCGTGGTACGGGCACCTCAAGTACCCGCAGTCCAGCATGCTGGCCGCGATCGCCGCGAGCTGGGGCATCGCGTTCTTCGAATACTGCCTGCAGGTGCCCGCGAACAGGCTCGGGAGCACCTCCGGTTTCACGACCTATCAGCTCAAGATCACGCAGGAAGTGATCACCCTCGTCGTCTTCGTGGTCTTCGCCTGGCTGTACCTGAAGGAGACCCCGAAGTGGAACCACCTTGTCGCGTTCGCGCTGATCGTGGGCGCGGTCTTCTTCGCCAAGATGCCGGTGGACGGCGCCGACGCGCAGAAGCCCGACCGGCCGCAGACGCCGAGCGCGCCGCTCGGCCCGCCCCCGTCGGCCGATTCGGAACTGCAAAGGCCGCCTCGGGCGGCGTGAAAACTCTGGAAACCTGCGCGCGAAACCTGTATGAGGTACAAAAAGTTTTCAACCTGACGAGCTTCCAGACGCGAGAGAAATGCAGACCGATTCAACGCCCCATATTCTCAATTACCTATCCACCATACCACGGTCCGGCACCTGGTTCTTACGGTATGCCGTCTCTTTTGTCTGCCACATGCATAGGGGCGGCTGGGTCCGGGACCGCGTCACCGGCGAACGGTTTGGCGATCCGAAAGGGCCTGACTTCGATTTCAAGTCGTTCAACGGCGGGCCGCTCTTCTATTCGGCGGAGGTGTTCTCGCCGAAGTTCCTCTTTATGGGGCATACGGTCTGTCCAGGCTTTTCACGCATCGCCGGCAAGGCCGCTTGGTGGAGGGAAACCGCCTTCCATTTGCCCGGATACGACTATTTCAGGCAAGGATTCGATTACCGATTCACGCCCGTTAACCTGGGACCGGAAATCCATACAAACCTCCGCGAGGAAGATATAGAAGAAGCTCCCTGGCAGGATGCGCGCATCCGCATCGCGCTCGTCTACCGCAACCCGCTCGACCAGGCCGCTTCGTATTACCACTACTGCATCAACCACTCGAATGCCTCGTATTCCGTGCTCCGCGACCGCCCGCTCGCGGACATGCCCTTTGCGGATTACCTGTTCGACTACGCCTTGCCCTCCTACGCGAAGCAGTTCTTGTCGTTCCAGGAAATGGCCGGTCACCTGCCGCAGTCCGTGCGTCTTTTCAGGTACGAGGATACGGTTGGCGGCGAGGGCGCGCACGTGCTGCCCTTGCTCGAACATCTAGGCCTGCTTCCCTCCGTGCGTCGCACGATGGTTTGCGAGGCTGCGCATCTGGCCCGCAGCGAGCATCTCAAACGAATCGAGAAGGAAATCGGACATTCGCTCGACAGCTTTCAATCCAAGGGCGGGACCCACATGCGCCACGGCGCGTCTTGGACTTCGTTGTTCGACGCCGACATGCAATCGCAGGCGCAGGCCTGCCTGCATGGCTTGGGCGTCGATACGAGCTTCATCGCCTGGCCTCTCGGATGAACAGCGCAACTTCGAACCCATGAATCTCGCTCAAGGCAACCACTCCACGCATGCTGCCAACATTTTCTGAGGTACCAGCACTCGCGCACGCGGCTACCATACCCCAAGGACTTTCACGCCGGACATCTTCCGTGTAAGGTTACCTTGGGGTCAAAAGGGGGCACGCTATGTCCGTCCTTTACACGAAGGACCACTTGGAATTCTACGAAGGCGCGCTGGACTTCGCGAAGCGCGTCGTCGAACCCGGCATTCGCGAGCGCGACGAGAAGGCCGAGGCGGACGTCGCGATCTACAAGAAGATGGGCGAGGAAGGCTACCTCGGCGTCTGCATCCCCGAAAAATACGGCGGCCTGGGGCTCGACTACCACACGCTGGCGCTGGTCAGCGACGCGTTCGAATACGTCGATACGTCCGCGCGCGTGATCATCAGCGTGCACAACGGCCTGCATTCGCTCGCGCTGCTGCAGTGGGGCACCGAAGCGCAGAAGCAGCAGTACCTCGTCCCCGTCGCCCAGGGCAAGAAGATCGCGACCTTTCTGCTCACCGAGCCCGCCGCGGGCAGCGACGTCGCCGGCATCCAGTGCTTCGCCGAAAAGAAGGGCGACCGCTACGTCCTGAACGGCGAGAAGATCTGGATCTCGCTCAGCACGGTTGCCGACCAGTACCTGGTGATGGCCTACACCGACCGCGAGAAGCAGAAGGCGCGCGACCACCACGGCATCAGCGCGTTCATCGTCGAACGCGCGTGGAAGGGCGTGAAGCCGTACGACCTGCACGGCAAGCTGGGCGTGCGCGCGGGCAAGACCGGCGGCTGCGCGTTCGAGAACGTCGAAATCCCCGCGGAAAACATGATCGGCCAGCCCGACGAAGGCTTCAAGGTCGCCATGAGCGCGCTCGACAACGGGCGCTACACCGTGGCCGCCGGCTGCGTGGGCCTGATGAAGGCGAGCCTGGACGCAAGCACCAAGTACTGCAACGAACGCACGACCTTCAAGAAGCCCATCGGCAAGCACCAGCTCGTCCAACAGATGATCGCGTACATGACGCAGAGCATCGACGCGGGCGAACTGCTCGTCTGGAAGGCCGGCGAACGGAAGAACCGCGGCGAACGCAACACCCGCGAGACCAGCATGGCCAAGTGGTTCACGACCGTGGCCGCGCAGCAGTGCGCCGACCACGCCATCGAGATCCACGGCGCGTACGGGTTCAGCAACGAATTCCCCGTCGAACGCTTCTGGCGCAACTCGCGCGGCGCGGTGATCTACGAAGGCAGCAAGGAAGTCCACCAGATCGTGCAGGCCGAATACGCGCTGGGCTACCGCGAGGACGCGCCGCTGCGCTGCGAGCTGCCGGGGTGGCCGTACAAGGGTTAGCGGCTCGCGCATGAACTTCCTCGCCCACCTGCTGCTCGCCGAGGACGCGCCCGAGTCCTTTATCGGGAATCTCGCGGCGGACTTCCTGAACGGCGAGGCGCTTGAGTCGTTCACGCCTGCGGTCGCGGCGGGAATTCGGCGGCACCGCGCGGTGGATGCGTTTACCGACCAGCACGAAGTCGTGAAGCAGAGCATCCGGCGGCTCTCGCCCGTGCAGCGCCATTTCTCGGGCATCATCGTAGACGTCGCGTACGACCACTACCTCGTGCGGCACTGGGAACGCTTCAGCGCCGAGCCCTTCGACGGATTCGTCGCACGCGCGTACGAGACCCTCGCGCGGGACCTCCACGCGGCGCCGGCGCGGCTGCGCGAAGCCTTTCCGCGCATGGTCGGCCAGGACTGGCTGCGTTCGTACCGCACGCTCGACGGCATCGGCCTGGCCTGCGCGCGCATCTCGAAAAGGCTCACGCGGCCGGGGCGCCTGGCCGAGGCCGCCGACGATGTGCGCGCGCACTACGAGGCCCTCGACGAGGACTTCCGGGCCTTCTTCCCGCAGCTTCGCGCCGCCTTTCCGCCCGCGCCCGCCGCGCCCGCGGGTCTTTGACGCACGCGCGCCCGGCGGATAACGTAGCCGCCTCGTTTTCACCTGCGAACGCAGCCCAAGCGGAGACGCCTTTTTTGAACGCGCACGCCATGTCCGCGCCCATGACCGCCACCGGCTGGTGGAAGGGCCACGGGGCTCAGCCCATCGCCGACGGTACCGCGCAGCGCGAGGCCTTCGGGCGGATTCTCGAGCCGCTTTTTCTCGTGCGCCACGGCACCGTGCGCGCGCTGGCGCGCGGCGGCGAGGTCGGCTTGCACGGCGCGGCTCCGGAAGGCGCGCTGCCGCTTACCGGGTTCGTGCCCTCGGTGATGCTCGAACATCTCGGCAGCGCGGATTTCTGCCGCGACCACGGGCTGCGCTACGCCTACGTCACCGGCGCCATGGCCAACGGGATCGCCTCGGCCGAAATCGTCGAAGCGATGGGCCAGGCGGGCATGCTGGGCTTCTTCGGCGCGGCCGGCCTGCCCCCTGCGCAGGTGGAAGCCGCGGTCGAACGCGTGCAGCGGACGCTGGGCAGCAAGCCGTACGGATTCAACCTGATTCACAGCCCGGCCGAGCCGGACCTGGAAGCCGCCATCGTCGATCTGTACCTGCGCAAGAACGTCCGCCTCGTCGAAGCCTCCGCGTTCCTCGATCTGACCCTGCCGGCGGTGCGCTACCGCGTGCACGGCATCCACCGCGGGCCGGACGGCAAGGTCGCGACGCCCAACCGCATCGTGGCGAAGGTCTCGCGCGTGGAAGTCGCCGCGAAGTTCTTCGCGCCGCCGCCGGAAAAGTTCCTGCGCGAACTCGTCGCCAAGGGCGAACTGACCGAAGAGCAGGCGCTGCTCGCGCAGGAAATCCCGATGGCGCAGGACCTGACGGCGGAAGCCGACAGCGGCGGGCACACCGACAACCGCCCGGCGATCTCGCTGATTCCGACCATGCTGGCCCTGCGCGACCAGCAGCAGGCGAAGCACGGCTTTGCGCAGCGCCTGCGCGTGGGCGCGGCGGGCGGCGTCTCGACGCCGGCCTCGGCCGCGGCCGCGCTGGCGATGGGCGCGGATTACCTCGTCACCGGCAGCGTGAACCAGGCCTGCGTCGAATCAGGTACTTCGGCCCCGGTCAAAGCGATGCTCGCGCAGGCGCAGCAGGCCGACACGGCCATGGCCGCGGCCGCCGACATGTTCGAGATGGGCGTGAAGGTGCAGGTGCTCAAGCGCGGGACGATGTTCGCCATGCGCGCGAGCAAGCTGTACGAACTCTACCGCGCCTGCGAGAGCCTCGAGGCGATCCCCGCCGCCGAGCGCGCGCAGCTCGAAAAGAGCGTCTTCCGCAAGAGCATCGAGGAAGTGTGGGCCGATACGCGCGCCTTCTTCGAGCAGCGCGACCCGGCGCAGAACGCGAAGGCCGAGCGCGACCCGAAGCACAAGATGGCGCTGGTCTTCCGCTGGTACCTGGGGCAGTCGTCGCGCTGGGCCAAGAGCGGCGATGCGTCGCGGCAGATGGACTTTCAGGTCTGGTGCGGCCCGGCGATGGGCGCCTTCAACGAATGGACTAAGGGCACGTTTCTCGAGAAGCCCGAGGAACGCCGCGTCGTCACCGTGGGCCTGAACCTGCTCTACGGCGCCGCCGTGCTGGCGCGGGTCAACGCCGCACGCGCGCAGGGCGTGGCCGTGGCCAGCGAGGCCGCGCGCGTCGAACCGCTGCCCGTCGAGAAGATTCAGGATCTGCTGGGACACGCCCAGGCGCCGCAGGGCACCTGAACGCTTTAGCTCTGCCGTTCCCGAAAAAACTTAGTTCAGGACCGGTTCGCCGACGGCGGGCGCGGACGCGCGTTCCTTAGGCGCCTCGGCCTTGAACGGCGCGGGGCGCGGCGGGAGTTCGGCCGTGAACTGGTAGCCGGGTTCTTCCTTCTGCCGCTTCAGGATCGCGCCGATCTCCTTCCAGGTCTGGTAGAGCCCGTTCGGGCAGTGCGGCATCTCCTTCTTGATCAGCCGGTGCAGTCTGGGGAGCTTGTAGCAGGGCACCGCCGCGTACATGTGGTGCTCGGTGTGGTAGTTCATGTGCCAGTACAGGAACTGGAAGACCGGGTTGAGGTAGATCGTGCGGCAGCAGAGGCGGAAATCCGGTACGTTGTCGCGCAGGCCCACGTGCTGAGCGCTGTTGCAGAGGAAATGCAGGCCGCCGGCGTAGTGCGGCGCAAGCGTGACCAGGATCGGGACCATCCAGTAGCCGAAGTAGAGCGAGACCGCCGCGAGCGCCACGTGGCTGGCCAGCAGGAAGCGCCCCCAGTTGAAGAGCTTGGCGCGTTCGCGCGGGTTGTCGTCGAACAGGTGGTGTTCCCACTTGCCTTCCAGGCGTCCAGCGCAGAGCCGCAGGTTGTACTTCAGCGTCCACCACGGCCCCCACAGATTCACGAAGGCGCCCTTGAGGAAGCCCTTCACCGTGTAGGTCTGCGGGAGGACCACTTCCAGGTCGTCGGGCGGGTGCAGCGTGTACTTGTGGTGCTCGGTGTGGCTGGCCCAGAAGGCGATGTGGTTGTACTGCCCGAGCCAACTGAAGACCCACAGGAAGAAGCGGTTCAGCCCGCGCGTCTTGAAGACGGAGTCGTGGATCAGTTCGTGAAAGCCGTTGATCAGAAAGTGCCAGCTCGCGCCGTGAACATAGGTGAGCAGCACGGTGACGTACCACGGCCAGTGGCTCGCGGAGTAAAACGCCGCGACGCCCGTCAGCGCCAGGATGCCCAGGAACCCGAGCGTCTGGACGAAGCCGAGGAAGTCGCTGCGCTTGTTGAGTTCGGCCAGGTCTTCCTTGCTCACCTGGCAGCGGTACCACTTGATGTTCTCGCCCGGCTGCCGTTCGTGGTCGTGATCGTGCGCATGGTCGTGCATGGAAAGCGATTCTCCCGGTCCCCGTTGCACCCGTGAAGGTGCTGCTCTGGATGTACTTATTAGAACCCGCGCGCCGCCGGGCGTGTGCATATGGCTCCGTAATAGGTTTGTGACTTTGCGAGGTGTAAAGGTTTGCGGCGACGGGGGTTATTGGGGAGGGCGCTTCTTTTTTTATTCTCACGCCAAGCCGCAAAGGCGCTAAGAACAACAAAGAACGACCAACGGCACGATCCTTTATTTATTGTATGTGTCGTACTTCATGAGTGGTTGGCTTGGCAGTTCTTGGCGGCTTTGCGGCTTTGCGTGAGAATAGAAGCGCAGCGCCTTCCCTAGAATAGTCCCACGACATGCCCGTCGGCGTCGAGATCGATGTGCGCGCCGGCGGGGTCGCTGCCGAGGCCGGGCATCGTCTTCATCGTGCCGCAGAGCGCGTACAGGAAGCCGGCGCCGGCGGAGACCTTCACGTCTTCGACGGGGACGGTAAAGCCTTCGGGGCGGCCGAGCAGCTTCGGGTCGTGCGAGAGCGAAAGGTGCGTCTTGGCCATGCAGACGGGCAGCGCGCCGAAGCCGCGGCCGGCCAGGCGCGCGATGGAGGCCTCCGCGGAGGCCGAGTAGCGCACGCCTTTCGCGCCGTACATTTTGGTACAGATCGCGTGGATCTTGTCTTTGATGGGCGCGCTGGGGTCGTAGAGGAAGCGAAAGCGGCTCGGCTTGTCGCAGGCTTCCACGATCGCCTGCGCGAAGGCCTCCGCCCCTTCCCCGCCTTTGGCCCAGGCTTCGTTCACCACCACCTTGGTCGCGCCGGCCTTTAGCGCCAGCTCGGTCAACTCCGCGAGTTCGTTTTCGCTGTCGGTGGGAAAGCGGTTGATCGCCACGACGGCCGGGATGCCGTACTGCGCGACGTTTTCGATGTGCTTGGCCAGGTTGCCGGACCCGGCGCGCAGCGCGTCGAGGTCCTCGCGGGCCATCGCTTCGGGCAGCGGCTTGCCGGCGACGATCTTGTAGCGTCCGGAGTGCATCTTGATCGCGCGCACGGTGGCCACGATGCCGACGGCGTGCGGAATCAGGCCCGAGACGCGGCACTTGATGTTGAAGAACTTTTCCATCCCCAAGTCCGCGCCGAAACCCGATTCGGTGACGACGTACTCGGCCAGCTTGAGCGCCAGACGGTCGGCGACGATGGAACTGTTCCCGTGCGCGATGTTGCCGAAGGGCCCCGCGTGGAGCAGCACGCCGCTGCCTTCGCTGGTCTGGACAAGCGTCGGCTTGATCGCGTGGCGCATCAGCACCGCCATGCTGCCCGCGCAGCGCAGCTGTTCGGCCGTGACGGGCTGGCCGTCATACGTGTAGCCGACGATGATCCGCCCCAGGCGCGTGCGCAGATCCTTCAGATCGCCGGCGAGCGCCAGAATGGCCATCACTTCGCTCGCGACGGCGATCTCGAAACCCGTCTGCCTAGGTACGCCGTTCTCCTTGCCGCCGATGCCGCTGACGATCTCGCGCAGGGCGCGGTCGTTCATGTCCATGACGCGACGCCACGCGACGCGGCGGTTGTCGATGCCCAGCGAGTTGCCCCAGTAGATGTGGTTGTCGATCATCGCCGACAGCAGGTTGTGGGCGCTGGTGATCGCGTGGAAGTCGCCGGTGAAGTGGAGGTTCATGTCCTCCATCGGCACGACCTGGGCGTCGCCGCCGCCGGCGGCGCCGCCCTTCAGGCCGAAGCTGGGGCCGAGCGAGGCCTCGCGAATGCAGATCGCGGCCTTCTTGCCGATCGCGTTGAGGCCGTCGCCGAGGCCGACCGTCGTGGTCGTCTTGCCCTCGCCGGCCGGCGTCGGGTTGATCGCCGTCACCAGGATCAGCTTGCCGTCCTTGTTGCCCTGCTTGGAGGCGATGAACTCGGCGCTGACCTTCGCCTTGTCATGACCGTAGGGAACGAGGTCCTCGGCGCCGATGCCGAGCTTGGCGCCGACCTGCTGGATCGGCAGCTTCTTTGCCTCGCGCGCGATTTCGATGTCCGTCTTGAAAGCCATTTGGGTCCGTTTCCTGTTCGTGTTCCTGGGCTCAGGCG
>JAHCJK010000232.1 GCA_026184295.1 Planctomycetota bacterium
AGTGAGCAGTGACCGGTGAGCAGTGACCGGTGACCAGTGAACAGTGAACAGTGAACAGTGACCGGTGAACAGTGAGCAGTGACCAGTGAACAGGTTGCTGTGGCAGTTCGGCCCGGAGGGCCGAGCGGAAATTAGCCGGTGGTAAGCGATGCGAAGCATCGCGCGACCACCGGAGAGGAGCCCAAAGGGGAGCGCCCCGGCGGGGCGCCGGAATCGTCGCGACGTTCTGAATAGAGGTTGCCATGCCCACCCAATCCGAAAAAGCCTCGGCGTTTCGCGCGTTGCATGCGCGGCCGGGCGCGTTTGTGATCCCCAATCCGTGGGATGCGGGGACGGCGAAGATGCTCGAGCGGCTCGGGTTCGAGGCGCTCGCGACGACCAGTTCGGGGTACGCGTTCTCGACCGGGCGGCTGGACGGCCAGGTCGGCCGCGAGAAGATGCTCGCGCACGCGCGGGTGCTCGTCGAAGCCACGAACCTGCCGGTCAGCGCCGATTTCGAGAACGGCTACGCGAACGACCTCGCCGGCGTCGCGGAGACCTACCGCCTGGCTGCGGACGCGGGGCTGGTGGGCGCGTCGATCGAAGACAATTCGCGCGCCAAGGACAAGCCGATCTACGAGATCGCCGAGGCCGCCGAGCGCGTGCGCGCGGCGGTGGAAGCGGTGCGAGCCCTCCCGTTTCCGTTCACGCTCACGGCGCGCGCGGAAAACTACCTCGTCGGCATCAATGATCTGAAGGATACGATCGCGCGCCTGCAGGCCTACCAGGAGGCCGGGGCGGACGTGCTGTTCGCGCCCTGCCTGACCACGCGGGAGGAAATCCAGGCGGTGGTCTCCTCGGTGGACCGTCCGGTGAACGTGATCATGTTCGCGCCCGGGGTCCGGTTTTCGCTCGAAGAACTGGCCGCGCTCGGCGTCAAACGCATCAGCATCGGAAGTTCGCTGGCCCGTGCGGCGCTGGGGGCCTTTTTGCGCGGCGCGCGTGAAATCAAGGCGCAGGGCACGTTCACGTTCGTCGATCAAGCGGCGAGCGGGAAGGAAATTGGGGAACTATTGAGTTAGTCCTTAAACAAGGAGCCCACAGGTATGGCCGATGAAGAGCAGGCATCTATTATTAAAATCATACGGAATTCTTCGATTCAAGAACTCGTTTTGCTCTCCATTGTTCTTATCCCCACGCTTTGCGGCTCCTGGATCGCGCTGATCAGTTCGATTGTGCCGGAAACACAGCCTGAAAGCGCTACCATCAAGGCCGTCGTCCTGATTGTGGTTTCTCTCCTGTATTTCCTTGGATTGGGCATCATGAAGTATGGGGAGAAATCCGAACAAACCTTGGAAAGAGCACGGATTCAGCTTCGAAATCGGCTGCTATCCAGGGCGAATAAGACCGCCAGCATCGAAGCCATTGTGACTCATGCGCGTGGGCTTCTAACGCCGGAAATGATCGAGAACATTTTGTCGAAATACCTCCAGGAATTTAAAGCAACTTCCGTTGTTCCCAACAGGCCGGCGGTAAAACTGCTTTTGGTGGAAGAAGAAGAGGCCTAAGCGCTCAGATGTTCCTGAGTCCGAGGAGCCCATGCCCAAAACCGTGATCCTGGCCGCGTCGCTGCCCGCCGAGCCCGAACGGCTCTACGAGATGTACCTCGACCCGCACGAGCACGCGGCGTGGACGGGGCACCCGGTCACAATCGAAGCCCGCGTCGGCGCGCCCTTCCGCGCGTTCGGGGGGATACTTTCGGGCAAGGTGCTGCACCTGGAACCGAAGCGGGTGATCGTGCAGTCGTGGCGGTCGGGCAACTGGGCCAAGGACGACGTCGATGCGACGCTGGTCCTGACCTTCGTCAAGGAGCCGCAGGGCGCGCGGATCGAACTCCACCACGTTAACGTGCCGGACGGCGACTTTGCGGGGGTGACGCACGGGTGGGAGAAGTTCTACTGGACTCCGTGGCGGGCCTACCTGGAAAAGAAGGCCAAGGGCTGACGATCCGGCGGAATTCGCCCAATAGGTTTGCGCGATGCGCGTTTTAGAATTTGGCCGATGTTTGGAAGGCGTGCGCGTGCCCGAATCCGTGTAACCTCCTGCCGCGCATGCTTCTCCATTCAGCGTCCAGACCCAAGTCGGCCGTTGGTATTCCTTGCCCTGCGAAGGGAAAGGGCCTAGAATGCCGAACCTGTCGGGGTGAATAGTTCCGGGCGCTCGCAGTCGAACTGAAAGGCTCATGACGACCGAACTTAAGGTTCCCGAAGTCATCGGCCCGTACCGCATCAAGTCCAAACTTGGGCAGGGCGGCATGGGGGCGGTCTATCACGCCGTCCACGAGACGCTCGAACGTCCCGTCGCGCTCAAGATTCTGCCCCCCGAGATGTCTGCCGATCCCGAATACGTCACGCGGTTCCTGCGCGAAGCGCGCGTCGTCGCCACGCTGCGCCACGACAACGTGGTGCAGGTCTACGACGCCGGCGCCGTCGAAGGCAAGTACTACATCGCGATGGAACTGGTCGAAGGCGCGTCCCTGGGCGCCTACCTGGAAGAAAAGGGCGCGCTGGACGAACCCGAAGGCCTGGAACTGCTCCAGCAGGCCGCCAAGGGCCTGGCCACGGCGCACGCCAAGGGCCTGGTGCACCGCGACATCAAGCCCGACAACATGCTTCTGGACAAGGAACACAAGACCCTGCGCCTGGTGGACTTCGGCCTGGTGATGGAATCGACCAGCACCACGCAACTGACCGCCACGGGCGCGTGCCTGGGCACGCCGCAGTTCATGAGCCCCGAGCAGGCCGACGGCGACAAGGCGGACGGGCGCACGGACATCTATTCGCTGGGCGTCACGTTTTACCGCGCGTTCACCGGGCAGACGCCCTTCAATTCGCCGACGGTGATGAACCTGCTCTTCAAGCACAAGTTCGAAGCGCCGCCCGACCCGCGCGCGATGAACCCCAAGCTCTCGGAAAACGTCGCCAACCTGCTCCTGACCATGATGGCCAAGCGGCGCGAAGACCGCCCGCAGACCGCGCAGGACGTGGCCAAGCTGATCGACGAGATCCGCGCGGGCAAAAAGATTCCGCCGCCCCCGGTCTTCGTCTCGCCCCTGCAAAGCGGCACGCAGTTGAACGCGGCGGCCAGCGGCGCGCAGCCGGTGCCCCAGACCATCCAGACCTCGCCGGTGCCGTCCTCGGGCTTTCCCGTCCTGCCGCTCCTGCTGGGCATGGCGATGGCGTTCCTGCTGCTCGTGGGCGCGGCCGCGTACTTCCTGTGGCCGAAGAGCGACAAGACGGCGCACAACGATCCCGCGAACGCCGGAAAGACCGGGCAGCCCGAAGAACGCAAGAACCCCATCGAGGACGTCAAGACCGACGACGCCGCGGCGCTGATCAAGCGCGGCGACGAATTGATGGCCAAGGGCGACCTGCGCGGCGCGCTGGAAGCCTACGTGGCCGCCACCAAGGCCGCGCCCAACGAACCCGGCCTGCCCGGCAAGCTCAACATGGCCCAGCGCGGCGTGCGGCGCCTGGAACTGCTCGAAGAAGCCGCCAAGCTCGAAAAGGCCGGCGACGCCGCGGGCGCGCTGCGCCAGTACGAGGAAGCCGCGGCCATCGGCGATCCGGAAAAGCTCCGCCAGCCCATCGACGACCTGAAGTACAAGCTGGCCGTGCAGGAAGCCAAGCGCCTGGAACTCGACGGCGACTTCGCCGCGGCGCTTAAAAAGGCCGAGGAAGCCAACCTGATCAAGGATGCCTCCGCGCTGGTAGGCGGGTTGAAGTTCAAGCTGGCGGTGCAGACGGGCGAGAACGCCGAGAAGAAGGGCGATGCCACCGCCGCGGCGATGGCCTACGACGAGGCCGCCGGGCTGACCGACGAGCCGCGCTTGAAGGAACAGTACGCCGACAAGGCCGCCGGCATCCGCCAGAAGCTCTTTATCGACCGCGCCAAAGAATTCGAGGCGCAGCAGGACTGGAAGGGCGCGGAACAGGCCTACGAACAGGCGCTGAAGATCAAGAACGATCCGCTGATCAAAGCCCGGAAGGACGAGATGGCGCAGAAGTCCGCCGCCGACGCCGACTACAACAATTACCTGGCGCAGGGCGACAAGGCCCTGGCCGAAAAGCGCTACGACGACGCGGCCGGGATGTACAAGCGCGCCCTGGAAGCCAAGCCCGAGAGCAAGACGCCGGGCGAGAAGCTGAAGGAAGTCGATGCCTGGCAGTGCCTCGCGCGCGGCGACTTGGCCATGGGGCGCCTGGAATTCGAACTGGCCAAGAAGGAATACGAACTCGCCCCCGCGCTCTGCCCCAAGCTGCGCGCCATCGCCGACCAGAAGCTGGCCGACCTGGCCAACGCGCGCAAGAACACGTACTCGGCGCAGGACCTGTCGGAACAGGTGGACGACCTGGTCAAGAAGGGCGCGACGGCCGGCGCGGTGAACGCGGTCAACCAGGCGCTGCTCAAGGACCCGCGCAACGACAAGCTGCAGGTGCTGCGCAACGGGCTGGAGCGCCTGCAGGCGGTCGAGACGATCGTGAGCGGCGTCAAGGGCGTGCTCGCCAAGGGGCGCGATTCGGCCGGTTCGGTGCTGGACGTCGATTCGAGCAGCCGCACGGGCAAGGCCATCCGCGACCGGATGGACGAACTCCAGCACGACGGCCAGGGCGCGATCGAACTCGCGCGCCTCAAGTTCACCAACCGCAACTACGACGGCCTCAAGGACTCGCTCGACAGCGCGCGCAACCACGCCAAGGACGCCGCGGCCGCGCTGGAAGACGCCAAGGGCAAGGTGGACGACAAGGCCAAGGACGAGGAGTTTACCGGGGTGAAGCCGTTCGGCGTTTCCATCGGGATCAAGGGCGACAAGGATAAAGCCAAGAAGCTGCGCAAGATCGCGCAGGACTTTGGCAAGCATGCGGAGGAAGCCCGGCAATACAGCCGTTGAACGCCGACCCCATGTCTGACGATTCCAGCGCCAGCAGTTCGCCCAAAGCCCAGAAGGGCGCGGCCTCCGCCGCGCGCACCTACCCGTATCGCTTCGGCGAGGTGGGCGTGATGATGGGCCTGCTCGACCGTGAGAAGGTCCGCGAAGGCCTGAACCTCCAGAAGACCCGCAAGCAGGACGGCAAGGGCCCGCTGATCGGCGAGGTGATGGTCGAGCGCGGCTGGATCACGCCGCGCCAGGTCGCCGCCATCCTGGTCGCGCAGAAGCGCTACCGCTCCGAGGCCCAGCAGCAGGGCACGCCCGCGCCCGCCCCCGCGCCCGCGGCGGAAAAGCCGGCCACGAACCCGCCCGCGCCCGCGAAGCAGCGCCAGAAACTCGGCGAATTCGAACTGATCCGCAAGCTGGGCGAAGGCGCGATGGGGCAGGTCTTCGAGGCCTACTCGCCGCAGCAGGGGCGCAACGTGGCGCTGAAGGTCCTGCCGCGGAACCTCGCCCAGGACCAGGAATTCGTCGAACGCTTCAAGCGCGAGATCAAGCTGATGGGCACGCTGCACAACCCGCACATCGTCGAACTCTTCGACGCGGGCGTGGCCGGCGGCTACTACTTCATCTCCATGGAATTCGTGGACGGCGAGACGCTGGAACTGCGCCTCAAGCGCGACGGCAAGATGCCCGAGGCCGAGGCGCTGCGGATCGCGCGCGAGATGTCCCTGGGGCTGGCGCACGCGCACGCCAAGGGCGTCGTGCACCGCGACGTGAAGCCCGAAAACGTGATGCTCGACAAGAAGGGCACCGTGAAGGTGATGGACTTCGGGCTCGCCAAGCCCACCGAGGACAAGCAGCACCTCACGGCCGCGGGCTTCTCGATCGGCACGCCGTTCTACATCTCCCCCGAACAGGCCCTCGGCAAGGAGAAGATCGACCACCGCGCCGACCTGTACGGCATCGGCGCGACCCTCTTCCACCTGCTCACCGGACGCGTGCCCTTCCAGCACCAGAACTCGACGCAGGTGATGGTCATGCACGTCCAGAACCAGGCCCCCGACCCGCGCACGGTCAACCCGGCGGTCTCGCGCGGCGCCTCGCAGCTCGTGCTCAAGCTGATGGAAAAGGAACCCGAGAAGCGCTACGCCGACGGCGGCGCGCTGGCCGAGGCGATCCAGAAGATTCTCGACGGGGCGGGGCAGGAGACCGAGGCCATCGCGGCCGTCGCCGAACCGCCCCGCACCAAGACCAAGCGCCTGAAGGAAGACCCCGCCGCCGCCGCCGCCCCCGCGCCCGCGAAGAAGGGCTTCTTCGCCTGGCTGAAGGGCCTCTTCGGCGGCTGAGCCGTTCCCGCGGGCTCTGCACTCGCCTTGCGCGGGAAGCACGGTAACCTCCGCGGGCATGAGCGAACCCCAGGGATCCGCGCCCGAAGCCGGCGACCGCTTTGGCGAACTTGCCGTCGCCCTCGGCTTCTCCACCACCGAAAAAGTGACGCAGGCCCTCATCCGCCAGATGGAACTGCGCGGCCAGGGCACCCAGAAGCGCCTGGGCGAACTGCTGATCGAAGCGCGCGTGCTCGACCTGCGCACGGTCCAGAAGGTCCTGCTCGAACAGCAGCGCCGCCGCAAGAGCGCCACCGGCCCCGCCGCCGTGCCCGAAGGGCGCAAATTCGGCGACTACGAACTGCTCTCCAAGCTCGGCGAAGGCGGGATGGGCGCGGTCTACAAGGCCCGCGACGCGCACATGACGCGCATGGTCGCGCTGAAGGTGATGAACAAGTCCGTCGCCGGCAACCGCGAGTTCGTGGAACGCTTCAAGCGCGAGGCCAAGGCCACCGGGTCGCTCAATCATCCCAACATCGTCTCGGCCTACGCCGCGGGCGAAGTGGACGGCCTGCCCTTCATCGCCATGGAGTACGTCGAAGGCGAGAGCCTGCGCGCGCGCTACAAGAAGCTCGGGCGCCTGGTCGAACCCGAGGCCCTGCGCCTGGTCAAAGGCGTGGCCGCGGGCCTCGCGCACGCGCACAACAGCGGCCTGGTGCACCGCGACATCAAGCCCGACAACATCCTGCTGGGCGTCAACGGCGACATCAAGATCGTGGACATGGGCCTGGCCAAGGCCATGGCCGACGACCAGCGCCTGACCAAGACCGGCATCGCGCTCGGCACCCCGCACTACATCTCGCCCGAGCAGGCCCGAGGCGAAAAACAGGTCGATCACCGCAGCGACATCTATTCGCTGGGCAGCTCCCTGTACCTGATCCTGACCGGGCAGGTGCCCTTCGACGGGAAGAACAACGCCGAGATCATGCTCAAGCAGTGCAAGGAGGAACTCGAGAACCCGCAGGACATCCTGCCCGAACTGAGCGACGGCGTCGTCGCGGTGATCTCGAAGATGATGGCCAAGCGCCCCTCCGACCGCTACGACTCCTGCGAACAGTTGATCGAAGACCTGGACCTGGTGCTCCTGGGCAAGCCGCCCCGCCACGCCGCGGACGACGACGCGCAGGTGGAAAAGTCCTCCATCCGCCCGGCCAAGCGCAAAGTCCGACGTCCGCGCGCCAAAGCGGGCGGCGGCTGCATGCTGGTGCTGGCCCTGGCGCTGCTTCCGGCCGGGGGACTGGCGCTGTGTAAAGTACTCTTTTAACTCGCGCTTGCTTCGTGTTAGAATTTACATCGTGGGATTGCCGAATCGCGCCAAACGCATAGAATGAGTGCACGTGAGGGAGAGGCCACTATGAACGCTTCGGCGGGCGATTCGGCGGCAGTGGAGCGATTTGGCGACATCGCCATCGAAATGGGCCTCCTGTCGCCGTCGCAGGTGGACACCCTGCTGGCGAAGCAGAAGCATTACAAGGAACTCGGCATCCCCATGCGCATCGATTCGATCGCGGTGGACATGGGCATCCTCGCGCGCGCCGACTGCAACATCATCCTTTCCGAACTCCGCAAGCGCCGCAAGCTGACGCAGCCGAAGATCGAACGCCCCGCCGCCAAGGAGCAGGACGACGACGACCTGGTCGTGCCCTGCCGCCTCGGGCCTTTCGAAGTCGAGGAACGCCTGGGCGGCGTGATGGGCGCGGTCTACCGCGCGTACGACACGAACATGAAGCGCCACGTGGCGCTCAAGCTGCTCCCGCGCTCGCTCTCCCACGACAAGCAGCTCGTGGAACGCTTCCAGCGCGAAGCGCGCGCCGCCGGCAAGCTCAGCCATCCCAACGTGGTCGCGTTTTACGCCGCGGGCGAGGTGGAACGGCGCTTCTACATCAGCATGGAGTACGTGGACGGCGAGTCCCTGACCGAGCGCCTGGAGCGCATGGGGCGCCTGCCGGAGCGCGAGGCGCTGCATATCGTCCGCGAACTGGCCCACGCGCTGTACCACGCGCACGTCAACGCGCTGCTGCACCGCGACGTGAAGCCCGACAACGTGATTCTGGACCGCGCCGGCCGCGTGCGCCTGACCGACCTGGGCCTGGCCAAGGTGCTGACCGAGGACACCCGCCTGACCGAGAGCGGCATCGCGATCGGCACCCCGCACTACATCTCGCCCGAACAGGCCCGCGGCGACCGCGTGATCGACCGCCGCGCCGACCTGTACGGCCTGGGCGCGACGCTCTTCCATCTCGTCTGCGGACG
>JAHCJK010000233.1 GCA_026184295.1 Planctomycetota bacterium
GGGCCGCGATTTGAAGCGCAACCAGACGCGCGCGCAGAACAGCATCGACGCGATCAAGGCGTACGAACTCCTGGACCTCAACCGGGTCGCCGACGGCGTCTACAAGAACTCCGCGCAGGGCTATTCGAGCGTGGTCAGCGTCGAAGTGACGGTCGCCGCGCGCAAGATCGCCGACGTCAAGATCACCGATCATCACGAGAAGCAGTACTACAACTCCATCGCCGAGATGCCCAAGCGCATCCTGGCCAGGCAGAGCGTGAAGGGCGTCGATACGTTCTCGTCGGCGACGATCACCTCCGAGGCGATCATCAACGCGGCAGGCAAGGCCCTGGCCGGCGGCATGAAGTGACACGCGGCGGCTTGGGGAGGAGAGGCCTCATGGTTCGAAGGATGGGCATGCTCCTGGCCGCGCTGGTCTTCGCGGCATCCACGGAGGCTGCCACCAACGCCGCGCCCGCGCCGAAAACGATCACCAAGGCCGAAGCCGACGCGCTGATCCAGCGGGAAGGCTCCCAGCCGCCGCCGTGGTGGAACTCGGTGCAGCTCAATTATCCGAAAACCCTGGACCTCTCGCAGATGGTGTATTCGGGCGGGGGCTGGGACGCGAACAAGCACATCAACCATTATTTCTGGAGCATCGTCAACGAGAACCCCGGCAAGTGGAAGGAGGGCGTGAAGTTCGCGTCCTTCCTGATGACCTGCAATTCGCCCGACCCGCAGAAGGAAAAGTACGGTCTGATGCAGATGGCCCACCTTTACTGCGACTGCCTGCAGGATTACGCGCGAGCCGCCTATTGCATGATCAAGCGTGGCGACACCGCCAGCGAGCGCCTCGCCGCCTGTTATTTCCAGCTTGGCTGCAAGGACGCGGCCATCGAGATTCTCAAGAAATACGGCTTCGACGACACGCGCCACGGCACCGTGATCAAGCTCTGGGCCGACATGGGCGAATACGACACGGCCCTCAAACTTGCCGAAGAGAAGGCGAAGAACGGCAGCGCCGACATCGCCTACCTGATGGCCGGCGACACCTGCCGCCTGGCCGGCCGCTACAAGGAAGCGCTCGCGTATTACCAGAAGGCCCTGGCCGTTCCGGCCGGGCAGGCGGGACGCGACCTGAAGTTCAGCAAGTCGCGCGCGCAGAACAGCATCGACGCGGTCAAGGTCTACGAACTGCTCGACCTCGGCCGGATTCCCGACGGCAAGTACAAGGATTCCGCGCAGGGATACTCCAGCCTGGTGACGGTGGAAGTGACGGTCGCTTCGCGCCGGATCGCCGCGGTGAACGTCGTCAGCCACCAGGAAAAGCAGTACTACGGCTCGCTCGCCGAGATGCCCAAGCGCATCCTGGAAAGGCAGGGCATCAAGGGCGTGGACACGTTCTCGTCGGCGACGATGACCTCGGAAGCGATCGTGAACGCCACGGGCAAGGCCCTCGCGAACGGCATGAAATGACGCGCTGGATCCTCGCCGCCACGTTCGCGCTGGCCGCCGCCTCCGCGGCCGCGCAGGAAGGAGCGGAACCGGTGCCGCAGGCCCTGGACGATTTTCTCGCCGGTCGTTTCGCGTGGAAGGCCTCGCCGCCCCTGATTTCTCCGGCCCGGCGGGACGCCGATCCGTGCCACGCGATCAAGGATCCCACGGTCGTGTTTTCGGGCGGCAAGTGGCACGTCTTCGCGACCATCCGCAGCCGGAAGCGTTCGCATCAGATCGAATACCTTTCCTTCGCCGACTGGAAGGACGCCGACAAAGCCGAACGCTATACGCTCGACGGCATCAACGACGCGTTCTATTGCGCACCGCAGGTCTTTTACTTCACGCCGCACAAGAAGTGGTACCTGATCTACCAGGGCGCCAACGAGCCCAAGGGCAAGAAGTACGCGCCGTGTTTTTCGACGACCGAGAACATTGCCGATCCGCGTTCGTGGACGCCGATGGAAGCGATGATTCCGGAAAAGCCGAAGAGCGTGGACAAGATGTGGCTCGATTTCTGGGTCATCTGCGACGCGAAGAAGGCGTACCTCTTCTTCACGTCCTGCGACGGCCGCTTCTGGCGCGCGGAGACCGCGCTCGCGGACTTCCCCAAAGGCTGGAGCGAGCCCAAGGTCGTGCTGAGCGGCGACATCTTCGAGGCCAGCCATACCTATAAGGTGAAAGGCCGGGAACTGTACCTGACGCTCATCGAATGCCAGGATTCGCCGCGGCGCTACTTCAAGGCCTTCGTGGCCGACGCGCTGGACGGAACATGGAAGCCGCTCGCCGCGAGCAAGCAGCAGCCGTTCGCGGGCAAGGCCAACATCGTCGAACCCGGCGGACACTGGACCGACTCCGTCAGCCACGGCGAACTGCTGCGCGAAGGCTGCGACGAGCGCTTCGAGATCGATCCGGCGCATCTGCGCTTTCTCTTCCAAGGCGTGACGCAGGAAGAGATGCAGGGCCGCAAGTACGGCGAAATTCCGTGGCGCCTGGGGCTGCTCGAGCCCAAATAGCCGTGTTGAAAACCAATCGCAACGTATTTGAAAACAGGACGTTCCGGACATTTGTTGCACCCTTCGCGCGGGCTCGGGACACCTTCTTGCAATCGGGAAGGTAGATTCGAACACCTGAAAGAGGAATGCCGACCATGCGCGTGTTGACGGTGGTGCTCTGCCTGGCCCTGGCGTGCGCGGCGCGCGGGGAAGATGTCGCCGAGTTCCAGCTTTCCGCGGAAGGCCACCGGCCGCAGGCGATCGCCGCGGGCCCCGACGGAAACCTGTGGGTCACCGAGGTCCTCAAGCACAAGATTCTGCGCGTCACGCCCGCGGGCAAGATCGCCGAATTCCCCGTGCCGGGCGAAGGCGTGGGCGTCCTCCAGGGCATCGCGGCGGGCTCCGACGGCAACCTCTGGTTCACCTCGCGCGAAGAGAACAGCATCCGCCGCCTCTCGCCCGACGGCGTCTTCAACGGCTCGTTCAAGATTCCCTCCGGCTCCGCCGACGGCAACCCGCTTACCAAGGGAAGCTGGCCGCGCGTGATCGTTGCCGGTCCCGACGGCAACTGCTACTTCGCGGAGATGTCCGCGAACAAGATCGGCTGCATCACGCCCAAGGGCGAGATCAAGGAATTCGAGATTCCGACGGCCAAGAGCGCCCCGTATGGCCTGACGGTGGGGCCCGACAAGAACATCTGGTTCGCGGAGAGCCTGGGCAACAAGATCGGCCGGCTGGACCTGAAGACGGGCAAGATCGACGAGTACGCGATTCCCACCGAGGTCAGTTTCACGCGCGAACTCGCCGCGGGCGCCGACGGCGGCATCTGGTTCGCCGAGAACAAGGGCAACAAGATCGGCCGGCTGGACCCGAAGACGGGCAAGGTCGCCGAGTACCCGCTCCCGACGCCCAACAGCCAGCCCGTGGGCATCGCGGCCGGGCCCGACGGGAACGTCTGGGTCTGTCTCTTCAAGATCGGCAAGGTCGCGAAGGTGACGCCGAAGGGCGAGATTACCGAGATCGCGCTATCCGCCGCGGACACGCAGCCCTTCTGCATCGCGGCCGGCCCCGACGGCAACGTGTGGGTCGCGCTCCAGAAGAACGCCGTCGCGCGCATCGCGCTGCCCAAGACCAGCGCGGCGGCTCCGGGCGCGAAGGAGCCCGCGGGCAAATAGTTTTAATGCCGGCGCGGCGCGAAAGCGGGTAGCATTCCGCGAGCCGTAAACGAGGGAACGGATGAACCTGAACCTCTTTCTGCCCATCCTGCGCAAGCCGGTGCCCGGCAAGGAACCGAAGAAGCCGGGCGTGCTCGGGCGCGCCGCGCGCGCGGTGCTGCCCAAGTTCCTCTTCGACGACACCGAAAAGATCCGCCCCGGCTTCATCCGCCGCACGCTGAAGAAAATCGGCCCCGTCACGCTCTCGGCGCCCTTCCGCCGCGGGACGCAGGCCGTCTGCTTTATCGCGTTCCTCACGTTCTTCTTTTACGTCTGCTGGCCGTACACCGCGCGCCCCGACCCGAGCCTGACCGTCAAGCTCGAAGACGGCACCGACTGGCACGCGCACTACGCGCTGGAACTGGAACGCAAGGAGAAGGTCCACGCGGAATTCTTCCTCATCATCGACCCGCTCGTCGCGTTCTCGACCTCCATCGCTTCGCGCACCTGGGAATGGTCGCTCGTCTGGGCCTTCGGCATCCTGGGCGTCTGCATCCTCTTCCCGCGCGGCTTCTGCGGGTACCTCTGCCCGCTCGGCACGCTGATCGACTGCTTCGACTGGCTGATCGGCAAGCGCGTGAACCTCTTCAAAGTCAAAGGCGACGGCTGGTGGATTCACCTCAAGTACTACATCCTCGTCGGCATCATCATCTCCGGCTTCTTCGGCATCCTGCTCTCGGGCTTCTTCGCCGCGATCCCGGTGATCACGCGCGGGATGCTCTACATCGTCGAACCGTTCCAGATGGCCGCGCTGAAGGGCGTCCACCAGGTCCCGCCGATGAACTTCGGGCAGGCGGTCTCGATCGTGCTCTTCCTCACGGTGCTCGGCCTGGGGCTGCTGCGAAAGCGCTTCTGGTGCCGCTACGTCTGTCCGTCGGGCGCGGTCTTCAGCGTCTTCAACGTTTTCCGCGCGTCGGAGCGCAAGGTCGAGTCGAGCTGCATCAGTTGCAACAAGTGCGTGGAGATTTGCCCGTTCGACGCGATCAAGGCGGACTTCACCACCCGCACGGCGGACTGCACGCTCTGCCAGAGCTGCGGGGGCGTCTGCCCCACGCACTCGATCAAGTTCGTCGAGCGCTGGAACCTGACCGATCTGAAGAAGGAAGACGATCCGCCCACGCACGAGCGCCCCATCGCGCGGCGCGGCTTCCTGGCGGCCTCGGCCGGTTCGCTGCTGGTGGTGCTCGGCATGCGCAAGGCCTTCGGCGCGAACCTGAACAACCCGTCTGGTCCGATGCCCGTGCGCCCGCCGGGATCGGTGCCCGAGGAAGAGTTCCTCCAGATGTGCATCCGCTGCGGCGAATGCTTCAAGGCCTGCCCGAACCACGTGCTCCAGCCCGAAGGCTTCAAGCAGGGCCTGGAGGGCCTGTGGACGCCGGAGGTCGTTTCGAACTGGTCGGGCTGCGAACCGAGCTGCAACAACTGCGGCCAGGTTTGCCCGACCGGCGCGATTCGCGCGCTGCCGATGCAGGAAAAGCGCGAGGCGCGCATGGGCCTCGCGATCCTGAATCTCCAGACCTGCCTCCCGCACGCCGGCAAGGAAGCCTGCCAGATGTGCGTGGACGAATGCGACGCCGCGGGCTACCACGCCCTGGAATTCGAGCGCGTGCGCGTGGAAGTGGACGCGGACGGAATGCCGGTCGAAGGCTCCGGGTTCTCGGCGCCGAAGGTGATCCACGACCGCTGCGTCGGCTGCGGGCTCTGCCAGACGCGCTGCTTCCACGTCAACGCCGAAGAGAAGGGCCTGCTGAAGGAGTCCGCGATCGTCATTCACGCGGGCGAAGGCAAACGCGAGGACGGCTCGAGCTACGAAGACCGCCTGATGAAGGGCTCGTACGTCGAACTGCGCAAAAAGGAAGCCGCCAAGCGCGAGGCCGAACGCAAGAAGCTGCTCGAGGACTCCGGCGTCAAGGACGACGGCCTGTACATCCCGCAGTGACTAGGGCGACCAGAGCAGGAAAATTCCCAGCGACCCCGCCACCGCCGATACCGCCAGTCCCCCCAACCCATGCAGTGCCAGCGCCCGCGAGGGGCGCGGCGTCCCGCCCGCGCAGAGGATCACGCGCAGGCCGCTCCAGATGCAGAAGACCAGCGCGGCCAGCGGCAGGACCACCAGGCCGCGCCGGTCGGTGTGGAAAAAGACCATCGCGCCGCCGCAGACCAGAAAGGCGCATGCGATGAACAGGATGACCGCCGCGCCGCGCACCTCTCCCTCGGTATTCAGGTCCGGCGGCACCGACGCGGGCTCCTCGTCGCTGAGCACGAGGAAGCTGAGCAGCAGTTGGAAGGCCGAGGTCAACGCCGCGACCGCGATCACCAAAGGGAAGAGGAGGTTCGATTCGCCGGGGTTCATCTCAGGGGCTCGCAAGGTTCCGGCTCAGGACCAGGTACTGTTCGACTCGCGCGCGGCCGTTGGAAATCCGCACGCGCGCCTGTAGCCGCACGCAGGGCCACAGGCCTTCCGTCGCGGGGGTCGTGGGCATGCGGGGGCGCAGGCTGGCGAGCACCTCGACCCAGCGCGCGTCCGTGCCCGCATCGGCCACGGGCCAGGCCGTGACAGCCACGCGCACGTTTGCGTCCTGCTTGGCGAAGTCCGGTGCGCCGCCGTCGTCGATCCGCGCGAGCGCCTGTGCCAGCGCGGCGTCCGCGGCGGACTGGGCGCGGTCGAGTTCGATGCGTTCGTCCAGACGCGCGGCGGCCGGGCGCAGCATCATGGGTGCCGTGAGCGCCATCGCGCCGATCAGCGCGATCAGAAGGATCGCGATCATGACGACATGCCCGCGCGCGCGACGCTTCATGGCGCGACCTCCGGATCGACGTTCAGCGCCGTGTCGAGCACCAGGACGATACCCGCCGGCGCGGGGAGGCCGTCGGGGATGGGTTCGCCCGCCAGGTCCGCGGCGCAGCGCCAGCGCGCTTCCACCAACCGCTGACCGGAAGCATCCTGTTTCAGCGCAAAGGACGCGGCGTAGACCTTGGGCCCGCCGTGCGTGCGGACGCCGTCCACGAAGCGCGCGATCCGGCCGTCCTCGTCCAGCGCGTAGCGCACCGCCGACCCGCCCGCGGGTTCCAGGTGTTCGCCCGGGCGCAGCAGCAGCCCGCTGGCTTCGATCTGCGCCACGCCCGAGAGTTCGAGCGCCTCGCCCTTCGCGTCCACAATGCGCGCGGACGCGGCCTGGCGCACGTCCAGCCGGAAGCGTTCGGCCAGTTCGGTCGCCGCGGCCAGTTCGACCGACCCGCGCGCGGACATGCCCGTCGAACGGCGCAGCGACGCGATCAGTCCGAAGACCAGGAGCATCAGCAGGGCCATCAGCACGGCGGCGGCGACCACTTCCAAAATGGTGAAGCCGCGGCCCGGCCGCGCGCGGATCCTAATGGCGAAGTCCTCCGCGCGACGCCTTCGGCCTCGACCGTCCGGCGTTCGCCGTCGTTGAAGGGCGAGCGCCACGAGACCTCGACGCGCACGCGCAGCAACCGCGTGGAGGCGGGCTCGGTCGCCACGGCGCGGAGCGCTTTCAACTCCGGCAGGTCCGGGGCCGCGCCGGGGATTTCCGCCGGTTCGCCTCCGGGTGTGGCGGTGGGCGCAAGCGTTCCGTCCGCGAGCGCGTGCTCCAGCAGGGACTGCGCGTACTCGCGCGCGGCGAGTTCGTCCCACAGCACGCGCTGGCTCTGCCGAGTCTGCGAAGCGAACGCGATGGTGACTTCCAGGATCGTGAACCCGCGCCCGCGCCGCATGCGATCACCTCATCGGAGGAAGATGGGTCTTGAGCTCGAAGAGCATCCACAGAAACGGAATGTAAAAGGCCGCGACGAACGCCCCCACGAGCGGGATCGTGACGCACGGCAGCAGCGCGTGCAGGAACCGTTCCAGGTGCCGCGCGCGGGTCTCGTGCCATTCGGCGGCCAGGTCCAGGGCCTCGGCCAGAGCGCCCGCCTCCGCGCCGTTCACCATCAGGGTCTTCAGCCCGGCGGGAAGGCGCGTCGCCGCCAGGCCTTCGCGCAGAGGCACGCCGCGCTCGGCGCCTTCGGCGAGCTGGAGCAGATCGCGGGCGTGCGGACCGGCGATCTCCGGGTGCGCGGCCTCGCGCAACGCCGCATGCAGCGGAGCTTCCGCGGCCACGAGCGCGCTCAGCGTGCGGGCCGCGCGCGCCAGGCACGCATGGTAGTGGTGGCTCCCGAGGACGGGCAGGCGCGCGTGCAGCCAGTGCCGTGCGGGAGTCACTCCCACCCACGTCGGCCCGAGCAGACTCGGCGCGCCGGCCGGCTTCGAGAACCCCACGACCAGGAACAGCGCTACCATCACGAATCCGGCCAGGATCAGGTACGAGGCCATCTCGTTCCAGTAGGCCCACTCCGCGGAGAACTCGGGATCGTACAGGTAATCGACAATGTAGGAGAAGCGACCGAAAAGATAGACCTTGAGGAAGCACGCGAAGGGCAAGACGAGCAGCCACGTGCCCAGCGGGTAGAGCACCGCGAGCCAGAGCGCGTGGCGGTGCGAACGTTCGCGCAGCAGGTCGCACGCGCCCTGGTCGAGCGTGCGCGCCAGCGC
>JAHCJK010000234.1 GCA_026184295.1 Planctomycetota bacterium
CGTCCAGGTTGCCGAAGACGAGTTCGCGTTCCAGGCTGGCGAGCTGGACGGCGACGGGTTCGTCGCCGAACGGAAGCAGCACCAGCATGGACAGTTCGCCGTTCTTATAGGGCAATTCCAGCGCGTCGAAGCCCTGGTCGGCCATGTGCCGGCCCTTCACCACGCAGTGCGCGTAGGGGAGCTGGACGTCCACGAGCGGCATCATCGGCGTCTTGACCTTGGCGCCGTCGAGCAGCGTGAAGTCCCGGTCGCGCGCCTTCTCGAAACGGTGCTTCCAGTCGCTCTTGAAGTAGATCGTGTTGGCGATGGCCAGGAGCGTGTCCTGCGAGATGCTGCCGGGCGCGAGCGTCTCGCGGACCTTCTGGGCCGTCTTGTCCGCGATCCAGCCGTTGATCCGCTTGCGCGCCGCCTCGGGGTCCTTCTTGAAGTTCGCAAGCTGCAGCGCCGAGCCGTAATTCGCCTTCAGCGTGGCGACGAACTCGGGCTGGAGCGCCAGGTCGTCCTGCACCCACAGGCTGTTCGCGAGCAGCAGTTCGTACGCGCGCGTGCGCCCCTTGCCTTCCAGCGCCTGCAGCAGCTTGCCGTAGGCGGGATGCAGTTTGTCCTGGACCACGTGCGGTCGCAGGTGCTCCAGCCCCTGGCCGACGGGCATCCGCAGCGTGGCGGCCATCTCGAGCGCCGTATCTTCGCGCGCGCCGGCCATGGCCTGCGTCATCGCGGTGCTGACGCTGAAAGGCGAGAAGAACAGGTTGCCGCGCTGCGTGGCGAGTTCTCCGTAGAGCTTGACCGCGAAGGCGTTGTTCGCGCGCGCGATCTTCCGGACTGCTTCGTCCATGTCCGCGGGCGTGGCCGCCGCGGCCGCGCCCTTCTCCGCAGGCGATGCCTCCGGCGTCGCCGTGGCGCCGGACTCCGGGGCGGCGTCTTCCGAGGAATGTCCGCGTCCGGCGCTCCACATCAATGCGCAGGCGAGCACGCAGGCCGCCATGCCCAGTCCGATCTTGATCATCGTCGAGATACCTCCGTGTGCGGCCATCGCGGGGACGGCCGGTTGCCGTGAGCTTTCGAGCAGCGCCTTCCAGGCGCCCAGGTGCTCGGAGGTACATGCGGAGAACCCGGCGGCGGGCAGGTCCAGCGCCGAGGCCACGTCGCCCGAGGCGAAGACCAGGCCCAGCAGCGCCAGGCGTTCGCGCAGGCGTTCGATGCCGCGGCTGACGCGCGCCTTGGCCGTGCCGACGGGACAGTTCAGCGCGGCCGCGACGTCTTCGTAGCCCATCCCGCCGTAGTAATGCAGGACGATGGGCGTGCGTTCGGCCTCGCTCAGGCCGGCCAGTTCGCGGCGCAGGTGCTCCAGCGCTTCTTCGTTCATCGCGCGCGCCTCGCTTTCGCTCTGCGCCGTGCCCGTGCCGGCCTGGCGCCGGTCGCGCGCCCGGTCCCGCCGCTGCTTGCGCAGGAGATGCAGCGCCACGTGCGCCGTCACCTTCAGCACCCAGCCGCGCGCGGCGGCCTCGGGGTTCGCGCCGCCGGGCCGGAACTGCCCGGCGCAGGCGCGGACCTGCAGCAGCGCTTCCTGGCAGGCGTCTTCGGCGCCTTCCCGGTCGTGCAGGATGCGCGCGCAGACGCGCAGCATCGCCGGCCCGCAGGCCTCCACGAGCGCGCCCCAAGCTTCGGGGTCGCGGGACTGGGCCAGCCGGCCCAGGGCTTCCGCTACGCTCATGGAGGACACCGTCGGGTTCATGCGCATGTACCTTTCACGGAGAAAGGCCCGCCCACGGGCATCGGGTTGCAGAAAACGCGCGCTTTTTCAAACCGCGCTGCTTTGCACGAAGTGATCCTAAGGTCGTTAGACGCCGCAACCCTTGCGCGGGCTCCGGCTTTCGCAAGCCGGGCCGGTCATTCCTTCTTCCGCGGGTCCATGACGCGGCCTATAAAAAGCATCGCGCCGTGGGCCTTTTCGCGGATCAGAAAGACGAACGGGCGGTCGGCGCTGAAGACCGGAACGGGCTCGTCGTCCTTGCCTTCTTCAATCTTTACGGTCGTAGCGGCGGCGGCCTCGGTGCCTTCCTCGTCCACCTGCACGAAGGCCTTGTGCGCCACCGCGCCCAGGCAGATCTTCGCGCTCTTCGCGATGCCGGAGAAGTCGGCCTCTTGGTCGCTGAACGCGCGCTTCACGCCCAGCGTGCGCAGGGGTTCCGCCAGGTCCGTGGAACACGAAAACGCGAAGCGCGGCAGGCGGACCTTGAACGGCTGTTCCTTCATGCCGTCCAGATGCTTCTCCAGGCCGCCCGCGGCCACGCTCGCTTCGAGGAGAAACATGAGCCGCTTCGCGTCCATGTTGCCGAAGGGCACCATCACGAGCATGGACAGCGCATCTTTCTCGTAGGGCAGTTCGATAACATCGAAGCCCTGCGCGACCGCGTTGCTGGTCTCGAGCGTGCAGTGCTTGAACGCGAAGGAGTCTTTCTCGATGGACATCGTGGGCACTTTGATCTCGGTGCCGTCCAGGAGCGTGAACGGCCGGTGGCCCGTCAGCCGCCGGTCGAACGGCGTCTTCCAGGCGCTCTTGAAGTAGATCGCGCTGGCGAGGACCAGGCGGGTCTCCGCGTCCAGGCCGCCCGGGTCGAGGACCCCGTCGATCTTCTTCTCGGTCTTCTCCGCGACCCAGGCGTTGATGCGCGCGCGGGCCGTCTCCGGGTCCTTCTTAAAGTCCGCGAGCTGCAGCGCCGCGCCGTAGTTCTGTTTGAGGCACGTCACGAATTCGGCCTGAACGCCCAGGTCTTCCTGGAGCCAGACGGCGTTCGCCGTCTTCAGCGCGTACGCGCGCGGCGCTCCCTCGAGTTCGTTCAGCAGCGCGCCGTAGGCGGGATGAAAGGCTTCGCGTTGAAGCGGCAGGGCCAGCGCATCCGCAAGTTCCGTGGCGGTCTCCCCGCGCGCGCCGGCCCAGGCCTGCGACAAGGCCGCGTGGATACTCAACGGCGAGAAGAAGAGGTTCCCTTGCTTAGTGGCCAGCGTGCCGTACAGGAGTCCGCCGAAGCGGTTGCCGGACGCCACGACCTGCTTGATCTGCGCCGCGCTGGCGCGCGGAATCTGGGGCGTCTGCGGCTCGGCTTCGGCTCCGTGAATCCAGGCCGCGAGCAGCAGCATGCCTGCGCAGGCGAGAAGCGTCGATCGCGGCGTCGTCATCGTTTCCAGTCTAGCGCCCGCGCCTAACATTGCACGAAGTGCCCGGAGCGATTTGGACGCCCCGAAACAGGCCTGCGGCAAATCTTTTTTCCTTCACCTTACTCCAGGCCCTGCCGATACTCCCGGGATTACTAATTCCTCACGTTTTTGCTTGAAGCTGCCGATACCAAAGGCATTATGGGGTGATCCCACGTATGCGGGTCGCCGGCGTGTTGTAGCTGCGTTAAGGGCGGCTTGGGCGTGGGTTAAGGCTCCTAAGTGGGGGGGAACCCGCTCGGGAGAGCTGCTGCGTATGTTCTTAAAGCGCCTGGATGCGTTCGGCTTCAAGTCGTTCGCGGATAAAGTCACGTTCGACTTCGAACGCGGGTTTACCTGCGTCGTCGGCCCGAACGGCTGCGGCAAGTCCAACGTCGTCGACGCGGTCAAGTGGGTGCTTGGCGAACAGTCCGCCAAGAGCCTGCGCGGCGGCGAGATGCTCGACGTCATCTTCAACGGGTCGGCCAACCGCAAGCCGCTCAACTTCGCCGAAGTCACGCTCACCTTCGACAACAACGACGCCGAGGAAGCCAAGCGCCTCCCGCTTGCCGCGCCCGAAGTCAGCGTCACGCGCCGGCTTTACCGCAGCGGCGACAGCGAATACCTGATCAACAAGTCTCTCTGCCGCCTGCGCGACATCCGCGAACTCTTCTGGGACACGGGCATCGGCACGACCAGCTACTCGATCATCGAACAGGGCAAGATCGGGCAGTTGCTCGAAGCGAATTCGAAGGAACGCCGCGGGCTCTTCGAGGAAGCGGCGGGCATCCACAAGTACAAGGAACGGAAGAAGGAAGCGCTGCGCCGGCTCGAACGGACCGAGCAGAACATGGCGCGCATCAACGACACGCTGGGCGAAGTCGAACGCCAGCTCCGCTCCGTCACGCGCCAGGCCGAGAAGGCCCGCAAGGCCAAGGAAATCTCCGACAAACTCCGCCAGACCAAGGTCGAGATTCTCCTGCACGACACCTTTACCTGCCAGGCCTCGCTGCGCGAAGTCGAAGGCTCGCTGGCCGGCGCGCAGGAACAGGTCGCGTCGCTCTCGGCCGAACTGGCCACCGCGCAGGCCTCCACCGTCACCGAACAGGAAGCCATGGGCCGCCTCGACGGCGAACTCGCCGAGGCGCAGCTCCGCCTGGGCGAGGCCCGCGCGGCGCTGGCGGGGCTCGACGCCGGCATCGAGGCCGACAAGCGCGCCATCGAAGGCATGGCCGCCGAGGCGCAGCGCGCGCGAGAAGTCGCCCAGGAAGCCGGGCAGCGCGCCGCGGCCCTGGCCAACGAGCGCGAACGCGCCGAACTGGACCTCGCCAACGACACGCAGGCCCTGGAAGACCGCCGCGCCAGCGAGCGCGCCATGTCCGAGGCCTACGCCGCCGACCAGCTCGCCTACGAAGAGACCGCCCGCCTGCTCGAACAGGCGCGCCGCGAGTCGCTCGACGTGCTCGGACGCCGCGCGCAGCACCAGCAGTCGCTCACGCAGGCCGAGGCCGACCTGGGCGGCATCGACTACCGCATCCGCAAGGTCCGCGCGGTCGTGGAAAAGGCCGAGGACGCGCTGCGTTTCGCGCAGGCCGAGGCCGAAGAGATCCGCCTGCGGATGGAGCACATCCGCAAGCGCCGCGAGTCGCTGGACATCGAACTCGCCGGCATCCGCATGCTCCAGGCGCGCACCGAGGACGAGATCGAACGCCTGAACGCGCGCGCGCAGGAACTGCGCAACCAGCTCGAGAAGTGCCGCTCGCGCCTGACGGTGCTCGAAGACCTGAACGAGAGCGGCGAAGGGCTTTCTCCCGGCGCCCGCGCGGTGATGGCTTCGGCCAACGCGCAGGGCAGCGAGGACCCCGACATCCACGGCCTGGCGGCCGACTGCCTGCGCGTGAACCCGCGGCACGAAGGCGCCGTCGAGGCCGCGCTCGGCGCCAACATCGAGGCCATCGTCTGCGGGACCTTCGCGACGGCGGCCAAGTGGTTCGAATCCCTGCGCGAACAGGGCCTCGGGCGCGCGTTCTTCCTGCCGCTCGACCGCTGCGGCCTCGGGCGTCCCAACGAACTCGGTTCCCACGGCCTGCGCCGCGACGCGCTGCGCGTGATGGGCTGCCTGGGCCGCGCCGCCGACCTGGTCGAATGCGCCGGCGTCTACCGCCCGGTGGCCGAAGCGCTGCTCGGCGACGTGCTGGTCTTCGAATCCACCGCGCAGGCGCAGGAGGCCTACGCGCAGGACGTGGTCGGTTCGCGCTGGCGCCGCGTCAGCCTGCAGGGCGACCTGTACGAACCCAACGGCGCCATCGCCGGCGGGCGCTTCCGCGTCGACCGGCTGGGCCTGATCGGCCGGCGCAACGAGATCGAACGCCTCGGCGTCGAGATGGACGAACTCCGCCAGCAGATCGAGGCGCTGGGCGAGCGCAGCGGCTTCCTCGAAAAGCGCGCGCAGCGCCTCGTGCGCGACGACGAACGCGTCACTTCGGGCCTGAACGCGCTGGCCGCGACCCTGACCGAACTCAAGGGCGTCCAGGCCGCCATCGCCCGCGAAGAGGCGCGCTCCAACGAGGAAAAGAAGGTCGCCGGCGACGAAATCCGCGAGCTGGAAGCCGAACGGCTCGCGCGCTCCGAACGCATCGCCGGGCTGCGCGAGGAACAGGAACGCCTGCTCCAGCAGGAGGCCGCCGCGAACGCGCGCTCCAACGCCCTGGCCGTCGAGATGGCCAAGCGCGAGAGCACCGTCAGCGAACGCCGCGCCTCGCTGGAAGAAATCAAGCGCGAGGCCAGCACGCTCGCCGCGCGCGTGGAAGGCCTGGAACGCCACGCGCAGTCGCTCTCGGCGCAGTTCGCCGAACGACGCGACGAGGCCGACCGCGAGAACCGCCGCGCCGACGCGCTGAAGCGCCGCCGCGAGGCCACCGAGGCCGAACTGAAGGAGAAGGAAACCGAGCGCGAGGGCGTGAACGGGCGCATCGCCGAATACGACGGCGAGGCCCGGCGACTCGGCGAAGAGAAGGAAAACGCGCGCCTGCGCTTCGAGGATGCCCGCGGGCGCGAACGCGCCGTCGGCGGGGACCTGGAAAAGGCCCGCGAACAGGCCGCGACGATCGAACACCAGCGCATCGAACTCTCGCTGCGCCTCGACACGAAGATGGACCAGGCGCGCAACGAGTTCCAGATGGACGCGCAGGAAGAACTGGCCAGCCGCGGCGGACCGCCGGAAGTCCCGCCGGAGGCGCTGGAACAGGCGCGCGCCCTCGAAGAAAAGCTCCAGCGGCTCGGCCCGGTGAACATGTACGCGCTGGAGGAACAGAAGCAGCTCGAGCAGCGCCTCGGGTTCCTCAAGTCGCAGTGGGACGACCTGGAATCCGCGCGCAGCAGCCTGCGCGACGTCATCGCGCGCATCAACCGGCGCAGCCGCAAGCAGTTCGAGGAGACCTTCGAGGCGGTGCGCGCGCACTTCCAGGAGATCTTCCGCAAGCTCTTCGGCGGCGGCAAGGCCGACCTGATCCTGGAGGAAGGCGAGGACATCCTGGACGCGGGCATCGAGATCACCGCGCGCCCGCCGGGCAAGGAACCGCGCTCGATCATGCAGCTTTCGGGCGGCGAAAAGGCGATGACGACGATCGCGCTGCTCTTCGCGGTCTTCCGTTCGCGCCCCGCGCCCTTCTGCATCCTGGACGAAGTGGACGCGCCGCTGGACGAAGCCAACGTGGACCGCTTCAACATGATCATCCGCGAGTTCATGGACAAGTCGCAGTTCCTGGTCATCACGCACAACCGCAAGACCATGAGCTACGGCGACGTGCTCTACGGCGTGACGATGCCCGAACCCGGCGTCAGCAAGCGCATCGCGATCAAGTACAACGAAATCGAGCGCCACCTGCCGATGGACCAGATCGAAAAGCAGGCCGCCGAAGCGCGCGAGAAGGCCCTGGCCGCGCCGCCCGCCAAGGAAGCCGCGCCCGAGTCTGCCGAAGCCGTCGAGGCCGAAGGCCAGCCCGTCGGCGCGGTGGCCGAGCCCGCCGGCGCGGGGGAACCGGTCGGCGCCGAAACCGGCGGGGAGTCCTCCGCCGAGGCCGGCGCGCAGGCCTCGGATGCCGCGGGGGGCGGGGGCGGCGAGTAGCCTCCATCTTACTTGCGTTTACACGCTCAAAACGGGCCTCCCACGCGGAGGCCCGTTGCATTTGAAGGCTAGGAATTCCCGGCGCGTCTCGTTACTATTAGGGCGTATGCCGCTCCGGTCCTGAGGGCTCCTTCCATGAACCGAATCCCGCTGCTTACGTGCCTGGCCCTGTGCGCATGGGCTGCGCTGGCCGTGGACGAGGCGCCCGCGCCCAAGGACCCGCCGCCCGCCCGGCCCGATTCCGCGGCCCTGATCGCCAAGCTCGAGGCGCTCGAGAAGCGCATCCAGAGCCTGGAACAGGCGATGGTCGAAAAGGACGCGCGCATCGTCGAACTGCAGAAGAAGCTGGCCGAGCAGCAGGCCGTGCCGCTGCCACCGCCCGAAGCGCCGCAGGGCATGGGCGGTTTCCAGTTCAACCTGACCCCCGAACAGATGCGCGACCTGAACCGCCGCCTGGACGACTTCTTCAAGGACAACCTCGACGGCCCCTTTGGCGAGGAACCGCCCGGCGCCGCGCGCGACATGGACGAGGAACTCGACCAGATGATGCGCGAGTTCGCCCGCGAACGCCGCGCGGTCCCGGGGCCGCAGCCGCGCCCGCGCGGGCCGGCGCAGAAGCCGCGCCTGGGCGTGTACATGGAAGAAGTGAGCGCGCAGTTGAACACGCTCCACGGCAACAAGGCCGAGGAAGGCGCGTTCATCACCCGCGTGGTGCCCGAGACCCCGGCGGAGAAGGCCGGCCTGGCCGCGGGCGACTGCGTGCAGTCCTTCAACGGCCGGAAAGTCCGCAACACGCGCGAACTGACCGCGATGATCGCGCAGGCGCCCGAAGGCAAGAGCAAGCTCGA
>JAHCJK010000235.1 GCA_026184295.1 Planctomycetota bacterium
GCCGAGCGTGAAGAGCAGCATGCGGTCGCGCTTGGAATCGTAGGCAAGGCCGGAGCTGTCCACGCCGCCGCCGGGCATGGTGCCCTTGATGGCGAGCTTGTTCCAGACCATGGCCTTGGCGTCGAAGAGCCAGCCGCCGGCCCACGCGAACATGCCGTGCTTCGTGGAACGAATCTGCATGCCGTAGGCGTCGTTGGGCATGCCCTCGGGCAGGCGCACGCGCCCGGTCCAGTCGGCCTTGTCGGGATCGTAGAAGTAGCAGTAGGGATCGATCTGCGCGTCGTTCGCGCCGCCCATGATCATCTTCTTCAGCGCCGGCTCGTAGGCCTGCGAATTCCAGACGTGCTTCTTCACCCACGGGCGCTGGTTGAACGAGAAGCCCGAAGGGTACTGTTCGTTCGTGCCGGCACAGCCGATCGGGACTTCGGGGGGATGCGCGATCTCCCAGCGGTCGGTGGCGAGGTGATAGCGCGCGACGTCGTTGCCGGCGTAGCTCGCATGGCCGCCGGCCCAGACGTACATCAGGTCGCGGTCGGGATCGAGGACCCACGTGCCCCAGTCGCGCCCGCCAAGCGGCCTGGGCGTCTTGAGCCGGACCCACGTGTTGGCGGGCAGCGCCTTGAGCACCGCAGCCTGCGCGGCGGCATCGGGGCGCTCGCCTTTCATGAACTCTTCGGGCGACGAAGGCGGCAGGTACCCGCCCTTGCGCGTGTCGGACGCGAAGGCCTTCTCCTGATGGCCGTCGGGCGTCCAGGTGTTCTTCGCGACGTCGTAGATCCAGCGCGCGGGGCCCACGTGGGTGTAGCCCTTCTCGTGCGTGTACCCGCCGAACATGGCGATGCGGCCGTCGCCGAGCGCGTCGAAGTGGTGGTCGGCACGCGGCTCTGGAGCGGCTTCCTGATGGCGCTGCGTCCACTTGCGCTTGGCCGGATCGAAGACCCACAGATCGTTGCAGACGCTGTCGGCGCGTTCGCCGCCGAAGATCACGAAGACCTTGTTCTTCGGTTCCCACGTGACGAGGCTGAGCATGCGCGGGGGCGGCTCGGCGTTCAGCAGGTCGCGCGCGCGCTCCAGTTCCACCTGCGTGCGGCGCATGTCGGCAAGCTGTTCGGGCGTGGTGCGCGGCGCGAAGGGCTTGAGCGTGGCCGCGCCCGCTTCGAGGCACTTCAACGCCAACTGACACTGCCCGGCCTCGTAGGCTTCCAAGCCGGAGGCGCTCTTCAGCGTGCCGGCGAAGGCCGCGAGGTCCTTGGCCAGCTTCGCGACCGCGGGATCTACGTCCGCCGAAAGGCGCTTGGCCTCCTCGTCGGCGGGCAGGCCTTCAAAATAGAAATGCCGCGCGCGGGCCAGCGCGTCCTTGCAGGCGTTGCGCAGCGCTTCGGCGGCATCGCAGTGCTTCTGAAGCGGGTTCTTCGCGCGCAGGTCGGCGGCGATGTCCTTCCACTGGCCGGCTTCGAGCACGCAGGTGTGCGGGCGGCCGTCGTCGGCGATCTGCTGCACGCCGCCAAAGGAAAGGCCCGTGCCGCCGGGGACTTCGCACGACCAGCCCCACAGCACCGGGTCGCGCTGCCAGTTGGTCGCCGGGACCTTGTAGTGCTTGCCGCGTTCCTCGGGCTCGAGCGGCTCGCGCACCGGCTGCGTGACGAGCTTGATGCCGTCGGCGCGCGGCTTCGGTTCGGGCGGTTTTTCCGCCGCGCGCGCCGCGAACGCGAGCGCACAGAGCCCGATGCCCAAAAGTCCAAGACGCGTCGGATGCATGGCGTATTCCCCTCTTCTTCTTCAGGACGGGTCAGGCCGGCGGCCTCAGCCGCACGGGCAGTTTGATCAGCAACGGCGGCAACTCCGGATGCAGGCGGCGTTCGGCCAGGCGCGCCAGCGCCGCGCGCGCCAGATTCGACGCGCTCCAGACCATCGTCGCCGGGCACGGCAGGCCGCCCATGGCGGCGCGGTATTCGGTCTCGTACAGTTCCTCGGCGGTCCAGCCGACGATCTCGAGGTCCTTGCCGGGCTTCAGGCCCAGTTCGGCGGCGGCGTGGACGAGTTCGCGCGCGGCGTCGAGCCACAGGCCCACGGCGGCCGTGGGGCGGTCGCGGCGCGCGAGCAGCTTGCGCGCGGCCCCGGCGGTCTCTTCGGGCGGCGTGTCCAGGGCCCAGTCGGCGCGCAGCTTCAATCCCATGCCGGCCAGTCCCGCGCAGAAACCGCCGAAGCGTTCCTGCGCCTGTATGCTGTCGGAAATCTTCCCGACCCAGCCGATGCGCGTATGCCCGCGCGCGGCGAGGTACCGCACGGCCTGGAGCGCGCCCTGGAAGGAGTCCTGCACGACCGCGTCGAGCCGCACCTCGGATTCCCACGCGTCCATCATCACCACCGGCATGCGCAGGCGCACGACGGCCTCCAGCAACCCGGCGTGCATCGAATCCAGGACGATCCCCCAGGCGCGGCATTCGCGCAGTTGTTCCAGAATCTCCGGCCCGCTCCGCCCGCCCGTGCCCACCGCGAGCACCGGCCAGCGGCGCTCGGCCGCGGCGCTTTGCAGGCCCGCGAAGAGCATGCGGTGGAACTCGTTCCAGCGCCCCTGGCGTTCTTCTTCGGCGACGACGAAGGCCAGCGGGAGGCCGCGGTCGGGGTCGTTGCCGCGCGCGAGCACCCGAAAGCCCTGGCGCGGCTCGGAAGCCACCAGGCCCTCGTGCTGCAACTGCTTGGCGGCGCGGCGCGCGGTCTCCTGCGAGATGCCGTGCTTGCGGCCGAGCATCTTCGTGGCCGGAAGGCTGGCGCCGACGGGGATTTCGCCCGAGAGAATCGCCTGCCGGAGCTGCTCCGCGAGCCAGGCGTAGCCCTTGGGATCGGCTTCGTCTACCACAGCTTAACCACCATCGTAACCACCTCCTGCCTACACGTACACCGGTGCACCCTCGACGGCGCGAGGAATATATCCAGTATTACGATCCTCACAAAGGATTCCATAGAGATGCGTTAGGCGATGCCCAGCACGAATTCGGCTTTAAGGCGCCGATGCCGGGGCGGGCGGTTCTTTGCGGCGAAGGACGATGACCGGGCCTTCCTGGAATTCCGCCTCGTAGTGCGCCGCGAGAAAATCGTTCATCGGATTGTGCTCGAACTCCTCGAGGTACTTCGCCGGACCGTAGGTCTTCATCACCTTCTCGATGTCCGCGTACTCGCGCGCGGTCATGATCGCCACGGGCGGATACCCCGCGCTCCGCAACTGGTCCACGGCCTCGCTGAGCTGGCGCGGCGAAGAGATCACCGGCACGAGGATCTCGTAGGCGGTGGGATTTTTCAGCCCCAGCAGCACGCCGGAGGCCCCGCGTTCGGGCAGCATCATCACGCGGTCGCCGGGCTTGAAGCGCTTGCTCAGCACGCGGTACTCGTCCACGGCGGCCTCGCGCACCAACACCGTGCCGCGCGGGGTCTCGAGTTCCACGAGCTGCCCGCGGTAGCTCCACTGCAGCGGCACGATCAGGAGCAGGAAGCCGCAGAGGCCCGCGCTGAGTCCGCGGACCGCCGCGCCGGTTTCGGACGGCTGCGGCCCGCGCAGCAGATGGTGGAGTTCGACCGCGAGCAGAATCCAGAAGGGCGCGACGAGGCGCGACCAGCGCATCGCGCCGATGTGCGGGTAGGCCGCGAGCACCATCGCCACGCACGCGAGCGCCAGAATCCGCCGGGGCGGCGGCTCCGCTTTTTTCAGCCAGCCGCGCGCCGCGCTGTACAGCGGAAGCGCGGGCAGGACGAAGACGCTGACCCAGACGACCGAGAGCGCCGGCACCCACGCCAGCCACCAGCCTCCGGGCACCTGCGCGAGCATGCTCCACGGCGGCCGCCAGCTCCCCCAGCCCACCCCCGCGTGGAACGGGACGTAGCGTTCGCGCGCCCAGTAGTACGAGGCGTACATGAAAGATTCCCACGCGCCGTACGACCAGATCCACACCAACATCGCGCCTACCATAGGCGCGGCGCCGGCCACCGTGGCCGCGGCGGCCTTCAGGCGTCCGCCTTTTTCGCCGGTGAGCGCGCAGACGACCAGCAGCAGGCCGAGCCAGATGCCCACCGATTGCGTGCAAACGCCCGCAAGCGCCGCGCACGCGCCCGCGGCGAACCAGCCGCGCGCGCGCTGGGCGCCGTCCGCCCAGAGCGCGGCCCAGAGCGCCAGCAGCGCGAACGGCATCGCGAAGGCCATGTGGCTGATGCCTTCGTTGCCGAGCACGTAGCTGGCCAGCGCGCCCGCGGGCGCGATCCAGACGGTCCACGGGCCCGCATGGCGCCGCGCGATCAGCCAGGACAGCGCGGCGCTGAGGCCGCCCAGCATCGCCTGGAGCACGTGCACGCCGAACATGCTCAACCCGAAGATTTTGAACCAGAGCCCGAGCAGCACGGGCACGCCGGGCCACGGCGCGATCATGAAATCGCGGTAGGGCAGTTCGCCGTTCGCGAAGCGTTCGCCCTGGCGGATGTGAAAGTAGAAATCGATCCAGTCGTCGTTGATCAGCGCCGCGTACAGCAGCAGCGAGGCCGCGCAGAAGATGCCGAAGGCGGCCGCCGCGGTCTTCGCAAGCGAATCGCGGGCGGGAAATGGCTCGCCGGGAGCCTCGGATGGATTCATGCGCCCGCGGAGTATAGGCCCGCGCGGCGCGCAGGAAAAGGAGCGACCGTCACTTCGCGGGCGGGAGCAGCAGGCCGTACGCGAACGCGGTGAGCGCCATGTTGCTCGTCAGGCCCTCGTTCATGCCCGGCGACGCGTCCTCCGAGTACTTGTACAGGTCCGGCCACGGCCCGTTCGGGAAGAGGCTCATCCCGGGCCACGCGCCCATGCCGCCCTGCTTGGGCATCTCGCCGGCGACGTAGTTCCCGCCCGGCCCTTCGCTTTGCAGGCCCGGCACGAGGCCCGCGGGGCTGAGGTGCATCAGGTGATGCCACGCGGTGGTGACGTGGCGCTTGCCCAGCCCGACGGTAAAGACCAGGTTCAGCGGGTCGCAGCCGAGCGAGAAGTCGTTCGTGAAGACGATCCACTGCCGCAGCGACGCGCGCAGCGCCTCGTCGCCGCTCAGACGCATGCAGAGCGCGGGCTTGACCAGCCACTTGGGCAGGCCGCCGGTGCCCCAGGTGTTCGGCGCGTGCGTGCTGCGCAGGTAGCGGTACGTGGTCGTCTCCGCGCAGGCGATCCAGTAGCGCATCTGGTTCTCGAACGAGGCCGCGATCGCCGCCTTCAGCCCCGCGTCGGCCTCGGGCTGCGCCGCGTAGTAGTACGACGCGAGCGCCTGGTCGTACTTGGCGTACACGTCGGGCTCGGCCTTCGGGTTCGCCGTGTAGACGCTGTGCTTCTTGAACGCCTCGCCGTAGGCGGCTTCTTTCGTCGCGCGCAGCAGCAGCGCCGCGGCCAACGCGTGGCGGTCGTGCTCCCGTTCCCCTCCGTTCTTTTCGGCCCACTGCCAGGCGCGCACGGCGCGGTCGAGGTACGCCTTCGCGTCCGCGTCCTTGCCCAGGCCTTTCAGGAGGGTGCTCGCCTGCGCGGCCATTGCCGCGAACCAGTAGCTGCCCTGCGCGTCCTTGGCGAAGGCGAACTCGCGCTTGCGGTCGGTGGCGGCGATGTCGCCTTCCTCGGGGTCGCCGTTGCTTTCCAGGCCGTTGCAGACGCCGCCGTCGTCGGCCTGGAGGCGCGTCCAGAGGTCGAGCGCCCACAGGGCCTCGTCGAGCACGTCCGGAATTCCGTTGGCGCGTTCGGGCACCTTGAGCTGCCCGTCGGCGAAGGCCTTCGGGTTCAGCTCGTAAAGCAGGAAGAGCGTCTCCGCGACGTCCAGGTGCGAGCGCGGATTCCAGTCGCCCGCGTCGTAGTGGCCGCCCCAGAGGTCGTGCGTCTTTCCGTCGGTGGCGTGCTTGGGCAGGGTCTGCCAGGGATCCTTATCGACGCCCACGCGGAAGGTCGAGTACTCCGTCTTGTTGCGGTGTCCGGCGGGGTTGTAGTGCGGCGTGAGCGGTTCTTTCAGTTCCAGCCCCGCGCGCTGATGCAGCAGCCCGTTCATCACCGTCTTGAACGGCTCGGCATAGACATCGGCGCCGACGCGGAATTCGAAGCCGCGCCCGAAGCCCGGCACCGCGACGTAGTACGTGCCTTCCTTTTCGAGCGCGGAAAGGTCGAGTTGCCAGACGTCTTCGTAGGAGAGGTCCTGCTTGTAGACGGTCTCGGGGCCCTTGACCTTGGCCGGATCGGGGTCGAGCTTCCCGCCGGCGAGTTTGTAGGTGGCCTTGCGGCGCAGCTTGGGCTCGCCCTTCAGCACCACCGCGTGCGTCGCCGCGTCGCGCACTTCGAACGACTTGGCCGCGGAGAAATCGCAGGCGTTCAGTTCGCCCATCCACAATCCCAGATAGCCGTACTTCTCCTTCGCGCCGGGCAGGTAGCCGCACTGGTTGACCTTGATCGCGAGGTTCAGCGCCGCGCGTTCGTCGAGCACGATCGCGGTCTTTGCGATTCCGCAGACGACGGGCGAGCCGTCGCGCGCGTTGAAATCGAGCGTGTAGGTGCAGCCGGGCGTGAAGGGCTTCGCCCATTCGAGAAAGACTTCGTGGCGCGGCAGGAACTTCCACGGCCAGCCGTCGGGGATGTACGCGTCGAGGTTCGAGCGCCGTCCGATGCGGACGGGATGCGCGGGCGTCTTGTACGCGGGGTCGTCGGCCGAACGGACCGTCAGGTTGTTCGCGTCGTACAGGCGCTTCAGGTCCACGCCCGGGCCGAGCACCGCGTGGAGCATCGTGGGCGTCAGCGCGTGGAGTTCGCGCAGCCCGCAGCGCGGGTCGAGCGCTTCCGCGGGGGACTTGCCGGGGGCCTCGATCCAGCAGGCGGCGCGGTTGCGCGCGAGCACCCAGGCCGAATTGATGCGCAGCCAGTAGCGCGCCCCGTCCTTCATCGGCGAACCCGGCGGGAGTGCGACCTTGACTTCGTAGCGGTTGAAGACCGGGCCCTGCCAGCCCGTGGGATACGCGAGGTCCGGCGCGGTCTGGACGATCTCCACGACCGCCGCCGCAACGCCGCGCTGAAAGCCCGCGTCGTCGGCGCTCGCGACCTGGAAGACCTCCGGCTTCTTGGCCGCCGCGGCGGCGTTGAAGCCCGGACCGACGACCGCGCGAATCTCGGTGGGGCTCAACCGTTCGGCCGTGCGCAGCCCCGCGTTCGATTCGATCCCGAAGCCCCACGCCGCGCCCGCGCAGAGCCACCCCGCCACCGCCACGACGAAGGTAAGCCGCATGTCGTTACGCCCCCATCCAGAGCAACTGGCCGCCATACTCCTCTATATAAGGATACACTTCGAGGGAAAAGTTGTTCGCGGGTTATTGTTAAATTCATCACATTTTTAGATGAATTCATCACATGGCAATAGTACACGCGCAACAGTTTCATACGGCGATGGTTAGGACAACGTCACTTCCCAAGCTTTGGGGGCGATCTTGGTCATCTTGAGGCGCACGGGCAGGAAGGCGGCGATGGTATCGACGTTCGTCTGGGCGTGCAGCGAGGGTTCGACGGTGCGATAGCGCCCGCCGCCGGCCAGCGCCATCGGCAGCATCAACTGGTCCGCGAGGTGTTCGCCGACGGGCACGTCCGCGTCGAGGTAGTGGCGGGCCTCGCGCGCGGCCTCGGCGGCGACGTCCTCGGCCGGCGTGCCCTTCTCGCCGTACGCACTGACCACCTCGGTGACGTGCGCGCTCGCGATTTCCACCAGCAGCACGTTGCCCGGACCCTGCGGCCGGGCGATCTCTTCGATCTTCGTCACCGCGTGGGGGAAGCCGATCTTGCGCGCGGCCGCGGCGGCTTCGCGCTCGCCGATCTCGCGCGGGAGCTGCGAGAGCAGCGCGCGCACGCGCACGCCGGCAACTTCGCCGCGTTCGGGCAGGTCGAGCGGGGTCAGCTTGGCGGCGGGTTCGATCCGCACGGTAAAGCGCCCGCCGCCGGCCGGGTAAAAACCGTGGCGTTCCAGTGTGGCGGAAACACGCGGGCCCATCCGCGCGAGCAGCGGGAGGAAGGTCTTTTCCAGAAAGTCGAAGGGCGGCGCCTTGGAGTTGTGCGTGCCGCCTTCCAGCGTGAGCGTGGACGG
>JAHCJK010000236.1 GCA_026184295.1 Planctomycetota bacterium
CGGGCTCTTTTACGGGCGGATGCTGCGCGGGATGCAGGACGGCTGCGGCGACCGCGCGCAACTCGCGCTCAAGCGCATCCCCGATCCCGCCGCGCCGCTGCTCGAACAGATCACGTCTGCGCAATCGGCCCAGGGGCTGATCGTAGTGAGCATCACCGCGCAGGAGACGCTGCGCGCGCTGGCGGCCTGCGGGCTGCCGGTCGTCTTCTTCGACTGCGCCACGCCCGAAGTTCCGGGCGCGTACGACATCGTCGTGCATGCGAACGAGGCCGGGGGGTATCAGGCGGCCACGGCGCTGATCGAACTCGGCCACCGCCGCATCGGGATGTTGGTGCACGGGTCGAGCAACGATCCGGCCACGGCGGCGATCGGCGAGATCGCCCGCGACCGCCGCGCCGGGTTCGAACGCGCGCTGCGCGAACGCGGCCTGGAACCGAATCCCGCGTGGGTCCGCCCGTCGATTCCGCACAGTTCCTCGGCCTACGCGCTGACGCGCGAACTGCTGCGCGCGCCCGCGCACGAAACGCCCACGGCGCTCGTCTGCACCATCGACGAGATGGCCGCGGCGGCGCTCGCGGCGGCCAAAGACGCGGGCCTGCGGGTGCCCGAAGATATCAGCGTCGCCGGCATGGGCGATGTCGGCGTCTTCAGCGCGCCGGCGCTGGCCTCGGTGCGCATGCAGGTCGAACGTTCTGGCGAGGACGCCGTGCGCATGCTGCTCGAACGCATCGCGCGCCCGGACCTCGCGCACCGCAAACACGTGCTTTCCACCGAATTCATCGCCCGCGGCAGCATCGGCATGCCGCGCGCCGAATAGCAACTCAAAAGGGGGCGTACATGCGAGTCCTGAATCTGGCTCTGGCGGCGGCGGTCCTGGCCCTGGCGGCCCTGCACGGCGCGCGCGCGGCCGACGGCGGCGAGACGGTGCTCTTCGATTTCGAGAATCCCCAGCAGGCGTTCGAGAACGCGGACAAGCTCGCCTACGTCGCCGACCACGCCACGCAGGGCGGCAAGGCGGGCAAGGTCGTCCTCGACAAGCCGTTCTCGCCGAACTTCTTCTTCTACGGCGGCAGCAACCAGGCGGGCAAGTGGGGCGAATACGACCAGTTCGTCGTCGATGTCTTCGTCGAAGGCGGCGCGGCCAAGGCCTTCGGCTTCATCCGCGACGACGGCGGGCAGGGCTGGTGGGAGCGCCACAACTTCGAACTGAAGCTCGAGCCCGGCAAGCGCCGCCTCGCCTTCTCGCTGGGCTCGCTGACGCGCCAGAACGGCAAGGGCAACCTGAACCTCGCCAAGATCGATTTCTTCGCCATGACCCTGGCCAGCGAAGACGAGAAGAAGCCCGCCACGATCTACCTCGACAACGCGCGCCTGGTCAAAGGCACCGGCTCGTTCGAAGTGAAGACGCTTTTCTCGTTCGAAGGCCAGGACGCCGGCAAGATCGAACTCGAGGATTGGCCGGAAGAATTCAAAGGCAAGTCGAAGATGGGCGAGACCGAAGAACACGCCTCGAACGGCAGGAAGGCGCTGAAGCTGGAAAGCGGCGCGCCCGCGGGCAACGTCCAGTTCAGCGGCTTCGACGAAAACTGGAGCGCCTACGACACGCTGGCCATCGACGTCTTCAACCCCGGCGGCAAGCCGCTCGAGATCGGCGGCTGGGTGCGCGCGAAGGACGTCAACGCCGGCTACTGGGACCGCCACAACTGGTCGCGCATGCTCAAGCCGGGCTTCAACACCGTGCGCCTCTCCGTCGGCGGGATGACCGGGCCCGACGGGCGCAAGGCGATCGACGTCGCGCAGATCAAAAAATTCAACCTCTCGGTGAACAAGACCACCGTCTTCATCGACAACATCCGCCTGATCAAGGGCGTCGAGGAAGTGCCCGTCGCCGGCCTGAAAAAGTTCGACTTCGGCCCGCAGAACGCGGCGGTGATGCCCGGCTTCGCCAAGGTGACGCGCGAGACGGCCTACGAGCAGGCGCGCGGGTTCGGCTGGCAGCCGCGCGGCGAATTCGGGCGCGACTTCGACATCAACGAGATTCTCGGGCGCCACCGCCCGGCCGACGATCTCTGCCGCGACTTCTGCATGCCGACCCGCGCGAGTTTCTCGGTGGACGTGCCCGACGGCGCGTACGGCGTCTGGCTGATGCTCGGGCCGCCCGGCAACGGCTGGGGGCAGACCTTCCAGCGCCGCACCGTCGCCGCCAACGGCAAGGTGGTCGTGGACCAGAGCTACGACGCCGAGAGCTTCAAGGCGTACGAGTTCCGCTTCCAGGATTTCGAGGACCTGCCCGGCGACGACCTTTTTGAAAAGTACATCGCGCGGCTCTTCGTGCCGCGGCGCTTCGACGTGGACGTGCAGGGCGGGCAGTTGACGCTCGCGTTCGACGGCGGCGGCTGGTGGAGCGCCATGGTCAACGGTCTGGTGCTGTGGCCCAAGGCGAGCGAGAAGGACGCCGAGCGCTGGCTGGCGAACTTCGACGCGCTGCGCAAGGAACAGTTCGACGCGCAGCACGTCGAGAAACTCCCCGAGGCCCCCGCGCCGTACGAAGCGAGCGAGGCCGAGAAGGCGCGCGGCTGCGTCACCTTCGTCCACGCGCCCGACCGCGATGTTCAGGTCAACGGCGTGCCGAGCGCGGCGGAAGCGAAGCAGGCGAGCCTCGGCCTGGCGGGTTCGCCGGGCGAGACCGTGCTCGGCTGCGTGGGCCTGCTGCCGCTCAAGGACGGCGGCGAACTGACCGGCGCCGTCTGCGAACTGAAGTCCAAGGACCCCGCCGCCGCGCCGCTGGCCGCGCGCGTGCGCGTGCAGCGCTACAAGGGGCTGAACAAGACCGCGGTCTACGAGATCCTGCCCAAGTTCCTCGACGACGTCTCGGTCATGCCCGTCTCGCTCAAGGCCGGCGTGACGCGCTCGTTCTGGATCACGGTCGAAATCCCCGCCGGCGCGCCCGCGGGCGAATACGCCGGCACGCTGACCCTGGCGGGCTCCGCGTTCAAGGACCTCGCCTGGCCGGTGACGCTTACCGTCTGGCCGATCAAGCTGCGCGAACCGGAATTCCCCATGGGCATGTTCATGATGGGACCGATGCAGGCGTACCTGGCCTTCGACCAGGGCGGCGAACGCTACTGGGCCGAATGGAAGAACATCCTCGAGGACGCGCGCGCCCACGGGCTCACCGGCGTCGATCCCGGCGTCCCCGTGCCGCTCACGTCCTACGCGAACGGCAAGGCCGCCGTCGATTTCTCGAAGATGGACCGCTTCATGGAACTCGCCCGCGCCGCCGGCTTCACGCAGGAACTGAACGGCTACTCGGTCGGCACCGGCGTCAGCCTGCGCGTCGGCGTGGACCAGGACGCCGAGGCCAGGCGCTTCGGCGCGGGGAGCTACCGCGAACTCGTCAAGGCGTACTTCGACGCCGTGCGCGAACACGCCAAGGAAAAGAACTGGCTGCCCATCGCCTTCTGCACCGACGACGAATACGTCGTGCATCCGGGCGGCAAGCCCGAAGTCCTCGCCGCGCACCACCGCCTGCTCCAGGAATGCGCGCCGGACTTCCGCTTCGTGGCCTTCGACAGCGCGATGCTGGAAGAAAAGCCCGAGACCCGCGCCGCGCACGAAAAAATGATCGGCGAGATCGACACGTGGGCCCCCGGCGTCCACAGCCCGCGCGACTTCGCCGCCGTGAAGGAAGGCCACCGCCTCTGGCTCTACAACACCGGCATGAACCGCTTCACCTTCGGCACGTACCAGTTCTTCGCGCATCGGAAGTACAAGGTGAGCGGCTTCTTCCAGTGGGTGTACAGCGGCGGCGGCACCTACGGCAACTTCTACCTCGCCTCGCACAACGAAGCGCACTACGGCGTGGTGTACCCGTCCACGCGCGGCCTGCGCAGCACGCCGACGTGGGAACGCATCCGCCTCGGCTGCAACGACCACCGCTACCTGCAGACCGCGTGGAGCCTGATCGACCAGGTCCTGAATCCGGGGCAGGGGACCGCGCAGGAAAAACAGAAGGGCGCCGCCGAAGCCGCCGCGCTGAAGGCCTCGATCGAAAAAGTCTTCGCGCAGCTCAAGTTCGGCAACCTGAACGCCGACGCGATCAGCGGCGAAGGCAAGGCCGACAACCCGATGACCCCCGAAGCGATGGAATCCTTCCGCCGCCAGATCGCCGAAGGCATCGTGAAGCTGCAAGAAGCGATGAAGTAGCAGAAAGATTCGCGCCGCGCCTCCCGAGCGCCGGCGTTGGCAGTTTGTAGGACAGGCGTCCCGCCTGTCTGTTACTTGCCCTGCGCGTTCATCAAACGTGAATCCCTGCGCGCCCACTCCGGCGCGCCGCCAGCATTGCATCGGACAGGCGTCCCGCCTGTCCGTTACTTGCCCCCAGGCGCGTTCATCGAACGCGAATCCCCCTGCGCGCTCCACCTGGCGCGCCGCCAGCATTGGGACAGGCGTCCCGTCCGTTACTTGCTCCTGCGCGTTCATCAAACGCGAATACCCCTGCGCGCCCACTCCGGCGCGCCGCCAGCATTGCATTTGTGGACAGGCGTCCCGCCTGTCCGTTACTTGCCCTGCGCGTTCATCGAACGCGAATTCTGCGTGCCCACTCCCGGCGCGCGCGGCCAGCGCCGGGTCCGTTGGTAGCGCCGGCGTCCTCGCCGGCAGCGTCGCCGGCGTCCCGCCGGCCCGTCGAAGGAGTTCGCGCTGCGCGCGCCAGGGGCCGGCGAGACGCCGGCGACACGGCCGGCAAGATGTCGGCGCTACAGCGCTGGCCGCGCTCGGGACCGAACGTCGCCGCGCTGGCCGCGCCCGGAATCGAAGGTCGCAGCGCTGGCCGCGTTGGGCATCGAAGGTCGCGGCGCTGGCCGCGTTGGAATAAAAACGTCGCGACGCAAGCCGTTCGTCGGCGCTGAAAGCGCCCGAATAATGTAGCCAGGGGTGGAGCGCAGCGAAGCCCCTGGAACCGAATGCCCCCGGTCTCCGTAGCTCTGAAAGAGCGACATGCGGCGTCGTCGATTCCACCCTTGGCAGGGCTGGCCCGTAGGAGACCATGCACCAGGGGCTGCGCTTCGCTTCACCCCTGGCTACAATAGGGCGCGCTTGCAGCGCTCGACAAGGACGTGCGCTGCGTCGAAGGCCGGCTGTAGGCGCTGAAAGCGCCCAATCAAGGTCGTGGAAGCTTACCCGCGCTAATCAATCCCTGAAAAGATCGCTGAATCATTTCGCTCTCGTAGTCTTCCAGTTCGTTCGAAATCGCACGCTTAAATGCGGCATCACTGCTGTATTTCACAAGATTCAAGAGGTTCATGATGGAGCCTTCAAGCCACAATCCGCAATCCGATGGATCCAGCCATTGCGCCGGGTCGCCCCACCAGTCCGGGTAATCGTGGTAGGAGATGCATACGAAGTCGCTGTAGATGTCTTCGCGCAGACAACCCATACCCAATTTTCTGGAAAACGGCGTGCGTAAATGCGCCAACACTTCTGACCAATATTGACGAATGATGGCATCCTGCTTTTTGACGAAGGCGTATTGTCGTGCGGGTTTGACTGGTCCTTGGATGTTGCATCGCCAAAGTAGCGCGTGTGCGATGAGATGCCCGTACGATTCGGGCTCGCGATCATTCCAAGTATGGAAATCCTTGTGTAGCGCTATGCAGGCATCAGCATCAAAGGCTTCGCAAACTTCTTCGATCGAAACCAGATGAAAGAATGGCTCGATCCACTCCCAGCGGCGTTGAATCAGCGCGTCAGTCTGGAGCGGCAGACGGTCGAGCAGGTACTTCCAGGTAAGCCGCGAATAGTCCATGGCCTATTCCCATAATACCTGTGGTCCATTTGGCAAGACCGCGCATGAAAGATTGGCGGACCGCACACGAGAACCTATGTATAGTAAACGTAGACAAAAAATAATAAAACTATTGTATTGACGACACGCCACGCCGCGCTACACCGGGCCGTAGCGGGAACGCGATTTCCTATGGCCGTGCCTAACCGCATTCGCGCGCCTATCGTAAGGTCTCCTCCCATGTCTACTCGCGTCTACCACCCGCCGGGGGATGGCCCCGCTACGCCCGAACCGGCCCATGTCTTCGCCGATCCGATCGGCATTCCCACGACCTCCGAACCGGATCCGGACGCCGCGGGCGAACCCGCCGCCGCGGATGCTTCCGGCGATCCGAATCGTTCGCCGTACGCCGACTCGCGCATGGTCGAACGCTTCTACGCACTCGGCGCGCCCGCCATTCCGCGCGCCCACGCCCTGCACGCGCCGCCGCTCTGGCGGCAGGTCGCGGGCTTCAAGCGCCCGCAGGCGGACTCGCTCACCCAGCGCCGCGACGGCCTGCGCCGCCTGGTCCAGTGGGTGACCTGCTGGCTCGCGGCCCTCGTCCGCGACCGCGGCGGCCGTCCCGCGGACCCGCGCTGGGAACCCGCCCGCGAACTCGCCGGCGTCCTGGAACTTCCCGAAGCCCTCCTCAACCGCCTCTGCCGCGAACACCACGGACAGTCCGCGCGCGAAATCTGGGACCGCCTGCGCTTCGACGCCTTCGTGGAGTCGCTGCGCGCCGAGATCGAGCGCATGCTCGAGGGCCGCCGCTTCGCCGCCGCGCCTTCGGCCTCCGCCCGCCCGGACCGTTTCGCCCAGGCGCAGTACGCATTGCGTTCGGCCCGCCGCGAGGAAGGCTGGACGCGCCTCGCCTTTGCCTGGCGCTGCGGCTACGGCTATTTCGCGCGCATGAACCTGGCCGCCTTCCGCGCGCGCGGGACCTCGGTGCAGGAACTGGAAGCCGGCATGCTCCGCGCCATCGCCGCGACCTGGCACTTCGACGACGCGACGTGCACGCTGTCACGCGAAGCCCCCGCCGCAGCGATCCCTGCGTCCGCCGAGCCCACTGCGTCCGCCGAGCCCACTGCGTCCGCCGAGCCCGCTGCGTCCACCGTGCCTGCTACGTCCACCGTGCCTGCTGCGTCCGCCGAGCCCGCTGCGTCCGCCGCGCCCGCTGCGTCCGCCGCGCCCGCTGCGTCCGCCGCGCCCGCTGCCTCCGCCGCGCCCGCTGTGTCTGCCGAGCCCGCTGCGTCCACCAAGCCTGCTGCGTCTGCCGAGCCCGCTGCGTCCACCGCGCCCACCAAGCCCGCTGCGTCCACCGCGCCGACCAAGCCCGCTGCGTCCGCCAAGCCCGCTGTGTCCGCCAAGCCTGCTGTGTCCGCCAAGCCTGCTGTGTCCGCGGTGTCCGCTCTGTCCGCTGCGCCGGCCAAGCCCGCGCCGAAGCCGTATCCGCACGTGGAACCGTGGGGACGCTGCATCGTCCGCCGCCCCGACGTGGCGGCCGGCCCGCCGCCGCGCTTTACCGAGGGTCGCCCGGACTTGGTGCCGTATCTGCCCAAACTGCGTGGGCTCGGCCAGCGCGAGGCCCTCAGCGCCACCGGCCGCCTGGTGCGCGTCTTCGCCGACGCGGCGGAAGTGTGGAAGTATTTTCTGCGCCACGGCTATTACGGCGATGAGATCGAGGCCTTCGCGCGCAAGGAAAAGGTCAGCCTCGACGCCTTCCTCGAACGCTACGTCCGCCACGGCATGGTGATCGTCTACCCGCTCCACGCCAACGTGCCCGTGCCGTAACGCCCCGCCTCCCTGCGCGTCCAGCGAACGCCTGCGCGCCGGCGCTCGTAGTTTGTGGGACAGGCGTCCCGCCTGTCCGTTGCTTGCCCTGCGCGGCCAATCCGGCGCGCCGCCAGCATTGCGTTTGTAGGACAGGCGTCCCGCCTGTCTGTTACTTGCCCTGCGCGGTCACTGCGCGCGGCCACTCCGGCGTGCCGCCAGCATTGCGTTTGTGGGACAGGCGTCCCGCCTGTCTGTTACTTGCCCTGCGCGTTCAATGGAACGCGAATACCCCTGCGCGCCCACTCCGGCGCGCGGCCAGCGCGCCGGGGTCTTTTGTAGCGCCGGCGTCCACGCCGGCCGTGTCGCCCGCGGCCCCCCCGGCCCCTCGCGTTCGC
>JAHCJK010000237.1 GCA_026184295.1 Planctomycetota bacterium
CGCAAGAGATCCAGCGCGATGGACGTGCGCGCGCTCAGGGGATTCGAGGAGACGACCAGAAGCGTGTCGCGGCCGTCCATGGGGCCGTCCACCATGCGGGTGACGACCAGGCGCCTGCGCGGGCTGGCGTGGATGCGGCGTTCGGCCTTGAGCTGCTCGGCGGCCCGGCGCATCGCGCCGAAGGCGAAGCCGGTCTGCTCCGCGAGCTGGCGCAGCGAAGGCAGCGCCTCCCCCACCTTCCAGCGTTTGGCGGCAAGCTGCGTGCGCAGCCACGCGGCCGCCTGGCGGTGCGCGGTCTGCGGGGAAGGCGGCCGGCCCCGGCGCGGCGGTTCGGGCATGGCGCTATTTTACAGCACAAAAAGACATAGCGCCCGTCATTTCCGCGCCGAATCGGCTCCTTCAGGCGTACGCTGATACAGGAGGAACCCCATCATGCGCTCGACCCTGACGCTGTTCTGCCTCGCCGCCCTGTGCGGAACGCTCGCGCGGCCCGCCTGCCCGAGCGAACTCGAGGCCGCCCCGGCGAATACCTGGGTAAAAGTAGACGAAGTGCCCACCGGCGGGCGCAACATGCCGATTTTTTTCTACGAGCCCCAGACGAAGCGCTTCGTGCTTGCCGGCGGCACGCCCGGCGGCGGCTACGCGCAGGCCAAACGGCACTTCGACGTCGAACACTTCGATCTGGCGCAGGCCCAGTGGACGAACGCCTACCCCAAGGGCGCGCCGTACACGGCGGAATCCGGGGTCACCGACGCGCCGGCGGTGTCCGAGGCCAAGAAGACGCTGCTGGCCAAGGACAAGAACGGCGTCGAACGCTTTGCGATGTTCGGCTCGGCCTACGGGACCGACACGCGCGCGCACTTCCAGTGGTCGTACGACGCGGCCGGGCACACGCTCTACGCGTACCTCTTCAACAACACGTACACCTATGACCCCATCGAACGGACCTGGCAGGAGACCGGCGCGGCGCCGATCTCGGCAAAGGGCTTCCCGATGGTCTGGGGCAACATGTGCTTCGATCCGGTCAACAAGGAACTGCTCTCGCTCGGCGGCTCCTGCGCCGAATACCACGGCGCGCCCGGCACCTGGGTTTACGCGCCCGCCGCGAAAGCCTGGCGCAAGCTCGAGGTGGGCTCGAAGGTCCTGAACGGCCTCCACGACCGCGCGGGCAGCTTAAGCCGGCAGGCGTGGGCGCTGCTTTCGGCGCTGCGCGGGCGGTACTTCGCGGCCGAGACCGAGGCCGAGGCGGCGGCGAAGCTTTCGGCCCAAGCGGGCGCGCTTGAAAGCACCGCGCGCTCGCTGGCGTCCGACGCGTCCGCGGCCAAACCCGCCGCGTGGGAAGAAGAAGCCGTGAAGCAGGGCGCGAAGCTGCTCCTGCTGGGCGCCGACCTGCTCAAGGCGCAGGCCGCGGGCCTGGACGACGCGCCGAGCGCCGAGAAGATCGCGGCGCTGAAGAGCGCCTTCGAGGCGCTCGAGCGCGCGGCGTTCGCCTTCGCGCCCGAGCCGATGGGACGCGCCCACGCGCAGATGGCCTTCGACGCCGAACGCGGCAAGATCGTGCTCTTTGGCGGCAACGGGCTGGACCGCTGCTACGCCGACACCTGGGTGTACGACGGCAAGACCCGCCAGTGGGAACAGCGCTTCCCCGCGCGCTCGCCTTCGCCGCGCGCCGGGCACACGCTGGTCTATCTGCCCAAGAGCAAGACCTTCGCGCTGGCGGGCGGCTACACGCTGGCCGGCGGCTTCAAGGAAGCGCCGCCGGAAGTCTGGAGCTACGACCTTGGCGCGAACGCCTGGAAGCTGCTGCAGCGCGCGGACGCGAAGGCGAAAGTGAAATCCTTCCCCCGCGGATCGGCGCACGGGAACTACTGCGGCGCCGGCAGCCTGTGGCTCGGCGCGGCCACGCCCGAGGACGTGCTGGTGATGATCGACACCGGCGGCGAAGGGCGCGCGACCTGGGCCTGCAAGATCGATCCCGCGAAAGCGCTGGAGCCCGAGGCTGGCGAAGCGCCGCTCGCGATGTCCTTCGCGACGCCGCTGGAACCGTTCGAGTCGGCCACGCCGGATGCGGCGGCCACGGCCGAAGCGATCAAGGCGCTGCCCGCGAACCGCTGGACGGCGCTGAAGCCGCCCAAGGTTCCCACGCACCGCGCCTGGAACACCACCGCCTACGACCCCGACCGGCAGCAGTTCCTGTGGTGGGGCGGCGGGCACGTGACGTACATGGGTACCGACGTGGCGCACTACAGCCTGCGCTCGAACCGCTGGACGCTCGGCTACGTGCCCGACCTGCCGATCGAACCGACCGGCGGCTATTACGTGAAGGCGAACCTCTCGTTCCAGAACCGCCCGCAGGTGCCCGTCCACGCCTACCAGGCCTACGCGTACGACCCGCCCTCGGGGCGCATGTTCTACCTGAACCATTCCTACGACGTCGCGCAGCGGCAGTGGGACCTGGAAACGTTCCCGGGCCTGGAACACCAGGGCAGCATGAAGACGCTGCTCGAGACAACCCCCAACGGCGTCGTCGCGCTGTCCGTGAAGGGGCTCTTCCGCTTCGAATGGAAGGAGAAGGCCTGGAAGAAGCTGCCTTGGAACGGCCCGGCCTTTGGCGAGGCGTGGTGCGACGGCCACGGGATCTGCTACGATTCCAAGCGCGACTGCCTCTGGATCGCGAACGAGAGCATCTTCCGCTACGACCTGAAGAGCGGCACGGCGGAGAAACTGGCCGTCACGCCGCCCGCGCGCATGGGCAAGCGCGCCTTGCATCGCGAACAGGCGTACCTGCCCGGCGCGGACCTGATCCTGATGATGCTTCCGTTCAAGGACAAGGACGGCAAGGCCGCGCAGCTCGTTTTCGATCCCGCCGCGGGCAAATACTTCGCGGTGGACCTGCCCGGCCTGGACGCGGCGCGCGAACTGCACTGGTCGAGCGCCCTGACCTGCGACGCGAAGCTGAAGATCGCGCTGATCCACGACGGCTTCGGTCAGGTGCTCGCCCTGCCCTTCGACCGAGCGACGGCCAAGATGACGGAAGTGACGGAATAGCGCGAACGGCGGCGCGTTAGAACTCGACCGGCGCGCGCTTGTCGGCGCTCTCGTACGCGGCTAGGCAGAAGGCCAGGCTGGCGCGGGCCTCTTCCCCCGAGATGTCGCAGGCGGTGTCGCCCTTCAGGATCGCGCGCGCGAAGCGTTCGAAGAATTCGCCGCGGGGTTCGGGGCCCCAGGCCTTGCCGGGCAGTTCGAGCGTGTTCCACTCGTTCTTCTTCAGGCCCGGCACGTCGCGGGTGGTGAAGACGCGCAGCGGCCAGCCGAGTTCGATCTGGCCATCGGTGCCGTAGATGCGGTTGCCGAAGCTTTCCTTGCCGCGCGCGCAGGACATGGCGTCGATGCTGCCGATCGCGCCGTTGGTGTAGCGCACCGTCACCGAGATGTTGTCTTCCACTTCCACCGGCGTGCTGTGGGTGTCGTATTCGGCGTACAGGCGCGCGGGCGCCAGCCCGGCGATCTTGTGGATGCGGTCGATGTCGTGGATCAGGTTCATGATCAGCACGCCGCCGCCGGACTTTTCCTTGCTCTGCCGCCAGTCGCTCTTGTTGCGCCCGGTGTACCCGCCCGACCAGTAGCTCTCGGGCTTGTCGGCGGCCACGTGCGCCTGGAAGCGGATGACCTTGCCGATCGCGCCCTGCGCGATCAGGTCAGCGGCCTTCTTCTGCGGCGCGTCGTAGCGCAGGATGTAGTTGACGGTCAGCAGCACGCTGGCGGACTTGCACGCGGCGATCATCTGATCGGCCTGCTCCAGCGTGCAGGCGATCGGCTTTTCGCAGGCGACGTGCTTGCCGGCCTGCGCGGCCTGAATCGTCAGCGGCGCATGCAGGAAGTGCGGGGTGCTGATGACCACCGCGTCCACGTCGTCGCGTTCGAGCAGTTTGGCGGGATCGGTGAAGACGGCGGCGCCGGTCTTCTCGCCCGTGTCCTTGGCGAGCGGTTCGTTGACGTCCTGCACCGCGGAGACCTGGCAGACCTCCGGATGAAGTTTCAGCGCCTGGAGCGACTGCATGGCGATCTCGCCGCAGCCGATCAACCCGAAGCGCACCTTCCCGTCCTTGCCGGTCTTGGCCATGTTCGCTCCCCTTGGGATGTATGCTTCTTATATGACGCGCGCCCCGAAGAGCAAGTGGAACGGTTCGCGCGCAAAAAAGAACCCGCCGTTTCCGGCGGGTTCGTGCCATGCAAGGAACGGTAGTGTTTAAAAACCCCAGCCCCAGTTGATGAAGAGGACGCCTTTCTCGATCGCCTTCTTGATCAGGCGGTCGTGCTCCTTCTTCTGGCCGCGCAGGTCGGCCAGGATCGCGAGCAGGTGCAGGTAGTGGGCGTGCCAGGCGTGCGGCAGCTTGAGACGCGCGCGCGCGAGGGCCTCGACGCGCGCGAAGGTCGTCTCGCCTTCCTCGACGCGGCCGAGCTTGATCTGCGCGTACGCCTGATAAAGCCGCAGCGGGCTGCGCAGATCGTGGTCTTCGGCGGCGGCGGCCTCGTAGGCCTTGCGCGCGGCCTCCTCGTGGCCGGCCAGCGTTTCCATCTTGGCGCGCGTGCAGTGCAGCGCGGCGAGGCAGTGGAGTTCCTGCACGTCCTCCTGGAAGTGGTGCAGAATCTTCAAGCCCTCGTCGAGTTCCGCGCGCGCAAGCGCCAGGTCGTTGTTCGCGAGCGCGCGTTCGGCGCGCAGGCGGCGCAGGCGCACGTGCGAATAGCTCAGCAGACCGCCGCCGTGCGTGGGCGGGAACTTGGTCTCGAGCAGGAACGCCAGGGCCGCGTCCAGGTCCTCGACGATGCATGCTTCGACGGCGCAGAGGATCGGGATGCGTTCGTGCTGGCCGGGCAGCGCGCTGCGGCGCTTCAGTTCGGCGTAGCGTTCGGCGCGGCGCCCGGAAAGGCGCAGGACATCGAGGTACGGCGCGACGTACTCCCAGCGATTCTCGCGTTCCGCGATCTCCTTCATGCGCACGGCCTGCTCGTCGCTCACCTGGCCCAGCTTGCACTTCAGCATCGGGATCAGGTAATCGAGCGTCGGCCACGTGCCGCCGCATTCGACCGAACGCTCCCAGGCTTCGAGCGCCTGCTCCTGGCGGCCGGCGTGCGCGAGGAGATTGCCCCAGAGGAAGTGCAGGCGCGCGTCGCCCGGCTTGTGGCTCAGCGCCCACGGCAGCGCGGCGTAGAACGGCTCCTGCCACGGCCGGTCGGTGACGCCGTCGAACGAGGCGTAGGCTTCGAGCTGCTCCACCGCCTCCTTTTTCTTTCCGTCCAGGTGCAGCAGGTACGCGGCCAGCACGCGGCGGCTCACGGTCCAGCCGCCGGCCTCCGCGGCCTGTTCGAGCACCGTACCGGCACGGGCGTAATCGAAGAGCTTGGCGTATTCGCACGCGGCGGTGACGCCCAGGTCGGGATCGACGGCCAGCAGCGCGTTCAGCGCTTCCGGGCCGGCCTCGGCGGCCACCAGCGGGTCGGTGGGGAAGTTGCGGCGCATCTCGGCCAGCAGCTTCGCGTCGGGCTCGCCGCTCAGGCGCGCCGCCACCAGCTTCATCGCCGCCAGGTCGCGGGTGACCGTGAGCTGGTTCAGCGGGCGGCCGGCGTACTCGATCAGCACGTCCTGCGGGCGGCCGGACTTCAGCGCCAGCAGGCTCGCGGCGTACGCGTGCAGGTCTTCCTCGTGCTTGAGCAGTTCGGCGGCGAGAACCGCGAGCGCGCGCGAGGGCTTCTTCTTCGAAGCCTGGTACTTGGCCCACCACAGCCCCCAGCGCAGCGAACGGTCCGCGACGCGTTCGTTGTCCGGGGCGAGCTTCAGGGCCTTCTCCAGCGCGCGCACGGCCGAGGCGTACTCGAAGCGCCGCAGGCGGAAGAGCCCGACCTCGCGCAGCGTCTCGGGGTCCTTGGGCGCGAGCTTGAGCGCGGCCTCAAAATAGGTGCGCGCGAGCGACCAGTTCATGTTCTGCGCGGCGTCCAGCGCCACGCGGCGGTAGACCTTCGCGCTCTGTTCCGACCAGTCGTTGCTCTCCTCGCGGCTCGCGGGCCGCTCGGGGAACTCGAGGCGCTCGCGCGCGACCAGCATCGCGCCGCGGTCGGCGGGCTGCATCTCCACGCGCAGCGGAGCCTTTTCGTCGAAGGGATGCTTCAGGCGGTATTCGTGGACCTTGTCCGGCGTCAGGTTCGCGTTCCAGCGTTCAAGCAGGCGCTCGCCCGCGTACGCGGCAAATTCCACGCCGCGCAGGGACTCGGCCGGCTGCGCGCGCACGAAGACGTCGTCGCCCTTGCGTTCCAGGCAGGCGGTCAGGTACTCGTTCGCGGACGTGATGCCGCCCAAGCCGTCCACGGGCTGCCAGCATTCGGCGATGCGGAAGGTCGCATGCGGCTTCAGGACGTTCCAGAACTCCTGGTCGTTGCGGCTGCCCGACTGGATTTCCACGTAGCCGGAGTGGTTGTCGCTCAGCAGGTCGGCCCAGCGCTTACCGGCTTCGCCCGTGCCCCAGGCGAAGTACTTCTTGCCCGGCACGGTGCGCGGATCGGCGGTGTGGACGACGCCGCGGTTGAAGTCGTCGTAGTACGCGCCGAACCAGCGTTCGCTCCCGGTCTCGCCGAAGATGCTGACGGGTTCGGGGCAGTTGCGGAAGTAGGTCAGGTCCTTGCCGTGTTCCATCGGCCACTGGAACTGCATCCCGCCGTGGTGCTCGGCCCAGGTGAACGGATAGTACAGGCGCAGCGACGGATGCGTGGTGACGCCCGCGTTGCCCCAGTAGCACCAGGGGTGCTCCTGCTCGGTCGGGTTGTGGAACCAGCCGTAAATCTTGAGCTTTCGCACGCCGGGCGAGAGCCGCAGATGCATCTGCCAGCGCAGCCCGAAGAGCCGGTCGGACGCGCCGATGCAGACCCACGCGGTGCCGTCGGCATCGACGCCGTGCGTCTCGAGAATCGGTTCGACGGTCAGGATGGAGTGCGTGACCGGAAAGTTGAATTCGACGCCCGTCGCGATCCACGCGCCCGCGACGCCCAGGTCCTGCGGCTTGATCGCGTCCACGCGGTGGAAGATTTCGGCGTCGCGCAGCTTGTCCTTCGCGCCCCAGATGTGCCCGCCGAGTTCCGGGAGGACGTCCACTTCCATGTATTCGTTGGCGAGGCGCACGACGCGGTAGGGCTTCGTGACGGGCTGTCCGACGGAATGGCTCTCGCGGCGCGCGTAGGGATAAATGTTGCGCGGCCAGTGGTCGTTCAGCAGGCTGGGCAGGGTCTCGGGCGGTTGCGGCGGCCAGGTCTTCAACGCCACCGAAAGTTCGGTTACGGTTGCGGGGGTATGCGGCTTGGTCTCATCGGCAACGGACGGGGACGTGCCCACTGTACCCATGGAGTCGCTCCAGCGGGTTGATCGGAGAAAGCAAAGAGGTCGCTCATGTCTTTCTATCTAGACCTCATTTCCAGAGGTCCGCAAGACGGTTGGCCGGAATTGTTTTAAATTGCCGAGATCATAAGGATGCGAGTTTCGATTTGTAGGCCGGACTGACGCGCCCGCGAAATCCCTCTAGCGCGAACATTCAAGAGCACTTGCGCGCGGACCGGGCGAAAAAAGCACGATGGGTATTCGGTCGATCGATGCTGAATCACCTTTTTTAAAAATCTTTTCCATCCATTTACGCCTGTTCAATTTCCCGTGGAGGCGTAGTGCAGCACGCCGAGCATGAAGATCAAAATCGTGAGCGCAAGAAAGGCAAAAGCAGCCAGCGGCGCCAGCACCCCCAGCGCGGGTGAAATTTCCATGGGCAGTTCCTTTCCGAGCACCACGGCCACCGGCAGGTAGGTCACGCAGCCGAGCGGGATCACGAAGAGAAATAACGCGCGCATCCAGCCGGGGTAGATCGAGAGCGGGAACTGCGCGGTCTCCACGCCGCCGAAGGTGAACGCGTTCATCACTTCCAGCGACTCGGTGGTCCAGAAGGCCAGGGTCGCCT
>JAHCJK010000238.1 GCA_026184295.1 Planctomycetota bacterium
AAGGGAGCTTCGGGCAGCGATCAGACCGTGCAGATCGGCCGGGATTCCGCCGACACGCTGAAGTACCTCAACCAGACCGTGCAGCGCGAAGGCATGGTCACCTTCTGGGAGCATCCCGCGCCCGACGAGGCGCAGCGGATGGGCGCGGTGCTGGCGGTCTCCACCGAGGAGAAGGCCAACCCCGAGGGCTGCCAGAACGGCCTGGCCGTCTGGGAAGTGATGAAGAACAGCCCTGCCGCCAAAGCCGGCCTGCGCAAAGGCTGCTACGTGCTGGCGATCAACGGGCTGAACTTCGAGAAGAGCACCCTGCCGGAAGCGATCAAGTACATCAACGCGATCAACAACATGGACGTGGGCGAGCCGGTCTCGGTCGATTACGCCGTCTTTAACGGCAAGGACTGGGTCATCCGCCGCGGCGAAGCCACCCTCGCCCAGTTTTCCCGCCCCGTCCAGCCTTAACTTTTTACCGACGAAAATTGATAACGCCTCTAATAACACCCATAACATGATGGGTGTTATTTAGTTATAAGTTAACCCTCAAAACGCCTTTTACGCATTGACGACCGCACAACTCATGGTATTAAAGCTAGTGCAACGCTCAACATACAGTGGTTCCAAGGAAAAGAACATTCAGCTTAGTGGCGGTTGTGCGGGCTTCTATCCCCCCCCACAAGTTCGCATGCTGCCGCTTTGAGAGCCGAGGGCTAGTGCCCTCGGTTTTTTTATGCCCGCACATCATGGTGCATGCCGAATATTTACTATAACCACTTTATAGATTTGAGTATGTGTGTGTAAGCGCGCGCACGGGAAGCTCGCCGAGCGGCAAAAGACCCAAGGTGCGAAGCCACCTAAGGTGCAAAATAGCGTTGGGGTGCTCGGAAGCGGCTACTTCTTGTAGTAATCCTGAAGCGCCTTCACCGTCCAGCCGTTCTTCATCGACTCGATGCCGGTTACGGCGGCGTCGGCGCCGGCGATGGTGGTGATGCAGGGGATGTTGCGCGCGACCATCAGGCTGCGAATCTTGGCTTCGTCGGTGTGGTGGCCCTTGCCCGTGGGCGTGTTGATGACGAAGGCGACCTCGTTGTTCTTGGCCAGGTCGAGGATGTTCGGGCGGCCTTCGCTGATCTTCTTCAGGCGGTCGGCCTTGATGCCGTGGCGCGTCAGAATCTTGTGCGTGCCGCCGGTCGAGAGGATCGTGTAGCCGAGCTGCGCGAGCCGCTTGGCGATGCTCACCGCCGCGCGCTTGTCCTCGTCGTTGACGGTGATGAAGACCTTGCCCGTCATCGGCAGCGTCTGCCCCGCGGCCATCTGCGCCTTGGCGAAGGCGCGGCCGAAGTCGTCGTCCAGGCCCATCACTTCGCCCGTCGATTTCATCTCCGGGCCCAGCACCGTGTCGTTGCCCAGGAACTTGTTGAAGGGGAAGACCGATTCCTTGACCGAGATGTGCTCGGGGATGACCGTCTTGGTGACGCCCTGCTGGCGCAGCGAGACGCCCGCCATGCACTTGGCCGCGACCTTGGCCCACGGGATGCCCGTGGCCTTGCTGACGAACGGCACCGTGCGGCTGGCGCGCGGGTTCACTTCCAGGACGTAGACGAGTTCGCCCTTGATCGCGAACTGCACGTTCATCAGCCCGCAGACCTTCAGTTCGCGCGCGAGCTTGTCGGTGATCTGTTCGATCTTGCGGATCTGCCCGTCGCTGAGGCTGTGCGGCGGCAGCGCCATGGCCGCGTCGCCGGAGTGCGTCCCGGCTTCCTCGATGTGTTCGAGCAGCCCGGCGACGATCACGTCCTGCCCGTCGGCGACGGCATCGACGTCCACTTCGATGGCGTCCTCGAGGAACTTGTCGATCAGCACCGGCGCGTCGGGGCTGGCTTCGAAGGCTTTGGCCACGAAGCCTTCGAGCATCTCGGGCGCGTGGCAGATCTCCATCGCGCGCCCGCCGAGCACGTAGCTGGGGCGCACGAGCACCGGGTAGCCGATCTTTTCCGCGACGACCTTGGCCTCGTCCAGGCTCATGGCCGTGCCGCCGGGCGGCTGGAGCAGCTTCAGGCGGATCACCAAATCGTTGAAGAGCTTGCGGTCTTCGGCCGCGGCGATCGAATCGACCGAGGTCCCGATGATCTTCACGCCGCCGTCGCGCAGGCCCTTGGCCAGGTTGAGCGGCGTCTGCCCGCCGAACTGCGCGATCACGCCGTCGGGCTTCAGGCGGTCGTTGATGTTGAGCACGTCTTCGAGCGTGAGCGGTTCGAAGAAGAGCAGGTCGGAGGTGTCGTAGTCGGTGCTGACGGTCTCGGGGTTCGAGTTCACCATGATCGACTCGTAGCCGAGTTCTTCCATGGCATACGCGGCGTGGCAGCAGCAGTAGTCGAACTCGATGCCCTGGCCGATGCGGTTGGGGCCGCCGCCCAGGATCATGATCTTCTTCTTGTCGCTGACGCGCGATTCGTCCTCGAACTCGTAGCTCGAGTAGTAGTACGGCGTGTAGGCTTCGAATTCGGCCGCGCAGGTATCGACGAGCTTGTAGACGGGAACGATGCCCAGGCTCTTGCGCAGCCCGCGGACCTCGTCTTCCTTCATGCCCCACAGGCAGGCGATCTGCGCGTCGCTGAAGCCGTCGCGCTTGGCGTCGGCCAGCACGGGCTTGAGGCGCTCGAGCAGTTCCTGGTCGGCCTTGAGCTTCTTCGAATCGGTGGAGAGCCAGATGCCGCTGCGTTCGGCCGGCTGGCTGACGCGCGGGAGCAGTTCCTGGGCGGCGCGCAGGCGTTCTTCGGCGCCGATCAGGTCCTGGATGTTGCGCAGGAACCACGGGTCGATGTCGGTCAGTTCGTGAATCTCTTCGATGCCGAAGCCCGATTTCAGCGCCTGGCGCACGGCGAAGATGCGTTCGGCGTTGGGCGTGCTGAGCAGTTCGGTCAGGCGTTCGCGCGAGGGCGTGCCCTGGCGCGCTTCGGTGCCGTCGCAGCCCAGGCCCGCGCGGCGGGTCTCGAGGCCGCGCAGCGCCTTCTGCAGCGATTCCTTGAACGTGCGGCCGATGGCCATCACTTCGCCGACCGACTTCATCTGCGTGGTCAGGGTCGCGTCGGCGCCGGGGAACTTCTCGAAGGCGAAGCGCGGCACCTTGACGACGCAGTAATCGATGGTGGGCTCGAAGCACGCGGGCGTCTCGCGCGTGATGTCGTTGCGCAGTTCGTCCAGCGTGTAGCCGATGGCGAGCTTCGCGGCGATCTTGGCGATGGGGAAGCCGGTGGCCTTGCTGGCCAGCGCCGACGAACGGCTCACGCGCGGGTTCATCTCGATCACGACCATGCGCCCGTTGTCGGGGTGGATCGCGAACTGGATGTTGCTGCCGCCGGTCTCGACGCCGATCTCGCGGATGATCGCGATCGCGGAGTCGCGCATGCGCTGGTATTCCTTGTCCGTCAGCGTCTGCGCCGGCGCGACGGTGATCGAATCCCCTGTGTGCACGCCGATGGGGTCGAAGTTTTCGATCGAGCAGATGATGACGACGTTGTCCTTGCGGTCGCGCATCACTTCCAGCTCGAACTCCTTCCAGCCCTCGATCGATTCCTCGACCAGGACCTCGGAGTTCATCGAGAGCATCAGGCCGCGCTGGACGATCTGCTCGTATTCTTCCTGGTTGTAGGCGATCCCGCCGCCGGTTCCGCCGAGCGTGAAGCCGGGGCGGATGACGCAGGGGAGGCCGATCTCCTCGACGGCCGCGCGCGCCTCGTCCATGTTGTGGACGAACGTGGAGCGGGGCAGGTCGAGGCCGATGCCCTGCATGGCCTTCTTGAACTGTTCGCGGTCTTCGGCCTTGAAGATGGCCTTCTCGTCCGCGCCGATCATGGCCACGTTGTACTTTTTCAGCGCGCCGGCCTGGGCGAGCTTGATCGCGGTGTTCAGGGCCGTCTGCCCGCCGAGGGTGGGCAGCAGCGCGTCGGGCCGCTCGGCCTCGATGATCTTGGTGACGGCCTCGACGGTGATGGGCTCGATGTACGTCCGGTCGGCCATCTCGGGGTCGGTCATGATCGTCGCGGGGTTCGAGTTCACCAGGACGACGGTGTACCCTTCCTCGCGCAGGGCCTTGCAGGCCTGGGCGCCGGAATAGTCGAATTCGCAGGCCTGCCCGATCACGATGGGGCCCGATCCGATCAGCAGGATTTTCTTTATGTCGGTTCGCTTTGGCATCGCTGGAAGTTCCAACTTGGCGGCCGGTTTCGCAGGTTCCGCAAGAGACCCGCCAAGGCTTCCCCGGCCTTGGCTCGCGGCTGTTCACTGCTGATCCGGAGGAGTCCCCGCCCGCTCAAATTGGGACGGCACTATACGTACTTTGAACGGAATTGAAAGCTACAAAAGGCGCGCGCGCGGACATTTTTTGCGCATGGCGCGTTCGCCTTGACAGCCCCGCGCACGGAGATACGAACGGATGGACCGCCGCCCTTCCGGCGCGGCTTCCCATGCCCGCGAGCGCAGCGTTGAGCGACGATCCGATCCTCGTCTTCGGCGGTTCCGGCAGCCGCCTCCTGACCGGCAAAATCTGCGCCTACCTGGGCGTGCCCGCGGCCAGGGGCGAGACGCGCCGGTTCTCCGAAGGCAACCTGTTCGTGCGCGTGCTCGAAAACGTCCGCGGGCGCCGCGCCTACGTGGTCCAGACCATCGCCTTTTCCGCCAACGACCACTTCATGGAACTGCTCTTCTGGATCGACGCGCTCAAGCGCGCCAGCGCCGAGTCCGTGACGGCGGTGATCCCGTATTTCAGCTACGCCAAAGGCGACAAGAAGGACGAACCGCGGGTCTCGATCCGCGCCCGCGTCTGCGCCGACGCGCTGCAATCGGCCGGCGTGGACCGCGTCGTCACGCTGGATCTGCACGCGGCGCAGATTCAGGGCTTCTTCAAGGCGCCCGTGGACGACCTGCAGGCCCTGCGCACCGTCTGCGAGGCCGTCGAGGCGCAGCGCCCCGGGAACCTGGTGGTCGTCGCGCCCGACGCGGGCTTTACCAAAAAAGCGCGGCGCTACGCCGCGCGGCTCCGCGCGGACTTCGCCCTCGCCGACAAGCAGCGTTCCGGGCACGACGAGAAGGCCGAGTGCCTGGAGGTGATCGGCGACGTGCAGGGCAAGCACGCGCTGATCGTGGACGACTTCACCATCTCCGGCGGCACGCTCGTGGAGGTCTCGAAGAAGCTGATCGAACGCGGCGCGTCCGGCGTCTGGGCCGCGGTGACGCACGGCGTCTTCTCGGCGGGGGCGATGGCGCGCATCGAGGCGAGCCCGCTCGCGAAGGTCCTGATGACGGATTCGGTGGAGACGCAGCCCGAGCCGCTCTCGGCCAAGGTCCAGGTGGTCGGCGCCGCGCCGCTGCTGGGCGAAGCCATCCGCCGCATCCACCAGCGCGAGTCGCTGAGCGACCTGTACGACTGAAGGCCGCCGCGATCTCCCCGGAGTCTCGGCGGACCTGCGGGAGGCTTTGTGCCGCCCCTTCGGGGCTAGCCGCCGGGGGCGCTGCCTTCCCAGGGCTCACGCCCTGGGCTAACTTCTTCCGTCGCTCCGCGACTCGGTTCAGGCGCCTCCCTCATTATCTGGGGAGTGCACGCACGCATCATTAACGCCGACGATCCCGGGAAATAGCCACGCGCGCAGCCGCAGAACGATTTTCATAAATGACCTTCAGTGCGGGAAATGGCGTATGCAGAATCCCGTGGGCTACGGGCCGGCCTGCGCGAGTCGCGGAGCGACGAAAGAAGTTAGCCCAGGGCGCAAGCCCTGGGAAATGACGATCCCCATAGGACCAGCCCCGGAAGGGGCGAAAGAATCCGTGGCGCCTCGGGCAACAAAAAACGCCGGCTTGCGCCGGCGTCTTTTGTTTCGGTCCGACCGAGCGGGCTAGGCCGCTTCGGTCTCGTATTCTTCGGCGGGCACCGGGCCGGGGGCGGCGTACTGCCAGTCCCACTCGCCCACGGGATCGGGTTCCAGCGCCGCGACGAGCTGGCTGAACTCGGCCTCGCTGAGCGCCACGGCCGCGACGGGATCGCGGGGGGCGGCGGTGCTTTCCACCGGCATCGGCTTGCCGGCCGGCGCGGCGGGCTTGGCCGCCGGAGCGGGCGCGGGCTTGGGCGCCGCGGCCTTCTGCTTCTCTTCCAGCATCGTCCGGTAGTCGGCGGCCGATTCGGCCACGACCTCGGCGATGGGCAACTGCTCGATCAGGTCCAGGAACTCCTCGGAACGCTCCGCGCCTTCCTCGGGCGCCGCGCCGTCTTCGTAGAAGTACGCGTCCGGCACGACCTGGAATTCGGCGAAGGGTTCCACCTTGGCCGCCGGCGCCGCGGGCTTGGACTTGGCCGCGGCCTGGCGGGCCGGAGCGGGCCGGGCGGCCGGCGCGCCGGTGATCTCTTCGAGCTGTTCTTCTTCTTCGTCTTCCTCTTCGCCGACGACTTCGGAGGCTTCGTTCAGATCCAGTTCGTCGAGGTTGACGTTGACCTTCGCGACCTTGGGGGCCTTGGGCTTGGGCGCCTCGTCCCGATCGTCGTCGGCGCGCTTGCGGCGGGTCAGGCCGCGCCCGTCGGTCTCGATCATCTCGGCCTTGTCGTCCTGAAGATTCTCGAGGCCCTCGATGAACTCTTCCGCGGCCGGTTCGGCGGCTTCGGCCGGTTCCGCCTCGGCGACGTCCTCGGCCACCGTCTGGCCGTCCGAACCGAAGTCGGGCGCGGGAATCTCGGCGGGCGGGTTGGCGTCGAGTTCCTCGACGGCGAGCCCGCCGTCGTCTTCCTCGCCGGCCGGTTCCAGCGCGCCATCGTCGCCCGCGGCGGCCATGTTCTCTTCGGTGTAGCTGCGGTCGATCAGTTCCTTGATGCGCGGCCAGGGGGCCTTGAAGGGCTTGACCTTGACCTTGGTGGCTTCCTCGATGGCGTTGATCGCGCGGCGGTTGAGCGGGTTGCCCATGACCACGCAGAGCAGGCCTTCGACGAGTTCGAAGGGGCAGAGTTTGTCGGCGTCGCACTGCTCGCGCCCGACCATGCCCAGCACGCGCGGCTCGGGCGTCAGGTCCTCGCAGTGGATGTCGGTGACCTGCACCTGCTTGAGCAGCGCCTCGCGGACGCCGCTGGGCTTGCAGACGCCCATGCTGCGCAGAATCTGCCCGATCAGGCCGCCCTGCTGTTCCTGAATCTTGAGCGCCTTGGCGATGTGCTCGGCCTTGACCTCGCCCGCTTCCTGCAGGAGCTGGCCGATCTGCTTGGAGCGCATCGAGAAGCGCGAGGATCGCCGGTTGGTGCCGTCAGCCATGGAAGTCGCCTCGTTTGCGTCCGCGGCGCGAAGCCGCGCGTCCGGAAAGCCTTACTGCTGCATCACCTTGATCAGGGTGATCAGGTTGCCGCCGCGCGGATTGGGGCGGTGTTCGACGGATTCCATCGAGTTGACCACGTCGGCGAAGCGCGCGTCGCTCTGAATCGTGCCCGCGGGCCCGAAGTCGAGCGCCTTGCCGTGGTCGGCGATCTTGATGGTCAGGGTCGTGCCGTTGGGCACGATCAGCATGTGGACCACGTTGCCCGGATCGCCGCCGTAGGCGAGGTCGATCAGGTTTTCGCAGGCCGACTGCACGGCGCTGGAGATCGAGCCGGAGCTGCCGTCGTCGAAGCCCACCGCGGCGGCGCAGTTGGCGGCCAGCGCGCCGATGCCCGCGACGAGTTCGCGGCGCGACGGGATGCTGACTTCGATCGGGCGGCCCTTCTTCGACGCGAAGAAGCGCACGCGGCCGGTCGGTTCGACGGCCAGCACGGCGCCGCAGCGCGGGCACTTGAATTTGCCGACCTGCGGAATATCGAGCGTCACGCGGCAGCGCGCGCAACTGGTCTGCATGGGAAAGGCGGCGGCGGGCGGCGCGGCGACGGGCGCCGGAGCCACGGG
>JAHCJK010000239.1 GCA_026184295.1 Planctomycetota bacterium
GGCGCGAAAGGCCTGGGCCGCGAGATGGCGCAGGCGCTGGCCGAGGCCGGCGCGGACGTCGGCATTGCCAGCCGCACGCTGAGCGAATGCCAGGCGGCCGCGCAGGACATCGCGCAGGCGACCGGGCGCAAGACCGCCGCCTTCGGCGCGGATGTCTCGAACGCCGCCGACGTGGAACGGCTGATGCGCGAAGCCGATGCCGCGCTCGGGCCCATCGACATCCTGGTCAACAACGCGGGCGTCAACGTCCGCGGCGCTTCGCACGAACTGGCCGAGAAGGATTGGGACGCGGTGATCGACATCAACCTCAAGGCGCCCTTCCTCTGTGCGCGCATTCTGGGCCCGAAGATGGCCGCGCGCGGCTGGGGGCGCGTGATCAACCTCGGCTCGATCCTTTCCGTGATCGCGATCCCCGGGCGCGCGCCGTACGCCTCCGCGAAGGCCGGCGTGCTGAACCTGACCAAGGTCCTGGCGCTCGAATGGGCCGGCAAGGGCGTGACGGTGAACGCGATCTGCCCCGGCCCGTTCGCCACGGACATGAACAAGCAACTTCTGGAAGACCCGGTAAAATACAAAGCCTTCGTGGACAAGATACCGATGGGCCGCTGGGGCGAACTGAGCGAGATCACCGGCGCCGCCGTCTTTCTGGCCAGCGACGCGGCCTCGTACGTGACCGGCAGCGCGCTCTTCGTGGACGGAGGCTGGACGGCGCAGTAACGGGAACGGGAAACGGGAGCAGCCATGGACAAACCGCTGAAAGGCAAGGTCGCGCTGGTGACGGGTTCCGGCCGCGGCCTCGGGTATGCCATCATCAAGCGCCTGGCCGAACTGGGCGCCGACGTCGCCGTGCATGACATCTCGCAGGAAGCCCCCGCCGAATTCGGCGAGGCGAAGAACCTCGACGAGGTCGCCGAAAAGCTGGCCGCGCTGGGCGTGAAGGCCGCCGCCGTGACCGGCACGGTCGCCGAAGAGGCCGCCGTGAAAGGCTTCACCGCCGCCGCGGAGAAGGCGCTGGGCCCGCTGAACGTGCTGGTGAACTGCGCGGGCGGCGACATCGCGGCCAAGGGCGGCAAGCCGAAACCCAACAACGCGCTGGGCGTGCCGATGGAAGACGTGCGCGCGATCTTCGACCGCAATCTTTTCGGCACCGTGATGGTCTGCAAGGCCGTCTGCCCCGGCATGGCCGAACGCGGGACCGGCAGCGTGATCAACATCGGCAGCGGCATCGCGCACTACGGCGTGGACGACGGCGTCGCGTACGCCGTCGCCAAGGCCGCGGTCGTCCATTGGACGCGCTGCCTGGCGTGGGAACTGCGCCCGCACGGCGTGCGCGTCAACGCCATCAGCCCCGGGCCGACGATGACCGCGCGCTTTTCGGTCACGCGCGCGCTGGACCCGAAGATGACCGACGAATCGGTCCCGCTGAAGCGCTACGGCAAACCCGACGAGATCGCCGACGCCGTCGCGTTCCTCGCCGGCGACCAGTCGCGCTTCATCTCCGCGCAGGTGCTGCGCGTGGACGGCGGGATGTTTACGTTTCCGGCGTAGGACTTTTTCACCGCGGAGGCGCAGAGGACGCGGAGAACGACATGGCAGGATTCAGGAATTAGGATTCAGGATTCAGGGAAGGAGCAGCGCACGCGCTGCCTTTTACAGAAAGTGCGGCGAAGCCGCTCCACCCCTGAATCCTGAATCCTAAATCCTAAATCCTGCCCCCTGCCGTTCCGCCGTTCGTCCTGACCACTGTCCACTGTTCACTGACCACTGAGGACCAAAGATGATCAAGCTAGCCACCATGAGCAGCGTCTGCCCCGACTGGACCGTCGATGAGACCATCGCGGCGATGAAGAAATACGGCTACGCAGGATACGAACCGCGCGTCGAATGGGGCCACAAGGCGGGCGTGGAACTGGGGCTCGACGCGGCCGGGCGCAAGGCCGTGCGCGACAAGTTCGCCGACGCGGGCCTGACGATCTGTTCCGTCGCCACGGGCGTGAAGTTCGCCATGGACGACGCGGGCGAACGCGCCAGGCAGGCAGAGACGCTGAAGAAGTACATCGACTTCGCGGCGGACCTCGGCTGCCCGCACGTCCGCACCTTCGGCGGCGCGGCGCCGGACGTCGAGCCCGCGCGCATCGTCGGCTACATGGCCGACGCGATCCGCCCGGTCATGGTGCAGGCGCAGGCGCGCGGCGTCACCGTGCTGCTCGAAACCCACGACGACTGGTGCAATTCCGTCTGGGTGCGCGCGCTGATCGACGCCGTGAACCACCCGAACTACCAGGCGCTGTGGGACATCATGCACACGCAGCGTTTCTTCGAGACGCCCGCGGAATCGTTCGCGATCCTTGCGCCGCACATCCGCCACATGCACGTCCACGACGGCAAAGTGATGGGCACGCCGCCGCGCCTCGAAATCACCGCGCTCGGCGAAGGCGCCATCGACCACGCCGGCCCGTTCAAGCTGCTTCAGAACGCGGGCTTCGACGGGTTCGCGTCGCTGGAGATCATCCACAAGGTCGGCGACGGCGGGAAGGCCGAGGGCGTGCTGAAGCAGTACGCCGACGGGCTGAAGAAGCTGCTCTAAAGAGGAGCGCCGCGCGGGCGCGCGTCACTTTCCAGGCTCGGCCGGCCACGCCGCGGCATCGTCGCCGTAGTCCTTGCCGTACAGTTCCGCAAGGCGCTGGCGCGCGGCGGCCTTGAAGAACGGCACGCGCGCGAGGATTTCGCGAAGGTACGCGCGATCTTCGTGCAGTTTCTGCGCCTCGACCCAGGGCAGCGCCTTGGCGATGCCCGGATGCGCGGCGACGACCTTCGCCAGGCGCGCCTTTACGTCGGCGTTCTCGGCGCTGTCCGCCGCGGCGGAGAGTTTGCGCACCGCGAACGGATAAAGCCGGATGAGCGCGCCGGTGGCCGCGTCGCGGTCCTCGGGCTTCTCTGCGGAAAGCTTCGCGATCAGTTCGTCCGCCTGCTTCGCGGCCTCGGGCGACGACGCGCCGAAGCCGCTCGTCGCGGCGGCCATGCACACCGGCAGAAAGCGCGATGGCGGCAGCGTGATGCCCACATCCGCCAGTTGGCGCAGCAGGTGAATCTGAAGTTTGTCCGGCGCCTCCTTGAGCAGGCCTTCGAAGGCGGCCGCGTCGTGGACGAGAATCGCGTCGCCCTGCAGCAGCATCAGGCGCGCCGAACCGTCGGGCGCTTGCGTCAGGCAGGCGTAGCTTTCCCTCGCCGGCCGCACGAGCACGATGCTCAGGCCCGCGGCCTTCGACCAGCGCACCGCCAGCTTGCGCCGCTCGCCGGCCTTTTCCGAAAGCTGAAACGTGTAGCCTTCGCGCGCCGCGTCCGAACCGATAAAGCCGCTCGCGCTCTCGGCCTCGTAGGTCTCGACGTTCGCGTCGCGCGCCGTCCCGGTGATCTTGCCGCCCACGGCGGTCACCGCGTTGATCATCAGCTTGCGCACGGGATCGCCGGCCTCGCCCGCCGAAGACGGGATGCTGGCCAGCGCGAGCCTTCCATCCGCGAGCGTCAACGGGACGAGTTCCGCGAGCCATTCGCGCGCGGCTTCCAGCTTCGGCGCCGGCTGCGGTTCTTCCGCGCGAACGAACGCCGCCGCGAGCGCCAGCGCGCACGCGAACTGCACGCCCACCCATCCCCGCTTCGCCCCGTGCGCGCGCATCGTCAGGCCTCCAGGCGGATCGTCAGGTACGTCTGCGCCGGCGTCCGCGGGTCGCCGGTCAGGTCGAGCACCTCGAACGAGTAGTCGCCCGCGCCCTGCGCGGTCAGTTCCCACAGTTCCGTCAGCGCTTTCATGACGACCTTCTTCAAGGAGACGTGGATCACGCCGGGGCGCTGCACGCGCCACTTCATGATCGGACACGACTCGCAGATCTCGAACTCGAACCGCCGCGCCGCGCTGCCTTCGCGCAGCGCAAGCGTGCCTTCCGTCGCGCCGTCCGGCGGGAGCAAATCCTCCAGCGCCTCGCGCGCCGCGTCGTCGGCCTCGTCCTCGCGCACGAGCAGCAGCCAACTGACCGGCAGGCCGTCCGCGGCGGGGATGCGCTGAAGCGCCGGCATCCCCTACCGTTTCCCGCGCTTGCCCGTCTGAGCGCTCACCTTCTCCAGCTTCTCCTTCACGGCCTGCGCGTCCTTCTTCAGCTTCTCGAGTTCCTCGCGCAGGGCCTTCACTTCGGGCGGCACGCCGCCGGCGTCGCGGAGGGCGGCGATGGTGCTTTCGGCGTGGCGCGCCAATCGCTGGTCCAGCGCGGAATCCTTGAACTTGGTCAGCGCGGAGATCGCGGCGGGGTCGCGCAGGTCTTTCAAGCCGCGCATGGCGGCGAAGCGGTCGAGAAAAAAGCCGTCGAGCAGCGCGCGCTCCAGCGTCTCGCGCACGCGCGCTTTGGCCTTCTCGTCGTTCGAATCGCGCGCGGCCTTGCCCAGCAGCCCCAGCGCGGCATTGCGCGCGTGTTCGGGCTGGCCGACCTTCGCGAACTTTTCCAACTCCGGCAGCGCCTGGGCCGCGTCGAGGTCCGTCAGGCCCGTCAGCGCGCCGGCGCGAATGCATTCCAGGTACGAGGCCTTGCGCGTCGAGCGCAGGAGTTCGGCGCGGGCGCGCAGGCCTTTGGCCTTGCCCAGCGCCTGCGCGGCCTCGGCCTCGACGTAGTAGCTCGCGTCCTTGCGCGCGAGCGGCAGGAGCGCGTTCGCGGCCTTGGCGTCGGTCCATTCGCCCAGCGCGCGAGCGACGGCGCGGCGCGCCTTGGGATGCTTCACCTTCGCGGCGGCGAGCACCTTTTCGAGCGCGGAGGTGGTGTGAATCTTGGCCAGCGCGGCCGCGCATTCGGCCTGGACGCCCCAGAATTTATCCTTCAGGAGCGCTTCGCCGAGGGCTTCCACCGCGCCGTTCGTGCCCTTCTTGCCCAGCGCCTGCGCGGCGTAGACGCGGCCCATCACGTCGTCGTCTTCGCGCAACTGCGCGGCAAGCTGGTCCTCGTCGAACTTCAGGTCGAGCGTCTTCGGGATCGAATTCGCCGGGTCGAAGCCGATCCACGACGGACGCGCGGGCAGCGAGAGGTGGAACGTGTGGCTGGCCTCGCGCAGTTCGAACGCCTTCGTCTCGTCGTAGCCCTTGCCGACGAAGCGCACCTTCAGCGGCAGGCGGAAGATGGACGTCAGCTCGTCCGGCGTCTGCGTCTGCTTGACCGTCAGCGCCGCGCTGGCGTGCTTTTCGTCCCACGCGCACGCGACCTCGAACTCCGGATGCCCGCCCTTGAAGATCCACTGTTCGAAGAGCCAGTCGAAGTTGCGGCCGGTCGCGTCTTCCAGCGCTTCGAGCAGATCCTGCGTGACCACGGTCTGCGCGCGGTGGCGCTCGGTGTAGAGCTGGATCGCTTTGAAGAAGAGCCGGTCGCCGAGGATGTTGCGGAGCATGTTCAGCACGCAGCCGCCCTTCTGGTACAGGTGGCGGTCGAACATGTCGATGGGCGCGCGGTAGACGTTGGTCATGATCGGGCGGCGGTAGCTCGAGGCGTCCTCGCCCAGGTACGCGCGCAGGTCGCCGTACTGTTCGTAGCGGAACTCGTCTTCGCCGCGCGCGTGGCGGTACCACAGGTTGTCGAAGTACGTGGCGAAGGACTCGTTGAGCCACGCGTGGCTCCAGTCGCGGCAGGTGAGCAGGTTGCCGAACCAGGAATGGACGAGTTCGTGCGCGACCAGGGGTTCGCTGCTGAAATCGAGGTGCGCGCGCGCGTCATGCAGCGTGCGCTCGGTCTGCGTCGTGGCGCTCGTGTTTTCCATCCCGCCGAAGATGAAATCCGCGGCCGTGATCTGCGCGTACTTCGCGTACGGATACCGCACGCCGATCAGTTCGCTGTAGAACTTCACCATCTCCGGCGTCCGCCCGAAACTCCGTTCGCCGTCGGCCTCGCGGCCCGGCGGCACGTAGTAGTTCACCGGAATCCCAGACCACGCGCCGGTGGACTCGGAGAATTCGCCCGCGCACAGGGTGATCAGGTAGCTGACGTGCGGGACTTCCTGCTTCCAGTGAAAGGTCGCGGTGCCGTCGCGGTTCTTGCGGCGCGAGAGCATCTTGCCGTTGGAGAGGCAGAACCACGAACCCGGCACGGTCGCGACGAGTTCGCTCGTGGCCTTCTCGTTCGGGTAGTCGAAGCACGGGAACCAGTGCCGGTTGTCCTCGTCCTGCCCCTGGCTCCAGACTTCGCGGTGCTTCTTCGGATTGAACTTGTCCGGGCCGACGAAGTACAGCCCGCGGCGCGGCGTCGCGGCGTACGTGACGCTCACGGTCGCGTCGCGTTCGGGCAGGAGCGGGCGTGGGAAGCGGACGATCAGCATTTCGCCCGTGTTGTCGAACGAGAGCGCGCGGCCGTCGCATTCAACGCGCGCGACGTTCAATTCCACCGCGTCGAGTTCCACGCTGGTTACGTCGTCGGTGAACGGCCGCATCGTCAGGCGCGCGACGCCGGCGACGGACTTCTTCTTCACGTCCAGGGCGACTTCGATCTTGATGTGGCGCACGTCCACGACGCGGTCGCGCGAATACATCGGCGGCGTGCCCTTGGGCTGGAAGTCCTTCCACTTCTTCTTCGGTTTGTCGTCGGCGAGGTTCCGGGTGAGTTGCTCGCACTGCCAGCCGTCGGTGAATTCGTGCGCCCAGGACATGTCGGGTGGCTCCTTGTGATGGCGGGAAAGAAGCGACGTTACCCGCATCCGCGGCGAGCGTCCAACGCCAAGCCGGATGGAAGCCGCGGGTTCTTTTTTCTCACGCAAAGCCGCAAAGACGCCAAGAACTGCCAAGAAAAGTAACTATTCTTAAGACTACACGTCCGAGCATGTCAGAATGGAGCCCCACTCCGAACTATCGCCATTGGTTACATCCTGGAAATCACGTTCGTCGTCGTTGCTGTCTTCGTTGTTGCTGTCGTCGTCGTTGCTGTCTTCGTCGTTGCTGTCTTCGTCGTTGCTGTCTTCGTCGTTGCTGTTCTTAGCCGTTGCTGTTCTTAGCAGTTCTTAGCGCCTCCGCGGCTTTGCGTGAGCATAAAAGCCGTTCGGCTTCTCGCGAGGACGGAGGCCCAGAGGCACCGCGTCCCCGACTTGCGCCCCCGCGCGGTTCTCCTAATATAAAGGCGTCCGAGCATCAGGCCGCCTTTGCGGCCTTTTCTGCCATCCAGGGGTCAGCGAACATGAGTGCCGTGGAAGGGGTGAAGCGCAACAGCAACAAGCTGCGTGGGACGATCAAGGAGACGCTCGAGGGCGGCGCGACGCACTTCGACGGGCCCGACGCGAACCTGATCAAGTTCCACGGGATGTACCAGGAAGACGACCGCGACGAGCGCACCGCGCGCATGAAGGCCAAACAGGATCCCAAGCACATCCTGATGGTGCGCACCAAGATTCCCGGCGGGCAGGTGACGGCCGAGCAGTACCTGGCGCTCGACGCCATCGCCGACCGCCTGGCCAACGGCACGCTGCGCATCACCACGCGGCAGGACATCCAGTTCCACGGAGTGCTGATGACGACCGTGAAGGAACTGATCCAGGTCATCAACAAGGTCAAGATGACGACCTTCGGCGGCTGCGGCGACGTCGAACGCAACGTCATGTGCACGGCCATTCCGCGCAAGACCAAGGCCCACGCGGAACTGCTCGAGACCGCCAAGCAGATCTCCGGCGCCACGCTGCCGAAGACCAACGCCTACGTCCAGATCTGGCTCGACGGCGAAAAGGTGAAGCTCGAAGACGAGCCCGCCAACGACCCGCTGTACAACGACGCGTACCTGCCGCGCAAATTCAAGACGGCGATGGTCATCCCGC
>JAHCJK010000024.1 GCA_026184295.1 Planctomycetota bacterium
ACCAGGGTGTGCAGTTCGTCGATGAACAGGATCACGTTCTTGCTGCGGCGGACTTCGTTCATCACCGCCTTGATGCGTTCCTCGAACTGGCCGCGGTACTTGGTGCCCGCGACCATCATCGCCAGGTCCAGCACGACGATGCGCTTGTTGCGGAGCAGGTCGGGCACTTCGCCTTCGACGACCTTCTGCGCGAAACCTTCGACGATGGCGGTCTTGCCGACGCCGGCTTCGCCCAGCAGCACGGGGTTGTTCTTGGTGCGGCGGACCAGGATCTGCAGCACGCGTTCGATCTCCTGCGTGCGCCCGATCACCGGGTCCAGCTTGCCTTCGCGCGCGAGTTCCGTCAGGTCGCGGCCGAAGCTGTCGAGCGCCGGGGTCTTGCTGTCGCCCGCGGGCTGCGCGTGCGCCGGAGGGCTCGATTCGCCGCGCGACGACGACGAGGAGCTGCTCTGCGGCTCGCTGCGTTCTTCCTTCGCCTGCTGCGCCTCGGCGCCCAGGAATTCCATCACTTCGTTGCGGACGTCTTCCAGCTTCAGGTGCAGGTTCATCAGCACCTGCGCGGCCAGGCCTTCCTGTTCGCGCAGCAGGCCGAGCAGCAGGTGTTCGGTGCCGACGTAGTTGTGGTCGAGCGCGCGGGCTTCGTCCATCGCGTACTCCAGGACCTTCTTCGCGCGCGGCGTGAAGGGCAGGTTGCCCATCGTCACGACATCGGGCGCGGGCTTGACAAGCTTCTCGACTTCCAGGCGGACCTTGTCGAGATCCACGTCGAGATTCTCGAGGACGTTCGCGGCCACGCCGGAACCTTCCTTGACCAGGCCCAGCAGGATGTGCTCGGTGCCGATGTAGTCGTGGTTGAGACGCTCGGCTTCCTGACGGGCGAAGCTCATCACTTTGCGAGCGCGGTCGGTAAATCGATCGAACATGGTGAGGTCTCCAAGGGCGCAGCCTTCCCTATTACCTACACGTCTTAAAGTATGACGGTTCTTCCTTTTTTGCCTAGCGACTTTCGCAGGTAACTACACAAAGTGAAACCGACGTGCAGGCCGAAACGACACGTTTCCTTTCGGAAAGCTGTCCTCCCGCCAAATTAGACGCGAAATCCATACCGCGACGCCGAAAAAAGACTGGCTTGGAAAGGATTTGTACCCACAATGTCCTCGTACCCAACGACAACGGAGAAAGCACATGAGCACTGCGGCTCAACCGATACGCGTGGGGATTCTGGGCGCGGGCGGCATCGCGGCCAAGATGCATCTGCCGCAACTGGAAAAAATCTCCGGCGTCGCGCTGACGTACCTCGCCGGGCGCAAGCTGGATCGCCTGAACGTCCTGGCCAAACGCCACGGCGGCACGCCCACCACCGACTTCAACCAGGTCATCGAAGACCCGAACACCGACGCCATCTGCATCGCCACGCCGCACCCGAACCACGTCGATTACGGCATCGCGGCGCTCAAGGCCGGCAAGCACGTCTTCATGCAGAAGCCGCTCGCCCCGACCATCGACGAAGCCAACCGCTTCGTCGCGGCCGTCGAGGCCAGCCCGAAAATCACGTACTGCCTGCCGCAATTGACCAACCCGGCCATTTTGGCCATCCGCGATTTGATCGCGCAAGGCAAGCTGGGCAAGATTTCCGGCGCGCATTGCCGCACCAGCCACGGCGGCCCGGAAGTCTACAACGCCGAAGTCCGCGACCTGCTCGGCGAAGCGCCGCTCAAGCCCGGCGAAAAACTCTGGTTCTTCGAAGCCGGCGAGGCCGCCGTCGGCGCGCTCTTCGACATGGGCGTCTACTCCATCGCGAAGCTGGTGGGCGTGCTCGGGCCGGCCAAGCGCGTGATGGGCATGACCGCGATCCTCGACAAGCCCAGCCAGGTCGAAGACACCGCCTCGCTGCTGATCCAGTTCGCCAACGGCGCCATCGCCACGGCCGAGACCGGCTGGTGCGACGGCGCGCGCAGCGGGCGCCTGGCGATTCACGGAACGCTGGGCCGCGCCGAAGCCCCCGGCTTCGGCGGCGCGCCGCTCAGCCTGTTTCTCCAAGCCAGCAAGACGCGCGAAGACCTGCCGCCGATCCGCAGCGAAGTCGATATCGCCAAGTATCCCGCAATGAACCCGCACGAACATTGGATCGAGATGATCCGCACGAACACGCCGCCGGTGCTCGAAACCGCCCGCGCCGCGCGCCACATCACCGAGATCATGCTCGCCGGGCTGGAATCGGGGAAGACGGGCCGCGCGATCGAGCTGAAGACGGGGATCTGACCGCGGGCGCGTCCGGCCGCTGTCGAAGTCCCGACGGCCGCGCCGCGCGCGAAGTTTGGGTGAAATCTCCCTTCCCTGCCCTCGCATCCGGCCTACACTAACGGCTGCTGACCGTCTGAACTCTTCCCGGAACCCTCGTTTCGAGCGGCCCCATCATGACCTCGTCCAACGGCGCGGCGCCGACGCATTTCGGGCTCAAAGACCTCCAGGAAGTCTGGCGGCTGCTCGCGCCGGGCGAGCGCGCGGAGGCCTTCCAGCTCCTCCCGCACGACCAGGCCGCGGCCTTCTTCCACGACCTCGGCATCCCCGACCAGATCGCCCTGCTGCGCGCGCTCCCCAACGCCGAACGCCGCCTCTGGATGCGCATCCTCGCGCCCGACGACGCCGCCGACGTCCTGCAGCTCGCCACGCAGTCCGAACGCGTCGAATGGCTCGGCTTCCTGAACGAACCGACGCGCCTGGAAGTCTCCGCCCTGATGGCCTACGCCGAAGACGACGCCGGCGGCCTGATGAACCCGCGGTTCGTGCGCCTGCGCCCCGAGATGACCGTGGACGAGGCGATCACCTACCTGCGCCGCCAGACCCGCGACCAGCACGAGACGATCTATTACCTGTACGTCCTCGACCCGCAGCAGAAGCTCCTCGGCGCGCTCAGCGTCCGCGAACTCTTTACCGCGCGCGGCGACCAGCGCGTGCAGGAGGTGATGAAGAAGGACCTCGTCACCGTCCCCGAAGACATGGACCAGGAAGCCGTCGCCAAGCTGCTCGCCACGCGCAACTTCGTCGCCCTGCCCGTCGTGGACAAGGCCGGCCACATGCGCGGCATCGTGACCGTGGACGACATCGTCGATGTCGTGCAGGAAGAAGCGACCGAAGACATGCAGAAGATGGGCGGCATGGAGGCCCTCGACACGCCCTACCTCCAGACCGGCTTCTTCGCCATGGTCAAGAAACGCGCCGGCTGGCTCGCCATTCTCTTCCTCGGCGAGATGCTCACCGCGTCGGCCATGTCGCGCTACGAAGGCGAGATCGCCAAGGCAACCGTCCTGGCGCTCTTCATCCCGCTCATCATTTCCAGCGGCGGCAACTCGGGCTCGCAGGCCACCACGCTGGTCATCCGCGCCATGGCCCTGGGCGAAGTGACCCTGCGCGAATGGTGGCGCGTGGTCCGCCGCGAACTCGCCGCCGGCTTCGCCCTCGGCGCGATCCTCGCCACCATCGGCCTCGTCCGCATCCTCATCTGGCAGGCCATCTTCCAGACCTACGACAAAGACCACTACGGCGTCATCGCCATCACAGTGGCGCTCAGCCTCATCGGCATCGTCACCTGGGGCACGGTGGCGGGCTCGATGCTGCCGTTCATCCTGCGCCGCCTGGGCTTCGACCCGGCCAGTTCGTCCGCGCCCTTCGTCGCGACGCTGGTGGACGTGAGCGGGCTGATGATCTACTTCAACATCGCGTACCTGGTGATGCGCGGGACGCTGCTGTAGTTCCTTTGCTCGATCGTCCAGCTCTTTTCACCGCGGAGATCGCAGAGGACGCGGAGAACGGCACGGACTGGACAGGACAGGGCCGGACAAGGCCGGGTGGCCCGGACGTGACCACGTCCGGGGCGCGCAGCGCGTAGAAGCATCCCACTGCGCCCTTGATACAGGGTGAACGGACCACTCGCCCAAGAAAGCACAGTGGGAATCTTCTTTGCGCTTCGCGCCCCGGACATGGGATGTCCGGGCCACCCACCAGGATGTAGCCGCCCCAATTTTCTCGCAGCACACACGAGTGCGCGGCGTCCACCTTCCAGCACTTGCCTCGGAGGCCTGCCATGATGCGCCGCTTGCTGCTTCTGCCTGCGTTGGTGTTTCCCCTGACGGCCTGGGCGGCTCAGACGCCCGCGGCCCCGCCGTTGCCGGCGCCGAAGCAGGTCTTTGACCTGCAAAAGGACACGACGCTCGACGGGAAGAAGATCGCGCACGCCCCGGGCGATGTCTTCGCCATCAAGGCTGGCAAGGCGCAGACGCTGCGGATCATCAATTTCACGGGGGCCTCGGGCAAGCCGGTCGTCTTCGTGAACCTGGGCGGGATCGTGGACGTCGCCAACACCGACCGCGGCTACGCGATCGTGGTCCAGGGCTGCACCCACGTCCGGCTGACGGGCTCCGGGCCGCTCGCGCCGGGCCAGGCCACCGCCGACCCCTACGCGGCCGCCTGCGGCATCCGCTGCAGCACCGAAAAGAAGGGCATGATGACCGTGCACGTGAACGGGAAGAGCAGCGACATCGAGGTCGATCATCTGGAAGTCTACGGCGCGGGCTTCGCCGGCTTCAACGTGAAGGACGAACCGAAGGAAGACGGGAGCACCAACCGCGACGCCTTCGTCATGTACAACATCCTGCTGCACGACAATTACGTCCACGACACCGAGGGCGAAGGCTTTTACATCGGGCACACGTTCTACGGCGGCTACAAGGACCCCAAGAGCGGCAAGACGCTGATGCCGCATGTGATCAAGGGCCTGCGCGTCTACAACAACCGCACCTACAACACCGCCTGCGAAGGCATCCAGTGCGGTTCGACGGTGGAAGACTGCGAGATCTACAACAACAGCATCATCAAGTTCGGGCAGCGCCCCTTCGCGGACTGGCAGAACAACGGCATGCAGGTGGGTTCCGGCACGCAGGCGCGCGTCTACAACAACTGGCTTCAGGACGGCCCCGGCTGCGGCTTCACGATCTTCGGCGAAGGCGACCTGTACTTTTACAACAACGTAGTGATCCGCGCGGGCAGCGGCGGGACGTACGTGAACACGAAGGAAGGCAAGTCGTACACCTTCGCGAACAACACCTACATCAACAACGGCGGCGACGCGATGCGCTTCGGCAACTTCGGCGCCACGCCCGCCAAGGTGACGGTCGTGAACAACCTGCTCGTGAACGAGAAACTGGAGAAGAACAAGTTCATCAATCCCATGGGCAGCAAATCCGTCGAAGAGAAGAACAACCTTACGCTGGAAAAACTGACCGACGCGAAGTTCGTCGCGCCCGACAAGGACGACTACCGCCTGCGCCCCGACAGCCCCGCGCGCGGCAAGGGCCTGGACCTGCGCGCCCTCGGCGTCACCTTCGATCTCTTCGCCCGCGAACGCCCCGCCGGGCCCACCGACGCCGGCGCCTGCCAGGCCGAGACCGCCGATCCGGCCAAGGGCCCGGCCTTCAAGCCCGAAGCGCCCGCGACCAAGCAGCCACCGAAGGCGTTCACCAACAAGCGCTGAGCCCGCCATCGACGGGTAGCCTGGACCTCACAGGTCCAGGGCGCGCAGCGCCAAGAAGCATCCCACTTCGCGTTCGCAGACGAGGAGAATGTCAGTTTCCATGCCACTGCGCTGTGGGAAGCTTCCATGCGCTGCGCGCCCCGGACGTGGTTACGTCCGGGCCACCCGCGCGCGCGCGGGGAAGCCCTGTGAACCCGCGCGGAAGTTGTGGTGCAGACCTCCAGGTCTGCACACCAGCGGCGTGTGAGTCCAAGGTGTGCAGACCTGGAGGTCTGCACCACCATCACGCAGGCTTACGCCGCACGCTTCAACCTCAATCGCCCCGCACTTTCTTCCCAATTCATAACGAGCCCTCTCGCCCGGCGCCGATTTGCCGTTTACCGCGCGGGCGCTTGCGGGAGAATACGCGCGTTCATTCACCCTCTGGAGAGTTCAGATGAAAATCGGTGTCTTCACCACCTTCACGCCGGAGTACACCTTCGCCGAAGCCTGTAAGCTCGCGAAGGCCACCGGCTACGAAGGCGTGCAGCCGCGCATCGTGCCGGCGGCCTCGGCGGTCTTCGATCCGTCCAAGCCCTTCAACCCGTGGGGCAACAACAAGGGCGGCATCGGCGAAGACGACTTCTTCAAGGATCCCAAGGGCGCGCTCAAGCCTGCCGCCGACGCCGGCGTGGAGATCACGTCCGTGGCGAGCTACACCTCGACGGCCGACATGGACCGCGCGCTGAAGATGGTCAAGGCCTGCGCCGCCGCCGGCATCAAGAACGTGCGCATCGCCGCGCTGCCCATGCCGAAGGAACCGGTCTTCGAGATGGCCGCGTTCCTCGACAAGAGCCGCGGGACGTACAAGGAACTCGTCGCCGAAGCCAAAAAGGCCGGCGTGCGCCCCTGCCTGGAACTCCACGGCGGCACGCCCTACCCCAGCCCCTCGGGCACGGTCGCCTTCCTGAAGGGCATCGACCCGGCCGACGTCGGCATCCTGTACGACCCGGCGAACATGATCAGCGACGGCTGGGAAGTGACCTCGGTGGCGCTGAACATCATCGGGCCGTACCTGGCCGAAGTGCACGTGAAGAACAGCAAGTGGGTGCCCGACGGCGACGATCCGCGCGGCGTGAAGAAGTACAAGGCCGTCGCGAGCGACCTGGAAGACGGCTGCGTCAACTGGGCCGAAGTGATCGAGAAGCTGAAGGTGCACGGCTACCAGGGCTGGCTGATCGAAGAAGGCCACACCCACGGCCGCGAGACCTACGAGCGCCTCAAGATGGCGAACGAGCTGCTGCGCAAGCTGGTCGGCTGATATTGACACACTCGATGCCGATTTAAATGGATGTTTTCTGTCTATTTAAATCGGCATTGTTGTTTATACCACGTTATAGGTGTCAAATTTTCCGGGCACAGGACGGCCAATATGACCAGAAGACCACCGACCATAATGGTTAGTTCAACCTTTTATGACCTAAGGCAGATAAGAACTGATCTAGGTAGGTTTATACGCGAAGAACTTGGGTATACGCCTCTCCTTTCTGAGTTGCCTACCTTCCCCGTTGAACCTGATGTTGATGCAATCGAAAACTGCACAAGAAGAGTCACGAATGACGCCGATATTTTGATTTTGGTGGTTGGAGGAAGATATGGGAGCACTGAAGAGAAAACCGCAAAATCGATTACAAACCTTGAGTATCTTGCCGCACGAGAAATGAGATTGCCAATCTTTGCATTTATTGATCGATCAATACTCCCGCTAGTCGCGTTACACAGGAAAAATCCAACCGCCGATTTCTCACAGTTTGTTGATGACCCTAGAGTGCTATCTTTTATTGATGAGATTCGCTCAACTCACAAAATATGGACACACGAATTCACTTCTGCTCAAGACATCATAGATACAATGCGAGTTCAATTATCACATATGATGCGGGATGGACTCCTAACTTTAAAGCAGTTCAGCGACATCCCCGTCCAAAGCAGGATTTCCAGATTACATGGCGTGGCCCTCAAAACTGCCCTAACAAAGCCCCTTGCATGGGAGTACCTGTTATTTGCATACGCCTTGAGAGATAGAATTTCTACGCATTCTGACCTGCGTAAGGACTATGAAATGGAGCTCTTACTAGGCGTATTCGAAAATGTAAGAAATGAGGACTTTATAAAATGGTCCGAAACTCGACTAGACGAAGTGTTGAACCAAGTCTATTGCATTGAGAAGCTTATAAATAGCGAACTAAAAGTTGCTTTTGGCCCACCAGGACAAGCTGGTGATGTGGACCTGATTATTTTTGTGGCAGAGCGTTTGGGAATAGTTTACCAAAAAGCCCTCGAATGGGCTCAACAGGTCAAATGTACTTCGGTGGAAGACCCATTCAAACCAGTAATTCAGGTACTGGCTACATACAGTGCTACGATAATTACGTGTATCGAAACGTATCCGCAGCGCATTCTTGATGCCGTTCTTCCAAATGTAAATCAGCCTGGAAGCCGGACAGTAGAAATAAAGCTGTCCTTTGATCCCCCAGACGTCGAAAACTTCCGACGTGTCATGCGGCTAGCTGCAAAAGATGCGTTCGGTCTAGAAATAGAGTGATACGAGCCTATTGAGTAAAATTACAGCGACTTGCCGACGCTTTCGGGCGTGATGCCCACCGCGCGCAGCACCGCGCCGCAGACCGTGTTCGTCACCAGCGTCAGGCCCAGCATCAGGTGCTCGGGCTGCACCTGGCCCTTGCCCAGGCGCAGCGCTTCCTTGCTGCCGGTCTCGACCACGCGCTTGGCGCGCTCGCTGAAGGTCAGGTCGGCCTCGGGGACGCCGGCGTCGCCGGGGCGCAGGTGGCTCTTCAGCAGCGCGCGGATCTGGTCGGGCGTGGCCTTGGCGTTCGCGAGAATCTTCTGCACGCCGGGAAAATCGCCCGCGATCATGCCCAGCAGAATATGCTCGGGGGTGATGTACTGGTGCTGGTATTCCACGACCGACTTCTTGGCCAACCCGATCACGGAATACGTGTCCGGGGCAAACGTTTCCTCTTGCGACATGCGCCGGCTCCTGATGGCAAACAAAGGCTCGTCCGGGACTTTACCACTCCCGCCCCCGCCGCAAAGAAAAACTTTGGCGCCGGGGCCCGCGTACCCTCCGCGATCGTTGCCTCATCGAACGCCCGCGCGGGCCGATGCCCGCGCCTACCACCCACGGTATCGATACGCGCGCCGGGCCGGCGGTTACGGAGATTCCGCCCGCCCCAACAAAAAACCCGGCCGCCTGGCCGGGTTCCCGCCGCGCGAGGCCTGCGCCCGCGCTAAAAGTTCGGGTGGACGTTCACGCGTTCGGCCAGCATGCGCAATTGGCCGATGGGCGCGTTGGGGTTCGTCGAAATCCGCACGACCTGTTCTTCGCCGATCGGGCCGAGCAGTTCGACGCGGGCGTGCGGGTCTTCGCGCAAGGAAGACTCCGGAACGCGCACCAGCGTCCCGGTCTCGCACGAGACATATGCGCCGGGTTCGTGGATATCGCTGAGCGGGAACGGTTGCCGGGTGGACTCTTCCGTCGGCCTTCGGTTCGGCATTCCGACCTCCCCTCTTCGTGCTTGCCTGTATACGAGGGACGCCCATGCACGGTGCATCATCAAAATCGATTCGGAATCGCGCAACTCGCTGAAACCACGCCTGCTTCAGTAGCCTGTCGTCTCGAAAAAGCCGTATAGGTTTGTCGGTCGCATGCTCTAGAACATTAATCCTCACAAATGCAGAAAATCAAATGGGTGGCGTGTCAATTTTGGGTGAGCCGGACGGAATTTTTCGTCACCGCATAACCTGATGGCATCACAACGATTCGAACGCCGAGATTTCGTCGCGTTTCAGCCCAGGCAGGCGCTCAGATCGATCGCATACACCTGCCGCGTGCCCTCGTGGATCGAATCGAAGCCGATCGCGCGGCCGTCGGGCCTCCAGCGCGGGTGCAGGTCGCAGCGGATGTCCCCGCGGAAGGGCTCCGGCGAAGCGTACGTCCCCAGCTCGATGCGCCGGCGCGTGGCGCATTCGTACAGCAGCAGTTCGCACGCGGGCGGCTGCCCTTTCGGGTAGGTGTCGCAGAGCAGCCAGCGGCGGTCGGGGCTGAAACTGGCGTGCCCGTCGGCCGGCAGGCGTTCGGGATCGACGGCCGCGAAGTCGCCGCGCCCTTGACGGAAACGCACGAACTGCATCGCGCCCAGCACGCTGCTGCTGACCAGGATCGTCTCGTCGTCGAACCAGTCGAAGTGGCTGATCTTCGGGCCGAAGGGAATCTCCAGCCGCGGGCGGGCGCCGTCGGGATCGACCGTCCAGAGCGAGGTCTGGAAGCCCTGCGCGGTCTGCGCGCGGAAGAGCAGCAGCACGCGCGTGCCCGCGGGGTTGAAGTGCACGTGGTCGATCCAGAAGGCCTTCGCATCGGACGGATGCGGCGCGCCGTCGCGCAGAACGCGCAGCGGCAGCACCAGCTCGCCGGCGCCGTCTTTTAAGTCGATGCGAAAGAGCCCGTCGTCGTCGGGGCACGGGCCGCGCAGGTGCTCGGGCCCGCAGGCGTAGCCCGTGACCGCGCGGATGTGGAACGAACGCGCCCGGTCGAGCCCCAGGGCGACGCGCCCGGAACCGTCCACGGCCGCCACGGCCCCGCGCAGTTCGCGCGACCGCCCGTTCGCGGGCGTCACGGCGCGCGCGCCCAGCGTCCCGTCCGACAGCCACGCGTTGTAGACGAACTCCTCCTCCGGCCCCGCCGCAATCCAATGCAGCATCGCGCCCTGCTGCAGGTTGAACGCGGCGGTCTCCGCCAGGGCTTCGAAGCGGCCGCTGGCGAGGTCGATCAGGCCCACGCGCGCGGAATCGCCGGCCTCCGGCCGCCGCTCGTGGAAGCCGGTCTCGAGCGCCAGGTGCTTGCCCTGCGCGCGGTCCCACGCGGAGATGCCGTAGTAACCGAAGAAGTGGTGGCGAGGGCCCTGCGTCAGCGCGTGCAGAGGGAGGTCGCGCATACGGTCGCGCCGCCTTGGAAGGGCCCTGAGGGATCGGAAAGTACGCCCTGAGGGATTTGAACCCCCAACCTTCGGTTCCGAAGACCGATGCTCTATCCAGTTGAGCTAAGGGCGCGCGAGGGCCTTTGGAGCCGGCCACGCGGGACTGTATCCGCATTCTCCGCCGTCTTCAAGCCGATGCATCCCAACCCTTTCCAATAAATGTCGAAAGGCAGGCACGGGCCCATGCGTTATCATGTTGGAACCCAAACGGGAGGTGCCGATGGGATTGGGCGTGCTGCGGTCGAACTTGTGGCGCAAATCGATGCCGATCCGGGTCGTCCTCTACCTGATCATCATCGGGCTCCTGATCTACGCGCGCATGAACCCCGCGCCGCCGCAGCCGTCATCGGCCAACCCGCTGCCCACCGTCGAGACCAAGACCACGCCTACCCCCGAGGAACAGGCGGCCAAGGAAGAAGAGGAACGCAACGAGAACCTCGCGGGGCTCTACCCCGACGTGACGGTCTATTCGTGGACCGCGCGCGCCAACGAGGACGGCTCCCAGGATGTCTGGGTGCTCGCCCGGACCGTGCAGCGCGTCGAGAGCGTCGAATGGAACGAGTTCCGCCTGCGCGCGAAGGGTTCCAACGCGGACGTGGCCACCGCTGCGGGTCCCGAGGGCCAGGCCAAGCCGAAGGCCGGCGCCTACGCGAAGCTCGTCTTCAAGCTCCCCGCGGGCACACCCGCCTTCGCCGAAGGCCGCATCTTCCTCTGGACCCAGGACCTGCCCGGCGGCGCCCTGACGGCCGCCAACCGCATCGCCGCCGACCAGATCGACCAGGCCCTGGAAGACCTGCGCAAGGAGGCCCCCCCGCCCGCCCCCGCGCCGCAGAAATCCGCCGCCGAACCGACGGCCTCCAAGTAGCCCGGAGCCCCCCCCGATTGCCGGAATTTGCCGCCGCCGAAGCTACCTGTAGGAGCGTGGGAACCGGCTTGGAGGAACGAACATGCGCTTTACCATGGTACACAGGGTGCGGTGGCTGGCGCCGCTGGTCTGCCTGGCGCTGCTGGCCGCTCGCGGGGAAGATGCCGCCAAGACGGACGCCCACGGAGGGGATGCCAAGATGAACAAGTCCGAAGTCGCCACGTTCGGGCAGGGCTGCTTCTGGTGCGCCGAAGCGATCTACCAGCGCGTCCCCGGCGTGACCAAGGTGGAATCCGGCTACAGCAACGGCAAGACCGAGAACCCCAGCTACGAGGACGTCTGTTCCGGGAACACCGGCCACGCCGAAGTGATCCAGGTGACCTTCGACCCCGCCAAGGTCTCGTACGAACACCTGCTCGACGTCTTCTTCAAGACCCACGACCCGACGACGCTCAACCGCCAGGGCAACGACCGCGGCACGCAGTACCGCAGCGCGATCTTCTTCCATTCCGACGCGCAGAAAAAGGCCGCCGAGGCCGCGAAGGAAAAGTGGAACAAGTCCGGGACGTACAAGGACCCCATCGTGACCGAGATCGCCCAGGCCGAGAAGTTCTACAAGGCCGAGGGCTACCACCAGAACTACTTCAACACCCACCCCAACCAGCCCTACTGCCAGTACGTGATCGCGCCGAAGGTCGAGAAGTTCGAGAAGGCGAAGGACAAGTAGGGGTCAGGGGGCAGGGATCAGAGGTCAGGGAACGGCAAACAAACGGCAGGATTTAGGATTCAGGATTCAGGATTCAGGATTCAGGGAAGGAGCAGCGCTGCGGCGCTGCTTTTTTATTTCAAGATGGGCGGCGAAGCCGCACCTCCCCTGACCCCTGAATCCTGATCCCTGCAGTTAAAAAAAACGCGCTCCAGATTTCTCTGGAGCGCGTGGGATGTTATCCCGGCAACGACCTACTTTCCCGCTTGTGAGCAGTATCATCGGCGCAGGAGGGCTTAACGGCCGTGTTCGGAATGGGAACGGGTGTGACACCTCCGCCATGGTCACCGGAATCTCTTAAAGATTCGGAGCATAAGGGGTAAAGCGATGCGAACGTCGCGTGCAACCTTTCAATAGGCGCCGTATGGCGTCGGCTTCGGGAACCCCCTACGTATTTCGTTGAAGATGGAAGATGAAGAAACTTGGAACGAGTGGCGCATCACGCCGATGCACAGCTTGCCTAAGTTGTTCGTACCTTGGCCCATTCATCGTTGCCCGGACGAACCGGGAAAACGGATGAAGGAGGACAAGTCGATGGGCTGATTAGTACCGGTCAGCTTACTGGTTACCCAGCTTACACACCCGGCCTATTACGTCGTAGTCTACGACGAGCCTCATGGGGATTCTTTATCTTGGAGGAGGCTTCACGCTTATATGCTTTCAGCGTTTATCCGTTCCGCACTTAGCTACCCAGCAGTGGCCTTAGCAGGCCAACTGGTACACCAGGGGTGCGTCCATCCCAATCCTCTCGTACTAGAGATGATTCTCCTCAAGAATCCTACGCCCACGACAGATAGGGACCGACCTGACTCGCGTCGGTCTGAACCCAACTCACGTACCGCTTTAATCGGCGAACAGCCGAACCCTTGGAACCTATTGCAGCTCCAGGATGCGATGAGTCGACATCGAGGTGCCAAACCTCCCCGTCGCTATGGACGCTTGGGGGAGATCAGCCTGTTATCCCCGGGGTACCTTTTATCAGTTGAGCGACGGCCATTCCACACTGCACCGCCGGATCACTAAGCCCTACTTTCGTACCTGCTTGAGGTTTTTCTCTCGCAGTTAAGCGCGTTTATGCCCTTGCACTCGACGCACGATTGCCAACCGTGCTGAACGCACCTTTGGGCCCCTCCGTTACTCTTTGGGAGGGGACCGCCCCAGTCAAACTGCCCGTCTACCACGGTCCCGAGTCCGGATTACGGATCCCGGTTAGAATCTTCGTACACGAAGGGTGGTATTTCACCGTTGACTCCATCCCGACCAAGATCGGGACTTCGAAGTCTCCCACCTATCCTACGCAACGAGTACAAAGACCCAATAGTAGAGTACAGTAAAGGTCCACAGGGTCTTTCCGTCTAGTCGCGGGTAAGTGGCATCTTCACCACTGCTACAGTTTCGCCGAGCCTCTCGTGGAGACAGTACCCCTGTTATTACGCCATTCATGCAGGTCGGAACTTACCCGACAAGGAATTTCGCTACCTTAGGACCGTCATAGTTACGGCCGCCGTTAACTGGGGCTTCGGTTCGAGGCTTCGGAGGCGAACCTCCTGACCTCTTCCCTTAACCTTCCAGCACAGAGCAGGCGTCAGACTGCATACGTCGTCGTTGGGACTTTGCGCAGTCCTGTGTTTTTGGTAAACAGTTCCAGGGACCATTTCTCTGCGGCCTCTCGGGGCTTTAACACCCCTACCAGGCGCTCCTTCTCCCGAAGTTACGGAGCAAATTTGCCGAGTTCCTTCACGAGAGTTATCTCGAGCCCCTTAGGCTACTCGCCTCGCCTACCTGTGTCAGTTTGTGGTACGGGCACCATTGGCCTAACTCCGACGCTTTTCTCGACAGTCTAGCTGTGATCGCTTCTGGGTTGTCACACCCATTGCCATCAGGACTCGGGCTCTGCCTCCGGATTTGCCTGGAGGCTTCAACGCCGTAATCCCATGGATCAGCCAGCTAATGGCTTGACCGACCTTGGCTACCTGTGTCCCGCCGGAGATCGAACGGTTTCTGGTGGGGCCGGAATATTAACCGGCTTGCCATCGGCTACGCCTCGCGGCCTCGCCTTAGGACCCGCCTAACCCTGGGCGGAGTTACCTGGCCCAGGAAACCTTAGGCTTACGGGGAGGGAGATTCTCGCTCCCTTTATCGCTACTCGTGTCCGCATAATCACCTGCACGGGCCGCCACGGTCGCTCTCGCTCCCGCTTGTATCTCCCGTACAGCGCTCCCCTACCCAAGTACCGTCACGCAGGACGATACATGTTACGGCTTCGGCTCTCACTTTATTCCCGGTAATTATCGGCGCGAGAATGCTCGACCAGTAAGCTATTACGCACTTTTTAAATGGTGGCTGCTTCTAAGCCAACATCCTGGCTGTCTTCGCACTCTCACCTCCTTATTAACTAAAGCGAGATTTGGGGCCTTAGCCGGTAATCTGGGCTGTTTCCCTCTCGACCACGGAGCTTATCCCCCGCAGTCCGACTGCCGGATTACGGCAAATGGTATTCGGAGTTGGATTGGGTTTGGTAGCTCGTTAGAACCCCTAGCCCATTCAGTACTCTACCCCCACTTGCTATCTTATCCGACGCTAGCCCTAAGGCTATTTCGGGGAGAACGAGATATCACCAAGCTTGATTAGCCTATCACTCCTAACCTCAGGTCATCGCACCGTTTTTCAACACAGACACGTTCGGACCTCCATGGGATATTACTCCCACTTCATCCTGCCCAAGGTTAGATCGCTGTGGCTTCGCGTATGCTGAGGACGACTAAACGCCCATTTCGGACTCGGTTTCCCTGCGGCTTCACCCCTTAAGGGCTTAACCTCGCCGTACCCAGCAACTCGCGGACTCATTATCCAACAGGCACGCTGTCACCCCTTGCGGGGCTCCAACCGCTGTGTAAGTGTATGGTTTCAGGTTCTTTTAACTCCGGTCCTTCCGGTTCTTTTCATCGTTCGCTCGCGCTACTGGTTCGTTATCGGTCGCTGAGTAGTATTTAGCCTTGGAGGGTGGTCCCCCCTGATTCACACCGGATTTCCCGTGCCCGGTGCTACTCGGGATACGCTCGTACTAGGCATCACTTGTTCTACAGGGCTTTCACCTTCTGTGGCCCGTCGTTCCAGACGGTTCGCCCAAGCTAGCTTTTCCTAAATGCGTCCCACGACCCCGAGGCCATTTGCATGGACCTCGGTTTAGGCTCTTCCGCGTTCGATCGCCTCTACTAGCGGAATCTCGGTTGATTTCTTTTCCTGTGAGTACTGAGATGTGTCACTTCCCCACGTTCGCTGAACCTCTCTCTATGGATTCAAAAGAGGCAAATCCAGATTACTCTGGACTGGGTTGTCCCATTCGGAGATCCCCGGATAAACTTGTGTGCAGCACCCCGGGGCTTATCGCAGCTTACCACGTCCTTCGTCGCCTCTCAGCGCCAAGACATCCACCATACACCCTTAGTAACTTGTCCACCCTCATCCGATTCCCCGGCCCTCAAGTCCGGCGTCACCGCCGTCTTCAGGCTCAGATGAATTCAAGATGCGCGGCGCCTCGCGGCGGCACATCGGGTTGGACCAAGGAACGAACTCTTCGGCAATCACTGTTACATCAGCAGTGAACATCGCCACATCGTTCCGCTTCAATCTTCCATCTTCAATTGTCAAAGAGCGTACAGCCAAACTTTTCCGTCAGAAGCCAGCTTACAGCTATCGGCCTTCGGCCGGCGGCCTCTGCACTCAATCTCTAAATTTGGTAGCGGGGGCAGGATTTGAACCTGCGACCTCCGGGTTATGAGCCCGACGAGCTACCAGGCTGCTCCACCCCGCGACCACCGAGTCCCGGTGCGTCGCTGGGACCCGAAGATCAGTTATGAAGAGCGATTCGCGCCAACGGCTCTCCTTGCCTCAGACTGCTTCCGAGCTTCGCGCTCCATTTTTGGTGGAGACGACCGGGCTCGAACCGGCAACCTCGTGGTTGCAAACCACGTGCTCTCCCAATTGAGCTACGTCCCCGAAATTGGTGGGCCCGGGCTGATTCGAACAGCCGACCTCGTCCTTATCAGGGACGCGCTCTGACCAACTGAGCTACGAGCCCAAGACCAATCGCGGCGTGGCGGGCAGCGCAGTTTCCGCTGAATCCGACCCACTTCCACTTCAAGGGCCCGCCGGTTTGAGGACGCCGCCAGGCTCACGCCAGGCGGCTTCCGTCTACCGTATCTATTTAAGTCATAGGCAGCTAACACGTCCGTTCACTCAAGTGTGACCAAGAATCACCCGTCCTTGCCCGAAGGCTTGGAGCGGGTCTAAGATTTTCCTCTTAGAAAGGAGGTGATCCAGCCGCAGGTTCCCCTACGGCTACCTTGTTACGACTTAGTCCCAATCACCGGTATTACCGTGGGCGCTTTTAAGGGCGACTTCGGGTACTCCCGGCTTTCGTGGCTTGACGGGCGGTGTGTACAAGGCTCAGGAACATATTCACCGGGGCGTGGCTGATCCCCGATTACTAGCGATTCCGGCTTCATGGGGGCGAGTTGCAGCCTCCCAATCTGAACTGGGGCTGGTTTTAAGCGATTTGCTCCACCTTGCGGTCTCGCTTCGCGCTGTACCAACCATTGTAGCACGTTTGCCGCCCCGGACGTAAGGGCCATGATGACTTGACGTCATCCCCACCTTCCTCCGGTTTAACACCGGCAGTCTCTCTAGAGTCCTCGGCATTACCCGTTAGCAACTAGAAACAGGGGTTTCGCTCGTTAAGGGACTTAACCCGACATCTCACGACACGAGCTGACGACAGCCATGCAACACCTACGTACGTTCCACCGGTTAAGGTGTCACTCTACTTTCATAGAGCTAATCCGTACGCTTCGAGCCCGGGTAAGGTTCTTCGCGTTGCATCGAATTGAGCAACATGCTCCACCGCTTGTGTGAGCCCCCGTCAATTCCTTTGAGTTTCAGCCTTGCGACCATACTCCCCAGGCGGGATACTTAACGTTTTCACTCCGGAAAGGACCCCCTTGGAGGGGCCCCTACGTAGTATCCATCGTTTAGGGCGTGGACTACCAGGGTATCTAATCCTGTTTGCTCCCCACGCTTTCGCGCCTCAGTGTCAGGAACCAGCCAGTAGGACGCCTTCGCCGCCGGCCTTCCCCCAGATATCTACGCATTTCACCGCTACACCTGGAGTTCCTCCTACCCCTCTGGCCCTCAAGCCACGCAGTTTAAGGCGCAATTCCCCCGGTAAGCGGAGGGCTTTCACACCTTACTTACGCAGCCACCTACGCGCCCTTTAAGCCCAGTGACACCGAACAACGTTTGCCCCTCACGTATTACCGCCGCTGCTGGCACGTGATTAGCGGGGGCTTCCTCTCAAGCTTAACTCAAAACTGGATGCTGTTAACACCCAATTATTTGGTAACCTGTGACAGCGGTTTACAACCCAGAGGGCCTTCATCCCGCACGCGGCGTCGCTCGGTCAGGCTTTCGCCCATTGCCGAATATTCCGAACTGCAGCCACCCGTAGGTGTCCGGCCAGTGTCTCAGTGCCGATGTGCCCGGTCAGCCTCTTAGCCCGGGTACCCGTCGAAGCCTTGGTGGGCCATTACCCCGCCAACTAGCTGGTAGGGAGCAGACCGATCCTAGAGCGCATGGCCCGAAGGTCCCACGCTTTTGACCTCTGGTGGCGAACCACCTGTGGTCTCATCGGGAATTAGCGGACCTTTCGGTCCGTTATGCCCATCTCCAGGGTACGTTATCTACCCGTTACTCACCCTTCCGCCACTTTACTAGGAGAGTTGCCCCTCCGTTCTCGTGCGACTTGCATGCCTCAACCACGCCGCCAACGTTCGTTCTGAGCCAGGATCAAACCCTTCAATTGACTTGCGTCTTTTTTCAGGTTCATCCGTATGCATCACGAACGTGTAGTCACGTTCTGTGTGCTCGGTCGTCATTTTATCGCAGCCTCTGTCCGCCACAGGCATGACCTCACGGCCATTCCTGTCTTGGCTCAGAGTGGCTGGACTCACACTTGAACTAGTAAGAACGTGTTAACTGCCTATGAACTTGTCAAAGAGCGCTATGCCATCAGACGACAAAAGACCCTGCGCTTTTTTCTCTTCCGTATGTCCCGTGGACATCACACCGCGGGATTCCGGAGAGTAGCGCCGGTATCTGCCGCCTGCTTTGCATGGTCCCCTTTCCAAGCAGGACCTACGCTTTATACTCAGCCGATGCACAGGTGTCAAGATCGTTTGAATCTTTCGCGAGCCAGATTCACGCACTATTTTTAACGCACCGCAACACGTTACAAACAAAAGACTTGCACTTCGATCCGAGACTGAAAATCTTCACAATTTCTAAAAGACCTTCAAAGATTGTGTCGAATTCCTGGCCCGTCCGGGCTCTAAAAGGTCCTTTAGCGGCCCTGGCGGCCCTTCCCCGACCTGTTCTTGCCCGTCCAACGGGAGGCCATGCCCAGGCGCCGATGGATCTCCAGTCATCATAGGGTGTAAGTACTCGGAACGAAACTGGGGAGGCCCGTGCCGGCGCGCACCGCGGCCGGCACGGCGCTCCCCAGGTATTACGCGCGCGCGGCTGCGGTCGGTTCCGCCTGGTGGCTGCGCTTGCCGCAAGCCGAAGTCATGCTGAGCGGCTTGCCGGTCTCGAGGAGCGACTTGAGGCTGGCGAGGATCCCCGGCCAACCGCCCTGGATCGCCGGCAGCACCTTCGAGTCCGCCGGGAACTTCTCGTGAATCAGCGTCATGCGCACCTGCTCGCCGTCGGGCTCGAGGATGTACGTCACCTGCGAGGGCGCTTCGTCCGGCGCGGCTTTGAAGCTCAGCGCCTTAAACGTGTAGACAAGCTTGCGCGGGCGTTCGCACTCGAGGATGCGCACGCGGAAGTTCGCGGCGCCGTCGCGCTGTACGGCGTCGAACTCCGCGCCGGGCTTCACCTCCCCTTTCCAGAGCGTGCCGTGCCAGTATTGCTCGGTGAACTCCGCCTTGGTCAGTGCCTCCCAAAGCTTCTCCAGCGTCGTCCGGATGTACGTTACGTAGACAAACTCGGGCTTACTCATCGGTCGTCCCCCTCCAATGCCTGCTTGAGTTGATGCATCGCCGCCAACCGTTGGCGTTCGAATTTGCTGATCCACCGCTCCGCCATCTCGTGAATCGGAACCGGATTGAGGTAGTGGAGTTTTTCCCGGCCGCGCCACACGGTCACGACCAGGTTCGCTTCTTCCAGGATGTTCAGATGTTTGGTGACGCCTTGCCGCGTGCAGTCCATCTCCGCGCAAAGCTGCCCGAGGGTCTGGCCGTTGTTCGCGTGGAGCCGGTCCAGAAGCTTGCGGCGGGCGCCATCGGCCAATGCGCGGAATACGCTCTCCTCGTTCACGAACGTCATTATGCAACCATTTGGTTGCCTATTCAAGCGGATTCGCAAAAGTATTTTGCCGTTCGCAGGCTCTTGTGCAGAAAAAGCGCGCCTTGGAACTCACAAGTCGTGCCCGCATGCGGGATAAGACGAACGCCTTGACGTTCTTGAAAACGTTTGGTAGATTGATGTTATAGAGACGGTTGGCGCGTCTCGGCTCACGCGGTGCACACGACTTAAACGACCGGGGTGCTGGGGGACTGAGCGCTGCTCAGGGGTTTCGTACGTCAGGAGGTCGCCATGCCGATCGGAAGATTCGTTCCTTCCCAGGAACTTAAGGCTTCGCCTCAGCACTATCTCAAGCATGTCGTCGATTCAGGGGAACCCTGTTACATCACGGAAGACGGCAAGGCCAAGGCCGTCCTGATGGACATCAACCGCTACAACCAATTGATGGACCTGGTGGAAGAAGCCGAATCGCCCAAAGGCGGCGACGTAGGCGACGAGACCCGCAAGCTGGCCAGTGTCCGTACCATCCTGAAGCGCTCTTCGCGCGTGATCCGCCCTCGACGCTAGTTCGACTCCGTTTTTGCAAGTGACCACCATCCCAAGGAGATGTATGAATCTCCTGGGAGGTACCTCCGTGCCCCATCGATCGAAGCTTTCGCGTGCCGGCGTCCTGTCGGCCGGCCTGTGTGCGGTCCTGGCGCTCTGCGGCTGCCACGAACTGCGCGGGCCGCAGTGGTCGCCCGACGGCCAGTACGTGGCCTACACGAGCTACGCCAAGAACCCCGCGGGCGGGCTCGACACGTCCGTCTACATCGTCGATCCCGAAGACGACGGCGGCGAAGCGAAGCTGCTCGAGAAGGACGCGGCCTTCCCCTACTGGGTGCCGGAAGGGCCGTCGCTGTATTTCCTGGGGCGGCGCGACGCGCAGGGGTTCTACAACGCGATCATGCTGCATAAGCCCGGCGGACTGAAGCTGGGCGAAGGGCAGAACGAGTCGATCCTCGACATGCCCAACCAGCATATCGTGAACTTCCAGCTCTCGTCCGACGGCTCCGTCGGGATTCTCTGCACGGCCAACGAAGCGCGCCCCGGCGCGCCGCTGCGCCTGGAATTCTGGAACGTGAACAACCGCCAGCGCAACAAGCTGGACCTGGGCGGCGACGTCTACTTCCCCTGCCTTTCGCCCAACGGGCGCGTGCTGATGTACTCCCAGCGCCCGGCGAACGAGCCCAACGGGCATCCGTTCATCGCCTCGCTGGAACTCGACCAGCAGCACCTGCAGCCGAAGGCGATCTTTCCCACCGCCGACCAGGACGAACCCACGGCCGCGCCGTACGTGATCCACGCGTTTCCCGACAGCGACCGCTTTCTCTTCTACGCGCCGGGCGGGCGGAACGTCTGGACGATCCGCCGCGACGGGCAGCAGCCGCGCAGCTACACGCTGCCGGCGGGGCTTTCGAGCCCGCTGATCGTGGTGGTGGCCGAGGACGGCAAGACCGCGACGCTGACCATGGCGAGCCCCAGCAACGGGCGCGTGCATTACCACGTCTACACGCTCACCTTCGCCAACGGGCAGTTTCAGAAGCTGGACGGCAACAGCCCCGAACTGCTGGGCGGCCACGCGCTCGATCCGCGCACCGTCCGGCGCAAGGCGCCCGAACGCTGGGCGTGGCTCTCCTCGGCGGGCCTGGCGATCGGGACGCCGGGCAAAGCCCGCTACTATCCGCGCACGGCCGACCAGTACCTCGCGGCGAGCCGCTACTACATCCAGCAGGGCGAAGCCGCCAAGGCGCTGCCCGCGGCGCTGAAGGCCCGCGAGACGCCGCCCGCGCCCGAAGACCCCGGGGCCTTCGACCGCGCGGAAGCGCGCGCGTACCTGGCGACGAACGAGGGCGCGCGGGCCAGCGAGTCGTTCGAGAAGGCGCACCTGCTCTACCCCATCGGGCCCTCGGGCCTGGGCTTTATCTTCCCGCCGAACAGCGGCCTGCCGCAGCGCGCGGGCACCGACGCGCAGGAAGTCGTGAAGGAGATGGAGACGTACCTCGCCGCCGCGCCGAACGACAAGCTGCTGATCCCGCTGCGCAACGCGCTGCTGGCGCGGGTGAAAGGCGACTACGCGACCGCGATGGCCGAGTACCAGCAGGCGGAGAAGGTCTGCCCGTCGGAAGATTTCGTGGGCGGCGTGAAGTTCCAGGAGGCGATGGCGCTCTTCGAGAGCGGCGAGATGGTGGGCGCGGGCGAACGCTGGGAGGCCGCCGCGCGCAGCAGGGGTTTTCCGCAGGCGGAATACGCGGCGGGGCTTTCGGCCATCTCCTTCGCGCTGGAGAACCGCCCCGAGACCGACCGGCGCGCCGACCAGGCGCTGAAGCTGGGCCTGGCCTTCAACGGCCCGCTCAAGGACGAACTGAACCGCCTGCCGGGCGAACTGCGCGGCCTGAAGTACAAGCAGGTGCGCCTGAGCGACGAGACGAAGAACGCGGACCGGACGATGGGCACGTGGGTGGAGATCACCGAATACGTGATCCCGAGCGCTTTCCTGCGGCCCACGCGCGTGCTCGGCGCCGACCGCAAGTACAGCGAACGCCGGCTCTGCACCGCGCTCCTGACCAGTTCGGCCGTGCAGATCGCGGGGCTGCCGGAAGGCACCAAGGCGATCGCGCGCATTCCCCGGCCGATCTCGGTGCCGCAGTTCTCGCCCGACGCCGGATACATCTCGCTGCTCGCGCAGGGCGAAGTCTTTCCGCTCTCGGACACCTACTGCGAGGCCTACGTCTTCGATCTGAGCGGCCGCCTGCTGCTGGGCGACGCGAGCGTCCTGCAGACCGGCTGGCTCTCGACGCGGCGCTCCATCCAGTCCGCGGTCTGGACGGGCCCGCGCGACCTGCGCGTCCGCGGCGCCAACGTGGACGTCTTCGGCAACGAGACGCTGCTGGACGTCGTCGAGACCTTCGGCGGCAAGACCGCGCCGTAGCCGGAATCCGCCTTCCCGCAAACGTCCGGGGCCTCGCGCGCCTTCTTTCATAGGGAGCGCGGGATTCTCGTACTACAAAAAGCGGGCGGATGATGGCACAATACCCGGGCATGGCTACGCCCACGTCTTCGGCCGAACTGACCGCTTCCGACTCCGCGACGCGCGCATCCTCCAACCTGTGGGCCGACCTGCGCTGCGACCTGCTGGCGGGGATGACCACGGGCGTGCTGGCCGTGCCGCAGGGCATCGCCTTCGCGCTGATCGCCAACGTGCCGCCCGAGTACGGCCTGTACGCGATGATCGTGCCCACCATCGTCGCGGCGCTGATCCGCAGTTCCCCCTTTCTGATCACGGGCGCGACGAACACGTCCGCGCTGGTCATCGGCGCGATGGTCGCGACCCTCGCCGCCGCCGACGGCCAGGCCCCCTCCCCCGAACGCATCGTCACGCTGATGCTCACGATCACGCTGATGATGGGCCTGATCCAGGTCTTCGCGGGCGTCTTCAAGCTGGGCAGCTTCGGGCGCTTCGTCTCGCAGGCGGTGCTGGTCGGCTTCACGCTCGGCGCCGCGACCCTGATCTTTTGCGACCAGATCCGCAACGTGGCGGGCCTGCACGTGCCGTCCTCGCCGCGCCTGATCGAGACCCTGGGCCACCTGGCGCGGAACGCCGGCGCCGCCGATCCGCGCGCCCTGGGCCTCGCGGCGATCTCGCTGGCCGTGGTGGTGGTCTGCGCGAAGATCTCGCGGCTGATCCCCGGCGCGATGATCGCGGTCGCGCTCTCCGGCGCGGCCGTGTGGCTGTTCGGGTGGGACAGAGGCGAACACGCCGTCTCGGTGGTCGGCGAGGTCCCGCGGGCGCTGCCGGGGCTGACGCTCCCGGATTATTCCTATGCGACGCTGGAGACGATCCTCGCGCCGAGCTTCGCCATCGCGCTGCTGGGCATGGTCGAAGCGATCAGCATCGGCAAGGCGCTCTCGGCCAAGGCGCGCGTGAAGTTCTTCGCCAACCAGGAACTCTTCGCCAAGGGCGTGGGCAACGTGGTCGGCGCGTTTCTGGGCTGCATGCCGTCGTCGGCGAGCTGGACGCGCAGCGCGATCAACCTGCAGATGGGCTCGAAGACGCGCTGGGTGGGCGTCTTCGCCGGGCTGACCGTCCTGGCGATCATGCTGGTGCTCGCGCCGTGGGCGCACTACGTCCCCAAGGCCTGCCTGGGCGCGCTGGTGATGTGGATCGCCTGGAACATGGTGGACCTGCAGGCCGCGCGCTACGTCTGGCGCTGGAGCCGCACCGACGCGGCGGTGCTGGTGATCACGTTCGTCTCGACGCTCGTCTTCGAGATCGAGTACGCGATCTACCTCGGCGTGCTGGTCTCGCTGCTGATGCTCGTGCGCCGCGCGGGGGTGCTCCACATGGTCGAGATGGCGCGCTCGCCCGCGGGCACCTTCCGCGAGACGGAGATCGACGCGGAGACCGGGCGCGCGCCCGTGGTGCTCCTGCAGCTCGAAGGCGACCTCTTTTTCGGCATCGTCGAGGACCTGGAAGCCAAGCTGGAAGCGATCGCCGCGAAGGGCGCGAAGGCGATCATCGTGCGGCTGCGCCGCGCGCACGCCATCGACGCGACCGCCAGCGAGACGCTCGCGGCCTTCGCGAAGCATTACCAGGAAAGCGGCGGGCGGATGATCCTTTGCGGCCTGCGCGCGGACCTGCGCGAGCGCGTCGCCCGCTCGCACCTGGGCGAGGTGCTCGGCGAAGCGAACCTGCTCGCGCAGACCAGCGAGCCCTTCCGCTCCGTGCAGGACGCGCTCGACGCCGCGCGGCAGACGGTGCTGGCGAAACACCCCGCCCTCGCCGGCGGCACGCTGATGCGCGTGGTCCCCAACATGGCCGAGCAGGCGCTGACGTACGAAATCTAATCCACAGGCAGGATGTGGGCGAAGGCTACTGCTTGGTGAGGATTTCCAGGCGGTCCTGGAAGATCGCGACGGTGTGCTCGAAGTGGACCGAGCGCCCGCCGTCGGCGGTCTTGACCGGCCACGCGCCGTTGACGCTGGTGACCTTCTCGGTGCCTTCGTTCACCATCGGTTCGATGCAGAAGACCATGCCGGCCTTAAGCGTCTGGCGCAGGAACGGAAGGCTCTGGCCCGCCGAGTAGTAGTTCGGGACCTGCGGTTCTTCGTGAAGCGAAAGGCCCACCCCGTGGCCGACGTAGTCGCGCACGACCGCGAACTTCTCGGCCTCGACGACCTTCTGCACGGCCTTGGAGATGTCCGCGATCGTCCCGCGCGGCTTGGCGGCGTGGATGCCGGCGTAGAGGGCCTCTTCGCCGCACTTCAGGAGGCGCTGCGCGGTCTCGTCCACCTTGCCGACGGGAAAGGTCCAGGCGGAGTCGCCGATGTAGCCTTCCTTGCGCACGCCGCAGTCGATGGCGACGAGGTCGCCTTCCTTGAGCGGTTCGTCGTCGGAGAGCCCGTGGACGACCACCTCGTTGACCGAGGCGCAGATGTGGCAGGGAAAGGGGACCTTGCCGGGAAGTTCGTAGCCGAAGAAGGGCGAGGTGCCGCCGCGCTTCTTGATGTGCTCGGCGATGGCCTTCTCGATCTGGCGGGTGGTGACGCCGGGCGCGACCATCTCGCGGGTCAGTTGCAGGCATTCGCCGACGATGCGGCCCGATTCCCGGATCTTTTCGATCTGGCGTTCGGAGTAGTAGATCACACCCACAGGCGGAACCTTCCCGGAAGAGTCCGGCCCGCGGGGGGCCGGGACGCGGCAGGCGCGCGCGCGGCGCGCGGCCGCGTCACTGGGAGCGGCGGCCTCGAATGCGCCCGCCGCCCTTGAGGAAGCCCTCGTAGCGCTCCATAAGCATGTGCGATTCGATGCGGTTGATCACGTCCAGCGCCACGCCGACGACGATCAGCAGGCCGGTGCCGCCGAAGAAGCCGGAGATGTCGTAATCGACCTTCATGTTGCTCTGGATCAACTGCGGCATGATCGCGATCACCGCGACGAAGATCGCGCCCGCGAACGTGATGCGGTTCATCACCGCTTCCAGGTACACGCGCGTGTCGTTGCCCGGGCGGATGCCGGGGATGAACATGCCGTACTGCTTGAACGATTCCGCCTGCTCCTTGGGGTCGAAGAGCACCGCCGTGTAGAAGTAGGAGAAGAAGACGATCAGGAGCAGGTAGACGGTCATGTACAGGAAGGAGTTGTGCGGCGCGATGAAGTTCATCAGTTCGCGCGACCAGGTCCACGGCAGCATGGCCAGGAAGCTGGGCAGGATCATCAGCGACTGCGCGAAGATGATGGCGATGACGCCGGAGGCGTTGATCTTGAGCGGCAGGTAGTGCTGCTGGCGGAAGCCCACGCGCGTGCGCTTGGGCGTGTGCATGGGGATGCGGCGCGTCGCTTCGGTGACGTAGACGACCGCGACGACCATGGCCACGAAGAGCACCGCCAGGGTCAGGATTTCGCTCGGCCCGATCGCGCTGGGCGAGGCCTCCAGCGCGGGGTCGAAGCGCCGGAAGATGGTCTCGAACGCCACCGGCAGGCGCGAGGTGATGCCGATCATGATGATCAGCGACATGCCGTTGCCGATGCCGAACTCGTCGATCTGTTCGCCCAGCCACATCAGGAAGGCCGTGCCGGCCGCGAGAATGACGGCCGACTGCACCAGGAACCAGAGGCCCGGCGTCTGCACCATGCCCAGGCCGCCGGAGATCGTGTGCGACTGCAGCGCGCTGCAGATGATGAAGGCCTGCACGAGACAGAGCGCGATGGTCGCGTAGCGCGTCCACTGCGTGATCTTGCGCCGGCCGCTCTCGCCGTCCTTCGCGACCTTTTGCAGGCTGGGCACGATGGCGGTGAGCAACTGGAAGATGATGGAGGCCGAGATGTAGGGCATGATGCCCAGGGCGAAGATGGAGGCGTTGTTCAGCCCGCCGCCCGAGAACATGTCCAGGATGCCGAAGACCTGGCCAAAACCCGATTCCTTGGTCGAGGTGATCGCCTTCTGCACCGCGGCCAGGTTGATGCCCGGCAACGGGATGAAGACGCCCAACCGGCTGAGGATGAGGATGCCCAGGGTGAAGCCAAGCTTTTTCCGCAACTCCGGAATCTTGGCGATGTTCGAAAACGCGGAGAACATGCAGGATCCTTGCCGCCCCTTGTGTCCGTTCCAGCGCTCCTACTATAGGACGCTCCGGCCTTCTCCGCGAAGCTATTTTTTCTCTTCGGGCTTCGCGCCGCCTTCGGGCTTGGGGGCCGCGGCGGGCTTGGCGGCCTTTTCCTTGGCGCCCTTGACCGGCTTGGCGACCTTCTGGGTCTTGGCTTCGGCGATGGCCTTTTCAAGCGACTTGGCCTTGCCGATGGCCGCGAAGTTGGGCGCGGCCTTCTTGGGCTTGCCGTTCAGCCATTCGGTCTTGCCGCCGGCCTTCTCGATCTTCGCCTCTGCGCTCTTGCTGAAGTGGCTGGCCTGCACCGTCAGCGCCACGCTCAGTTCGCCGCCGCCCAGCACCTTGATCGGGGTGTTCTTGTCGAGCTTGAGCAGGCCCTTCTCTTCAAGTTCCTTGCGCCCGACCGTCGAACCGGCCGGGTAGATGCTCAGCGCGCCGACGTTGACCACCGCGTAGACGGTCTTGAACGCGCCGTTCACGAAGCCGCGCTTGGGCAGGCGGCGGAAGAGGGGCATCTGCCCGCCTTCGTAGGTGACCTTCATCGCCCAGCCGGAGCGCGAGGTCGCGCCTTCCAGGCCGCGGCCGCTGGTCTTGCCGATGCCGCTTCCGGGGCCGCGACCGACGCGGACCTTGCGCCGCTTACCGAGGTTCGCCGAGCGGGGTTCGTGCAACTGCATGACTGGAATGCCTCCCTTAGGCGGCGCGCGCGCGCGCCGCGAACAGACTACTCGCTCTTCTTCTTCTCTTCCGCGGCCGGTGCGGCCGCCGCGGCCTGCACCGCGGGCGAAGCCGACGACTGTCCCGCGCCATCCTTGTCGCGGCGGGGCCCGCGGCGGCGGGGCCGGTCTTCGTGCATGACCGGGCGCTGGCGCTGCGGTTCCGACTGATGCACGCGCAGGCTCTGCACGAGCACCGGGTCGTCCTGGATCGTCACGCCGCGCAGCGCCGCGATGTCCTCGCGGTTGCGGAGCTGGAGCAGGGCCTCGAAGGTGGCCTTGACCAGGTTCTTGGCGTTGTTGTTCCCGCCGACGGACTTGGTGAGCACGTCGCGGATGCCGATGCTGTCGAGCACCGCGCGGACGGCCTGGCCCGCGATCACGCCCGTGCCGGGCAGCGCGGGGATCATCACCACCGCCGCCGTCGCGTACTTGCCGCGGACTTCGTGGGGGATCGTCGAACCGTAGGTCGGGACGCGGACGAGGTGCTTCTTGGCGTCCTTGACCGCCTTCTCGATGGCGATGGGCACTTCGCGCCCCTTGCCGTACCCCATGCCGGCGATGCCGTGGCCGTTGCCCACGACCGCCATGGCGGCAAACGTGAAGCGCCGGCCGCCCTTGATTACCTTGGCGCAGCGCCAGATGTCCACGATGCGCTCTTCCAGGTTCAGGCCCGAAGCTTCGATCCGCTCAGCTACCAATCCACACCTCCCGAATTCCGTCTCGCGGCATGTCCGCCTAGAACTTCAACCCGCCCTCGCGGGCTCCGTCCGCCAGTTCCTTGATCCGCCCGTGGTACAGGTACCCGCCGCGGTCGAACACGACCGCGACCACGCCCTTGGCCTTGGCCAGTTCGGCGATGGTCTTGCCGATCGCGCGCGCGGCCTTTTTCGAGGCGCCGTTCTTCATCTGCGCGCGGAAATCCTTGCCGCGCGAGGAGGCCGACGCGAGCGTCAGGCCGCCGATGTCGTCGATCACCTGCGCCTCGATGTGCTTCGAGCTGCGGTACACGTTCAGGCGCGGGCGGTCGGGCGTGCCCAGCACGGTCTTGCGCACGCGAACGTGCTTGCGCCTGCGAATCTCTTCCGACGAAAACTTGCTCATGTTCCATCCACTCCGATGCGGTCCGAACCGCGTTACTTGGCGCCCGTCGCGCCGACCGTCTTGCCTTCCAGCTTGCGCACCTGTTCGCCCTGGTAGCGCACGCCCTTGCCCTTGTAGACGTCCGGCGTGCGGACGCTGCGGATCGAGGCCGCCACCTGGCCGACGAGCTGCTTGTCGATGCCGGTCACCACGATCTCCGTCTGCGTGGGGCACTGCACCGTCACGCCGTCGGGGATCATGAAGATCTCCGGGACCTTGGTGTTGTAGCCGACGAAGAGCTGCAGGCGCTTGCCGGAAAGCTGGGCGCGGTAACCGACGCCCTGGATTTCCAGGCGCTTCTCGTAGCCTTTCGTGACTCCCAACATCATGTTCGCCAGCAGGGCGCGGTAGAGCCCGTGTTTGGCGCGGTCGATGCGCAGGTCGGAGCCGCGCTTGACGCGGATTTCCTTGGCCTGGGTATCGACCTCGACGCTGATGGCACCGGTCACTTCCTGCTTCAGCGTGCCTTTGGGCCCCTTCACCGTGACCACCGGTCCCGCGACGTTGACTTCAACGCCGGCGGGGATGGGGACTGGTTTTTTTCCGATGCGCGACATGGCTTCTCGTTCTCAAGCGGCCAAATGGGTTCGACAACACACCCGTTCCGTACGGCAGTTCACTCATTCAACCTGGCAGAGCACTTCTCCGCCGACGTTTGCGTCGCGGGCCTCGCGGTCCGAGAGCACGCCCTTGGGGGTGCTGAGGACCAGGATGCCCAGCCCGCGCAGCACGGGCTTCAGTTCTTCCTTCTTCCGGTACACGCGGCGCCCCGGCTTGCTGACGCGGTCGATCCGCGTGATGGCCGGCTCGCCCCCGCGCCCGTACTTCAGCTTGATCATCACGTCGTTCTGCACCGCGATCTTTTCGTTCTTCGCGATCGAGAAGTCGTGGATGAAGCCTTCCTTCTTCAGCGTCTCGGCGATCGAGACGACGATCTTCGAGCTGCTCACGCGCACTTCGTCTTCCTTGATCCGCACGGCATTGCGGATGCGCGTCAGCATATCGGCGATCGGGTCGGTCACAGGCATGGATACGGCTCCTGAATCTTCGTTTCCGGTCCGCCCCTCCCCCGCTCATCCCATAAGCGGCGGAAGGCCCGCGGCACGTCTTACCAGCTCGACTTCTTGACCCCGGGAATCTCGCCCGCGTGCGCCAGCTTGCGGAAGCAAAGGCGGCAGATCTTGAACTTGCGGTAATAGCTCCGCGACCGCCCGCAGAGTTCGCAGCGGTTGTACGACCGCGTCGAAAACTTTGGCTTCGCCTTGCACTTCACCTTCCACCGAATGCTGGCCATCGCCTGGCTCCTGATTCCGTTCCGTTTACCGCTCGCGGAAAGGCATCCCCATTTCCTTGAGCAACTCAAACGCCTGCTGGTTGTTCCGGGCCGTCGTGCAGATGGTGATGTCCATCCCGTGCACGAACTCCACCTTGTCCGAATCGATCTCCGGGAAGACCGTCTGTTCCTGGAGGCCCAGCGAGTAGTTCCCGCGGCCGTCGAACGAGCGCGGCGAGACCCCGCGGAAGTCGCGGATACGCGGAATCGCCACGTTCACCAGGCGGTCGAAGAACTCCCACATCACCGTTCCGCGCAGCGTCACGCGGCAGCCGACCTGCATGCCCTGGCGCAGCTTGAAGTTCGAGATCGACTTCTTCGACTTCGTCACCACCGCCTTCTGGCCGCTGATCGCCGTGATGTCGCTCAGGCACTGTTCCATCAGCTTGGGCAGGTTCTCGGTGGCCGCCTTGCCGAAGCCGACGTTCAGGCAGATCTTGGTCAGCTTCGGGACCGCCATCTTGTTCTTCACCTGAAGCTTCTGCATCAGCTTCGGCACGATGTCCGCCTGGTAGCGCTCGCGCATCCGGACCTTCACCGGCTTGGCGCGCTCCCCGCCTTCGGACTTCTTGCCGCCGTCGGCCTTGGCCGCGGGCTTCGCGGCGGGCTTGGGCTGTTCTTTCTTTTCTTCGTCTGCCATGGCTTACGCTTTTCCTTCGCCTCTATCGCCGGACGTTACCGGACTCAGGCTTTTGCTCCGAACTCGCGCCGTTCCGCCTTTTCCACGATCTTCAAGTTCGACACGTGGACGGGGCGCTTCTGAATCTTCAGGCCGCCCGCTTCGCCGCTCTTGGGGTTGTAGCGCACCGTCTTCCACACCTCGACGCCCTTGCGCGGCTTCTCCTGCTCCCCGCGCTTGGCCTTCTGGCGCGGCATGTCCAGCACCGCCAGGCCCTTGATGCGGTCCACCTTCAGCACCGTGCAGACGACCGGCTTCTTGGTCTTCTCGTCCACGTAGTTGCGGCCGTACCCGCTCACGAACTGGACCTTGTCGCCTTTGCAGATCTCGGTCTTGACCATCTCAAACGCCCTTTCCGTTCATCCTTCGCCGCGGTCAGACGACTTCGGCCGCCAGCGAGACGATCTTCATGAAGCCCTTCGAGCGCAACTCGCGCGCCACCGGCCCGAAGATGCGCGTGCCGCGCGGCTCCTTCTCGGGCGTGATCAGCACGACGGCGTTGTTGTCGAAGCGCACCGTCGAACCGTCCGCGCGGCGCACCGGCGACTTGGTGCGCACGACCACGCCGCGCACGACCAGCTTCTTCTTGTCCTTCTTCGACGTGGTCATGAACTCGCTGCCCGCCTGCACCTTCTTGACCGCGCAGACGATGATGTCGCCGATCGACGCGTAGCGGCGCTTGGTCCCGCCCAGCACCTTGATGCACATCGCCGTGCGCGCGCCGGTGTTGTCGGCCACGTCCAGCATCGTGTGTTCTTGAATCATGATTTATCTTCCCAACCGGCCCGTTGGCCGCGTTCCTTCCCGCTCTTCCTAGGCCTTCTTTTCTTCGGTCTTCGCTTCGGGAGCCGGCTTCGGCTTCGCGCCCGTCACTTCCACTTCCTTCACTTCGATGCCCGCCAGGTCGGCCGCGCGTTCGACGATGCGCAGCAGGCGCCAGCGCTTCTGCTTCGAGAGCGGACGCGCCTCGAAGATCTCGACGCGGTCGCCGCGCTTGGCCTCGTTCTTCTCGTCGTGCGCGTGCAGCTTCGTCGAACGGTAGATGTACTTGCCGTACTGCGCGTGCTTGACCATGTGCTTCACTTCCACCGTGATCGTCTTCTGACGCTTGTCGCTCGTCACGATGCCGATCTCGGTGCGCAGGTTGCGCGCCTGGGCCGTTTCCTTTTCCGCCGTCTCAACCGCCATGGATCGTCCGTCCTCGGTCTCTGTTTCTCATCCGCGCGCCGGCCACCGGGCCGGGGCGCCGAAAACCTACTTGCCCTGCCCCACGTCCTGGCGCTGCAGCGCGGCGCGCTGGCGCTTGGCTTCGGCCAGGTTCACCGCCGCCCGGTCGGCCTCGCTGGCCGGCGACCAGTGGCGCGCGCGGATGCGGCTCGTCTGCGGGCGCGCCTCGCGCTTGGCCAGGTTGGCGAACTTCGGGGCCGCCTTGAGCGACGCGGGCTGGAGCTTCGCGATCCTGGCCTCGAGCTTCGCGCGCAGGGCGCGTTCGCGCAGGATCGTCTGGATCCGCGCGATCAGGCGCTTGCCTTCGCGCTTCTCGTGGGGCTTGATCGCCTCGCCGCTGGCGCCGCGCACCGTGGCGTCGAAGATGCGCTTCTTTTCCTGCGCGATCTGATCCAGGAGTTCCTGGTCGGTCTTCTCGCGCAGATTCTGGGCCTTGATCGTGCTCACGTTTCTTCCGTCCTTGCCTTCCGAAGCGTTAGGTTTCGTCCGTTATGCCGTCGCGCTTAAATGGTCGGGCGGCGCGCGATGAATTTCACCCGCACGGGCAGCTTGCCCGACTGCTTGCGGAAGATCTCGCGGGCGACCGATTCCATCACGCCCTGCACCTCGAACATGATCGTGCCGGGCTTCACCACCGCGGCCCAGTACTCGACGTCGCCCTTGCCGCCGCCCTGGCGGGTTTCGGCCGGCTTCGCCGTCACGGGCTTGTGCGGGAAGACGCGGCACCAGTAGCGGCCTTCGTTGCCCAGCGAGCGCGAGAGCACGACGCGGGCGGCTTCCAACTGCTGCGCGGTGATCCAGCCGGCATCCAGCGACATGATGCCGTAATCGCCGAAGGCGACGTAGTTGCCGCGCGTGGCGCTGCCGCGGACTTTTCCACGCTGGGCTTTGCGGTGCATCACCCGCTTAGGCATCAGGGCCATCGGTCACGGCCTCCTTCTGTTCCTGAATCGCGCCCTTGTAGATCCACACCTTGATCCCGATCACGCCGTAGGGCGTGGCGGCTTCGCCGAAGCCGTAATCGACGTCGGCCTTGAGCGTGTGGAGGGGCAGCGAGCCGACCATGTACTTTTCCGTGCGGGCGATTTCCGCGCCGCCCAGGCGCCCGGCGCAGACGATCTTCACGCCCAGCGCGCCCTGGCTCTGGCAGGTCTCGACCGCCTTCTTCATCGCGCGGCGGAAGCTGGCGCGCTTGAGGAGCTGTTCGCCGATGCCTTCGGCCACGAGCTGCGCGTCGATCTCCGGCTTGGTGACTTCGCGGATGTTCACCTGGATCTTCTTGCTCTCCGCGCCGCCGCCGAACTTGGCCAGTTCCTCGCGGAGCTTGTCGATCTCGGCGCCCTTCTTGCCGATCACGACGCCCGGGCGCGACGAGTACAGGAAGATGCTCGTCTCGTCCCCGCCGCGTTCGATCTCGATCTTCGAGATCCCCGCCTGCGGGAGGCGCGACTTGATGAACTTCTTGATGCGCTGGTCTTCGACCAGGTACGACCCGAAGTCCTTCTTGCGGGCGTACCAGCGCGAGGTCCACGGGCGGGTGATCCCGACCCGGAAGCCGTAGGGGTGACACTTCTGACCCACTGTCGCTCTCCTTGCGTTCCGCGGGCCTTCGCCCGCTCCATCCGTCCGGCCGCTACTTGGCTTCGGCCTTTTCCTTCTTGGCCGCCTTCTTCTTGGGCTTGCCGCCGTCCTTGGGTTCTTCCTTGGCGGTCGCGGCCTTGGGGGCCTCCGCCGCCTCGTCCTTCGGTTCGCCCAGCACGACGGTGATGTGGCACATGCGGCGCAGGATCGGGCGCGCGCCGCCCTTGGGGCCGGCCAGGAAGCGCTTGAGGCGCGAACCTTCGTCCACGTAGGTCTCGGCGACGTACAGGTCGCCGGCGCCCACGCGCCCCTGGCTCTTGACGTCGGCGTTGCCGAGCGCGCTGAGCAGCACGCGGTCGATCAGGTACGCCGCCTTCTTGTGCGAGTAGCGCAGAATCTCGCGCGCCCGTTCCACGGGTTCGCCGCGGATCTGGTCGGCCACGAGGCGGACCTTGTTGGGCGCGATGCGGATGCCGCGCAGGGTCGCGCCGTAGCGCCCTTCCGGATACACGCGCTTGGAGGCCTTGCTGCCCTTTTCGACGCGCGTCGGGCTGACGATCTTGCTTCTGAAAATCTGTCCCATCGCAGTCTTGACCCTGTTCCGATGCCTGTGTGCTTACGACTTGGGCGCGGCGGCCGCCGGAGCCGCCTTCGTGGCCGTCGCGGCCTTGGCCGAGGCGCCCGCGCCCGAGTGCGCGCGGAAGACGCGCGTCGGGGCGAACTCGCCCAGCTTGTGGCCGACCATTTCTTCCGTCGCGAAGACCTTCATGTGCTGCTTGCCGTTGTGGACCATGAAGGTGTGGCCCACGAAGTCGGGAAGGATGGTGCAGTCGCGCGCCCACGTCTTGATGGGCTCGCGGCCGCCGCGTTCCTTCTGCTTCGAGACCTTCTGCTGAAGCTTCTCGTCCACGTACGGACCTTTTTTACGCGACCTGGACACCGTTGCGTCTCCTCAAAAATCGATACGGCCGGCCTTACACGACCTGCACCGCCGCGCCCTTGCGCCGGCGGATGATCTGGTTGTTCGTCCGCGCCTTGTTCTTGCGCGTCTTGCCGCCCTTGGCCAGCACGCCCGTGGGCGACTGCGGAATGTGGCCCTTGCCCTTCGCCGAACCGCCGCCCATCGGATGGTCCACGGGGTTCTTGGCGATGCCGCGCGTCGTGGGGCGCTTGCGCAGCATGAAGTACGCGCGGCCGGCCTTGCCGAGGACGACGTTCTGGTGGTCGAGGTTGCCGACCTGGCCGATCGTCGCGCGGCATTCCACCGGGACCTTGCGCATCTCGCCCGAAGGCAGCACGATGTGGGCCTCGCGGCCTTCCTTCGCCAGCAGGCGCGCTTCGCCGCCCGCGGCGCGGACCATCTTGCCGCCGGCGCCGGGCTGAAGTTCGATGTTGTGGATGATGCTGCCGAGGGGCATGCAGCGCAGGGGCATCGCGTTGCCCAGATCCGGCTCGACGTTCTCCCCGCTTTCCACGGTCTGCCCGACGGTCAGGCCCTTGGGCGCGAGGATGTAGCGCTTCTCGCCGTCCTTGTAGTTCAGCAGCGCGATGAAGCAGGTGCGGTTGGGGTCGTATTCGATGCCCACAACCTTGGCCGGCACGCCGTCCTTCTGGCGCTTGAAGTCGATCTTGCGGTAGTAGCGGCGGCGGCCCATGCTCGTGATCGCGCGCGCAGTCAGACGGCCGTGCGCGTTGCGCCCGCCCGTGTTCGGCAGCGGTTCGATCAGGCTCTCTTCGGGCGTCGCCTTGGTGATCTCCTGCTTGTAATCGATCACCGACGCGCCGCGGCGGCCTGCGGACGTGGGTTTGTAAAACCTGAGCGGCATGCCAGCTCTCCTGAAATCTCAGTACCAGTTCATCTGCCCGAACGGCCAGAAGCGCCAGCGGACCTTGCCCTTGATCTGCGCTTCATGCACGAAGCCGATCTTGGGACCGCGGCTGTCTTCCGAGTCCGACCGGTGGTCGCCGAGCACGAAGTAGCGATGCTCCGGCACCACGTACGTCGCGGCGGCCGATTCGTCGTGGGGCATGTTCCAGGAAGCGAACTCGCCCGGCCCCCAGGCCGACTCGTCCAGTTCCTGCCCGTTGACGTACACGCGGCCGCCGTAAATCTTGACCACGTCCCCGGGCCCCGCGATCACGCGCTTGATGTAATCGCGCGTCACCCGGCGTCCCCGGTCGCCCGTCACCACCGCCTCGAAGACGATGGCCTCGCCCAGCTTCGGCGAACGCACCCGGTAGACCAGCTTGTCGATCAGCAGCCGGTCGCCGTGATGGATGTTCGGCTCCATCGAACTGCCGTTCACCACCGAGACCTGAAAGACGAACTGGTAGATGACCAGGGCCCAGAAGGCGGCCCGCACCAGCAGTTCGATCCATTCCTTCAGGATCGGTTCGGGCGCCGCGCCTGCCGGCGACCCCTTTCCCTTCTCCGTCCCCGCCTCTCCCCGCGACTGCTCCAGCGCCTGCGCGACCTGCTTCTGCTCGCCGCGCACCGTCTCGGCGCTCAAGCGTCCATCCAATGGGTTGCCGGACGGGTCGTCCGCCATCCGACACCTTCCCGCGTCAGATCAGTTCGATGCCCTTGCTGCCCTTGGCCAGGCGCACGACGGCGCGCTTCTTGAAGCGGGTGAACCCCTGCCCGCCGCGGCCCATCATGCGGAACGACTTCGCCTTCGGCTTGATGATGAAGGTGTTCACCGTCTCGACCTTCACGTCGAACGCCTTCTCGATCGCCTTGCGGATCTGGCTCTTGTTCGCCTTGACGTGGACCTCGAAGGTGTAGCGCGCGCGGTCTTCCTTGCCGCTCTCCTGGCTGGCGGGAAGGCCGCGGTGGCTCTTCTCGGTCAGCACCGGGCGGCGGATGACGCTGTAGGGGTCTTTCAACAACGAACTCGCTCGTCCATGGCTCATGCGTGCACCACCTCCGCGAGGCGTTCCGCGGTCTCTTTCGTCAGGATCAGGTTTTTATGCTTGAGGACTTCGTAGGCGTTCAGATCGGAGGAAGGGAGGATGCGGACTCGGTCGATGTTGCGGACGGATTTGAGCAGATTCGGTTCGGACTTCATCGGCGCGACCAGACACGAGGAGCCTTCAAGCTTGAGCGCCTTCAGCGTCGTCGCGAAGCGCTTGGTCTTGGGTTCCTTGTAGTCGAGCTTGTCCACGATCGTGACCTGCTTGTCGAGGAGCTTGGAAAGGAGGGCGGACTTCAGGGCTTCGCGGCGCATCTGCACGGGCATGTACTGCCTGTACTCGCGCGGGCGCACCCAGAAGACGTTGCCGCCGCCGCGCCAGAGCGGGCTGCGCTTCATGCCTGCGCGCGCGCGGCCGGTATGCTTCTGACGCCAGGGCTTGGTGCCCGAGCCGTGGCGCTCGGCCTTCGACTTGGTCTTGTGCGTGCCCTGGCGGCGATTGGCTTCGTAGTTGACGACGGCCTGGTGAAGGAGCTTCTTGCGCACCTTCTCGCCGAGAATCTTCTCGTCCACCGAGATCTTCCCGACTTCCTTGCCTTGCTCGTCGTAGACGGGCAGTTCCATGGCTTTTCCACTCTCTGAAGAATTCGCCCAAAAACGAAGGAGCCGAAGGCACGAGAGGCTTCCCCCGGACGAGCGCCGAACGACGCGCCAGCCAGCCTCTATTGCCTTCGACTCCCTGACGACTAAGTGCAGCCCTGAGCTTTGAGCTTGCGGGGTTCTGGCCGCTTTCAAGCTCTCGGGGGTACCACCCTAACCAGCAGGGACGGGAATTAGTAAACGAAAGCACACGTGCCGTCAACGTCATTTTTACATATACGAAGGCGCGAAGGGCGATTACGGCGAAAATACCGCGCGCCACCTTCGTTCCTCCCCACCACCACCGGCCCAACCCACCATCATAGAGGGTAGCAGGCGCCAGCCTGCGGTCCATGAGAAGGATCTGAAACCCGCTTCTATTTACATTTCAACAAGTGCAAATTTCTGTACGGAATCGTAATCAAGTTTTGGCCTCGGGTGTAGACTAGGATATGGCCAAGATTCGAAACAGGCCGATGACACCATAATATCATCAAATAAAAGGGGATAAGAGATCATGGGAGCCCAATCGAAAACCAGAAGCATGTTGTTTTTGGCCGGAATGATGGGGGTTTTGACCCTCGCCTGGGCCCAGCCGGCGCACGCCGGGAACGACCGCCGCGAGCGCCCCGCGCCCAACGCGGCCCCGGAAGAAGGGCGTTGGGTCTTCCGCGCCGACCGCGACGCCTTCAGCGAGGACGCGCTCTTCGATCTGCGTTCGCTGAATGAAAAGGAGGCGGGCGAAAAAGGATTCGTGACGCGCTCCAAGGACGGCAACGATTTTCTGCTGGGCGACGGCACGCCCGCGCGCTTCTGGGCGCTGAACGACAACGCGATCGGGAAGCGCAGCGTGGACGCCGACCACCACGCGCGGTTCCTGGCCAAGCGCGGGATCAACCTCGTGCGCCTGCACTGCAGCATCGCGCCGACGGGCAACGACCTGATGGCGATCAACCAGAAGGATTGCGACCACATCTGGAAGTCGGTGGCTGCGTTCAAGAAGGCCGGCATCTACTCGATCTTCTCGCCCTACTGGGCCGGCGCGACCAGCCTGAAGCCGGCGATGGGCTTTCTCGACGACGGCGGAAACAAAAACTGGGGCCTGCTCTTCTTCGACAAGAAACTCCAGGAAGCCTACAAGAGCTGGATGAAGCAGTTGCTCACGCAGAAGAACCCCTACACCGGCATCCCGCTCAGCGAAGACCCCGCCGTGGCGGTGATCCAGATCCAGAACGAGGACTCGCTCCTCTTCTACACGGCGCAGGCCATCAAGGGCGCGGCGAAGAAGGAACTGCGCCGCCAGTTCGGCGATTTCCTGAAGCAGAAGTACGGCTCGCTGGAAAAGGCCAAGGAGGCCTGGAACGGCGCGACGGTGCCCGCCGACCAGGACGCGGCCGACGATTTCGCCAACGGGGAGGCGTCGATCTGCATCGTGTGGGAACTGACCCAGCGCCGCAACGGCCCGGACTTCCAGAAGCGCGTCAGCGACCAGATGGAGTTCTACACCCTGACGATGCGGAACTTCAACCAGATGGTGGGCGAGTTCCTGAAGAAGGACCTCGGCTGCAAGCAACTGGTGAACGCCGGCAACTGGCGCACGGCCGACAACGTGATCATGCTCGACGCCGAACGCTACTCGTACGCGGCCAACGAGGTGATGGCGGTGAACCGCTACTACACGGGCGAGCACAAGGGCGAGCACGTCGGCTGGGCGATCGTCAACAACGACACGCTGACCGACGAGAGCGCGCTGCTGAACCCGCGCGAGATTCCGGTGACGGTCAAGCAGCCCGAGGGCTTCCCCATGATGGTCACGGAAAGTTCGTGGGTGCCGCCGCTGAGCTACCAGTCGGAAGGGCCGTTCCTGATCGCGGCGTATTCTTCGCTGAACGGCGTGGACGCGTACTTCTGGTTCGCGCACGGCGAGGAAGAATGGCGCCACCCGGGCTCGGCCAACGGGTACCTGCCGTCGCTCGGCAAGTGGGTCTGCGGGACGCCGATGCTGATGGGCCAGTGGCCGGCGGCGGCGCTGCTCTTCCGCAAGGGCTACGTCAAGCAGGGCACGGCGGCCGTGCGCGAGGAACGCACGCTCGACGAACTCTGGCAGCGCAAGATGCCGATCATCGCCGAAGACGCCGGCTACGACCCCAACCGCGACAAGGACAGCCTCTCCAAGCAGTCCAACGTCAAAGACGGCGTGAACCCGCTCGCGTACCTCGTCGGACCCGTGCAGGTGAAACTGGGCGGCGATCCGACCAAGAACAGCGCCGACGACGTGGCCAAGTACATCGAAACCGAGAAGAAGGTGGTGCGTTCGAACACCGGCGAACTGGAACTGGATTACGGCCGCGGGCTCTGCCTGCTCAAGGCCCCCAAGGCGCAGGGCGTCAGCGGATTCCTGAACAAGGCCGGCGCCTTTACCCTGCCGGACGTGACGATCGTCTCGAAGGATGCCTACGCGACGGTGCTGGCGGTCTCGATGGACGGCAAGGACCTGAAGGCCTCCGGCAGGATACTGGTGCAGGTCGGCACGACGGAGCGTTCCACCGGCTGGAAGACCGAGCCGGTCAAGGTCGGCAAGAAGGACGGCGAACGGATCGTGAACTTCGGCAAGGCGCCCTGGCAGGTGGTGAAGAGCCAGATCACGGTGACGGTCAGGAACGCGGCGCTGAAGACCGCGGTGGTGCTCGACCCCAACGGGATGCCGGTGAAGGAAATCCCGCTCGAGGACGCGGACGGTGGCAAGCGCTTTGCCTTCCCGGAAGACGCGCTGTACGTCGTGCTGAAGTAAGGTCCGGTTCCTCCGCGCGGCCGCGTGCTTTCACCAGGTGCGCGGCCGCGCGCTTATTTGTTCTCCCCGCTTTCCACATATGCCGCTAACGCAATCCGCGTAATCTGGGGAAGCCTCCGAACCCTTCCCTCCTAAAGGAGACGCTCGATGCGCGGATGTCTGGCGGTGTTGGCCCTGTTGCTGGCGAGTTTCGCCGTTCACGCGGCGGACGAAGGCGAGAAGGTGGTGCTGATCGTCTGGGACGGCCTGCGCCCCGATTCGGTGAACGAGAAGGACACGCCCAACCTGGCCAAGCTCGCGGCGCGCGGCGTCTTCTTCGCGAACCACCACGCCTCGATCCTGGCCTCCACCGAAGTGAATGGCACGGTGCTGGCCACGGGCTGCCACCCGGCGCGGTCGTCGGTGATCGCGAACGTCGAGTTCCGCCCGGAGATCGAGCCGACGCGCGGATTCAACACCGAACACGTCGAGGAAGTGCGCAAGGGCGACGGGCTGACGGGCGGGAAATACCTGAAGGTGCCCACGGTGCCGGAAATCCTGCGCAAGGCCGGGCGGCCCACGGCGGTCGCGGGGACCAAGCCCGTCGCGTTCCTCTTCGACCGCGCCGAACGCACCGACGAGGAAGGCGCGAAGAACCCGGTGCTCTTCCAGAGCCGCACGCTGCCGGCCTCGCTGGCGGCGAAGCTCAAGGAGAAGCTCGGCGCCTTCCCGCCGCCCGCCGATTCGACCAAGGCCGCCAACAGCGAAGAGGACCTGTGGACCACGCGCGCGCTGCTCGAAACGCTCTGGCAGGGCGACGCGATTCCGGACTATTCGGTGCTCTGGCTCAGCGAGGCCGACTACGCGCAGCACGGCGCGGGCCCGGGGTCCGCGCCCGCGCTGGCGGGCCTGAAGAGCAACGACGAACTGCTCGGCCGCGTGCTCGAGCGCCTCGAAGCCGCGAAGCAGCTCGGCCGGACGAACATCCTGATCGTCTCCGACCACGGCTTTTCGACCATCGTGCGCGCGGTCTCGACCCCGGACGCGCTCGTCAAGGCGGGCTTCACGGCCTCCAAGGACTTTCTCAAGCCGCCGCAGAAGGGCGATATCCTGGTCGTGGGCCACGGCGGCGCGATCTTCTTCTACGTCACCCAGCACGACGCGGAGACCATCGAGAAACTGGTGGACTTCCTGCAAGGCCTGGACTACGCGGGCACGCTCTTCACCCGCGAGGCGAAGAAAGGCACGTTCGCGCTCGCCGACGTGCATCTGGAGTCCGAGGCCGCGCCCGACGTGGCGATGGGCATGAAGTGGTCGAACGAGAAGAACGAGGCCGGCGTGCCGGGCACGCTCGTCACCGAAGGGGCGAAGCGCAAGCCCGGACAGGGCAACCACGCGAGCCTGAGCCCGTACGAACTCCGCAACACGCTCATCGCCGCGGGCCCTTCGTTCAAGCAGGGCGTCAGGAGCACGCTGCCGTCGGGCAACCTCGACGTCGCGCCGACGGTGCTCGCGATTCTGGGCGAGAAAGGCGGCGAAGCGATGGACGGGCGCGTGCTCGAAGAGGCCCTGGCGAAGGGCAAGACGCCCGAGGGCGAACCGGCGACCACGCGCCTGGAGACCAGCCGCGAGACCGGGCACGGCGTCTGGAAGCAGTACCTGAAGGTCACGACGTTCGCGGGCAAGACCTACGTGGACGAAGGCGGCGCGGAACTTACCCCGAAGCCTTAGCGGATTATTCCTTCGCGTCGCGGGCCTTGACCCACGCGCCGTCGCTGGCCCGCTGGACGTAGTGCCCGGGCGCGGCGTCCTTGCGGAGCTTCTTCGCGGCGGCGGCCATCACCTGGTTGCCGTCGGATTCCTTCAGCCCGTTGGCGTTGGCGATCTCGCGGTAGAGCGCGCGGCGGTCTTCGTTCTCCGCGGCCACCACGTCGCCCGCGGCCTTTTTGTCGCCCAGCTTGACGCCCTGGAGCGTGCGCACGGCCAGGAAGCCGTCGCGCCCTTCGCCGATGTAGCCGAAATCCTTGTACTCCTGAATCTTCGCGGCGCGTTCGGCCTGCGCCTGCTTGATGCGCGCGATGGCCGGCGTGGAAACGTCCAGGTTCACCTCCGACGCCGCGCGCGCGGAAGCGGCGAGGGCGCAGGCGAGGATCAGGATCGGTGCGATGCGCATGGGGTCTCTCCGGCCCGGGCTATTCGGGCAGCTTGCTCAGCTTCGCCATGTGTTCGCGCAGGCGCGCCACGGCGTCCTGCCAGGAAATCGAGGCGTTCGGCACGCCCTCCACGTCGGGGCTGTAGGCGCCGCGGCCTTCGATGATCTTGCCGTCGGGCAATTTGGGTTCGGGCCCGCGCAGCCGCCCGGCGCTGAGGACGAAACGCAGGCCGGCGCGCTTGATCCCGAACTTCATCGCCGCGATCTCGGCCTCGGTCTTGTTGTAGCGGCGCATCGCGTCCTCCACCATCGGGCGCGCCAGCAGCAGCGCCAGGCGCCCGTCGTATTCGTCCTCGACGTCGGGGCGGTACTTCGTGTCGAGGTCGAAGACGAAGGTCTGGATGCTCTCCAGGCCCAGCCCCGTGGAGGTGAAGTCGGCGATCGAGAGGTCCGCGATCGACTTCATGCGGCCCAACTGCTTGTTCTGCCCGGTGAACTGCAGCATCGACATGTTCTCGACCTTGAGCCACGCGCCCCACACCGGCGAGGTGCCGAAGAGCCCGCGCGCCTTGAAGCCGCCGACGCGCAGCGTGCCCTGGTACAGCGGCGCGCGCAGTTCGCCTTCGGAGGCGAAGGTCCACGAGCCCAAAGGTCCGGACGTGCGAACCAGCGCGGCATTCACCAGGCGCCCGGCCAGCACGGTCTCCCCCAGCCCGCCCACGTTCCAGCGTTCGGCGCGCGCGAGCTGGTCCATGCTTACGCCCTTCACGTCCACGTCGAAGCGCACGGCCGGCTCCAGCGCGAAGAAGTCCTGCATGCGCAGCTTCTCGACCGCGATCCGCCCGCCGGGCAGGTCGAGCACCAGCGGGTTGGCCATCGCGACGGCGTTGGGCGTGGCGATGATCGCGATCGGCTGCTGCGGCAGGGTGAACGGGTCGAGCTTCGCGGACGTGATCGTCAGCGTGCCGCGGTCTTCGCGCGGCCAGTTGGCCGGCCAGAGCCCGCGGTAAAAGGTGAGCGGCAGCGGGCCGTCGAGGTCCTTCACCTCCAGCGGGCGTTCGCCGCCGACCGAGAGGCCGACCTTGTTCAGGCGCAGCGTGGCCCGGATGGCGCTCTGTTCGCCGCTCCATTGGTTCATGGCCGAGAGCGCGCAGCGCCCCTGCACCTTCGCCTGCGCGAGCAGCGGGTGGCGCAGGCGCAGGTTGGGCACGCCGAGTTCGCGCTGCGCCGCGGCGAGATCGTACAGGCTCAGGTTCTGCGTCAGCAGGCCGTCGCCCTTGTAGAAATAATCGCCGCCCGCGGGGGCCTGCAGGTTGCCGCTCAGTTCGAAGCGCGCGAGGTTTTCGAGGTCGAAGAGGAGCTTGTCGAGCCGCACGATCTCGTAGCCATCGCTCTTCTCGCGGCGCACCAGCATCTTGGCCGAGAGCGCGCGGTCCGGGAGCGTGGGGATGTAGAACTGCCCGCCGAGCAGGTCGAAGGCGACTTTGCCGTACAGGCTCTGGATCACCGGGCCGCCGACGAGCATCTGGTAGCGGGTAAAGCGCGCGCCCACGTCCAGGATCACCGCGTCCTGGTCCGTGACGCCGAAATTGACGCGGAAGGTCCCGTCCAGGTCGTCGCCTTCGCTGCCGGAGATCTCGTGTTCGAAGCGCCCGTCCGCGAGCGTGCCGGAAAGCGAGCCGTTGAGCGGGCGGATGCCGCGCAACGGGCCGGTGAGCGCGGAGAGCTTGACGCGCTCGATCTCCAGGCGCGCGTCCTTGACCTTGCCCGCCAGCTTCAGGTTCCCGGGCATGAACGGCGCGAGCAACTCGCGGCTCGCGGTGGCCAGGTCCATCTGCGAGGAGACCAGCCTGATCCCCGCGATTTCCTTATGCGCCAGGTCGAGCACGGCCTCGTACGAGAACGCCAGCCCGCCGGCGCTGGTGGTGCCGACCTTGCCCGAGAGCCGGTAGGCGTCCTCGCCGTCCTTCGCGAGATCGGCTTCGACGTTCGCGCGCCAGCCGGACTCCTGCGCGAGGCCAAGGCGCACGGTGCCGCCGCCCAGCGGGGCCTCGAGCGTGAACTGCGTCGGCGCGGGCAGTTGCGAGACGTTGATCAGGCGCGCGTCGCCGGAGACGAGCGTGCCGGACAGGGTCACGCGCCCGTCCTTCAGCGTCAGGCGCGCCTTGCCGATCACGTTGCTCAGCCCGCCGCGGAAGTTCTCGGTCAGCATCGCCTCGGCGGCCAGGCCGTCGAGTTCCACGTCGCAGGCGATCTCGCCGCTCTGGAAATCGTAGTAACCGTTCGAGATCTTCACCATCCCCTTCCACTGGAGCGTGGGGATATCCTTCAGGCCCGCGAAGCGCGCGAGTTCCGCCAGGGGCAGGCGCAGCGCGTCGAACTCCGCGCGCCGCACGGCCAGCTTGCCGTCCGCGCCGCGCACGGCTTCGAGCCGCAGCTTGGCTTGCATCTGCGCATCGGTGGCCGATTGCAGCATCGCGTACAGGCCCACGCGGCCGAGCGCGCCTTTTTCGAAGACCGCCGCGGCGTCGATGCGGCCGTCGAAGCCGTTGGCGGGAAGCGGCAGCTTGAGCGGCCAGCGGAGCAGTTCCAGGCCGCGCACCGCGATGCCGGGAATCGTCAGCGTGGCGCGCCCGCCTTCTTCCTTCACGTCCACCTTCAGGTCGCGCGCGGAGACCAAACCCTTCGCGAGCACGGGAAGTTCGTCGAGCGTCGGCGCGGGGCGCGCGAGGTCGAGCTGCTGGCCCGCGAGACGCCGGCCGAGGTCGGTGTCGAAGAGCCGCGCGAGGTCGAACTGGACCTTCTGGACGTTCAGCCGCTTGAGGATCGCGAGCGCGTCGAGGCCCTGGTTTTCCCAAGTGGCCGAAGCGCCGAAGGCGGCTTCCGCGACGTCGCCGAGCCGCAGCGAGGCCTCCTTGAGCGTGGCCTTCTGCGCGCCGATCTCGAAGTTCGCGGCCACGTCCAGCGGCGGCAGGCTGCCCAGGCCGGGAAACGCGAGCATCAGGCCCGAAGCGCGGAAGCGCCCCGCGTACTTCAGCGCCCGAACATCGCCGCCCAGCGGGACGACGGCTTCGAAACCTTCGAGCACCGCGTCGCCTTCGGTGGAGAGGCTTGGGCCGCCCAGGCGCGGCTCGAAGAGATCGCGCAGCGGGTTCAGGCGCACGCGCACGCCGGATTCCGCGACGCGCACGAACGGCGCGCCGGGCACGTCCTTCCGGTCCACGTACTCCACCGTGCCCGCGGCCGCCTGGCCGATGCCTTCCACGCGCAGTTGCAGGTTGCGCAGCGCCGGGATGCCGTTGGGAGTCCCGCTCATCTCGCCCTGCACCGTCACCGTCTGGTTCGGACAGACGGCCGCGAGGCCTTCGCCGAGGGGCATGCGCAGCGCGGTGAGGCCCAGTTCAAGGCCGAAGTCGCCGGCGGTGCGCCAGCCGTCCTGCTCCTGCAGCGTCTCCAGGTTCAGGTCCGCGCGGACACCGACCTTGCCCGAGGCGCCCGGCCCGAGCGCGCCCGGGGCATCCTTTTCGAGGTCGAGGAGCGTAGTCAGGCTTCCGCGCCGGTTCGCGCCGGGGCCGAGCAGGAAATCGCCGCGCACTTCGGAGCCGGACGGGAACCGCGCGCGCAGCGTCAGCGGCGAAGGCAGCGGCGCGTCGGGGCGCGAGAGCGTCACGTCCACTTTTTCAAGCGAGAACGCGGAGCCCTTCTGCCACTCGACCTTCAGCGTGCCGTCCTTCAGGTGCGCCTGTTCGAGTCTGTAGGCCGGCTCGGGCCCGCCCGCGGCCATCTGGAGGTTCCAGTCGCCGCGCTCGTTGCGGCGCAGGTCGATCTCCGGCGCGGCCACTTCCAGGCTGCGGATGCGCTTGTCGAAAGCCAGCGACCAGGGGCTCCATTCCACCGTCACCTTGCCGGCCTGGATCACCGGGTCCTTGAAGCCGCTCGCGGGCGGGACCTTCAGGTCCTCGGCGCGCAGGGCTTCCATCCCATCGACATGCACGGCGCCGACGCTGGCGCCCGGGCCGAGCGCGTCCTCGATGGCGCTTTTGACGGCGCGGTCGAGAAAGCCGAGTTTGACGTACAGGAGCGCGAAGAGCCCCGCGACGAGCGGCAGGCCGAGCAGGAATCCGAGCGCCACCATCGCGCCGAACCACGGGCCGCGCCGCCGCTTGCTCGCCGGGACGGGCGCGGTGGCGCGCGCCGGCCAGTCGCCGGGCGGCTTGGGCGGCAGGTCCGTGCGCGTGGACGCCTGGGAATCGGACGTGTTCTCGGACACGCGGGCCCTCGGAATAGGGGTCAGTAGCGCGGGTGTTTATACCAGAAACGGGCGCGGCCCGCCCGGGAACCTTACGGATTCAGCGGGAGGCGGCCGGCGCGCCAGCCGAGCGGTTCGGCGAAGAGCGCGTAGCGTTCGCCGTGCCATTCCGCGAGGCGCGGCCAGAGTTCGGATTCCTGCGCGGCCAGCACGACGCGCCCGAAGAGCGTGGGGCTGGCGGCGAGTTCGTCGCGCAGTTCGTCGCCTTCGGCGCTTTCGGCCAGGCCGGGCGAGAGCAGCACGATGCGCCGCTTCGCACGGAGCAGATCGTAGAGGGCCCAGCCGGCATCCCACGGGCGGTCCTGCGGCAGGTCGCCGGGCACTTCGCCGGCCTCGGTCAGCTTGAGCAGATCGAAGAGGTCGAGCGTGAAGCGCGCGGAACCGAGGCCGTCTTCGCCGTCGAAGGCGAGCACGATGGAGGCATCGGGCGCGAGCGGCGGCAATCGGCGCAGCCCGGCCAGCGCGTCTTCCAGCGTCGCGTCGGAGCGCGCGCCGCCTCCGGTAGTCAGGTAAACGCCGGCCACCGCTTCCGCGGGCGCAGGCACGGCATCGAGCGCGCTCGCGAGGTCCGGGCCGCCCCAGCGGACGCCGGCGGCGCGGACATCGAAGGCATCGCCCGGGTCGGCAAGCAGGCAGCCGTGGATTTCCAGGCCGCCGGGCAGCAGGGCTTTCGCGCCCGCGACGGACGGGAGCACGGCCAGGCGCAGGTCGGCCAACGCGGCGCGTTCGTCGGGACCGGGCGCGGCGCGGTTGAAGCACGGCGCGAGTTCGTGGTCGCCGACGATCGCTTCGCCGTAGCGGCGGATCGCGTCGCGCCCCAGCGCCGGGCCGCAGGCGCTCGGGCAACTGAAAAAACCGATGCGCGTCGGGCGGATGCCGGCATCCACCAGTTCCTTGACCAGCGTGGGCAGCACGGCTTCGTTCGGGGCCGGCCAGGTCTCGTCGCCGACGTAGATGGCCACGCGGCGGCGGCCCGCGGCGAGATCGCGCAGCGCGGGGCCGCCGGCCTGCGCGTGCAGCGCGGCGCGAATCATCTCGGCGGGTGGCGTGTAGGGAACGTCGCGCACGGGGCGCGGCACGGCCACCTGCACGCCCGGAGGCGGCTGGAGCGCGAGGCCCTTATGCCCGAAGGCCAGAAGCAACGGGTCGTTCACGAGGATGTGCGCTTTTTCCCGCCGATGTGGCCGGCCAGGCCGGGCTTGCGCGAGCGGTCGTACGGGAAGTTCGCGTCGAGCTTCGTGCCGGCGAGTTCGTGCAGGAAGTCGCCGATGCGGGTCTCGGCCACGCGCAGGTAGCGGCGGCCTTTTTCGGCGCTGGCCTTGTGCGGGTAACCGACGCCGCTGTTGGTGGTGACCGCGTGCCAGGGGCGCGGGAACCAAACCCCGCCGGCATGCTTGAGGCGCGAGGGATACACGGCGCCGTCGTCGGCCCATTCCGAGACCACCAGTTCGGGGCGGATGGCCTGCACGAGACTGGTCTCCATCTCGCCCGCGTGGTCGTCGGGGTATTCGAAGATCTCTTCGGCCGCGCCGTCGAGCATTTTGAACCAGTCGATCAGGCAGACGAAGACCTTCGTGCGCCCGAAGAGCGAACGGATGCCGGGCTGAAAATGATTCCCGCCGTGCCCGTTGACGACGACGAGTTTCATCACGCCGTGCTTTTCGAGCGACTCGGCCACGGAGGCGACGATGCCGTCGAGCTGCGACTGGTCGAGGCTGATGGCCATGGGGAAGCCGAGCTGGTTCTGGTCCGCGCCGAAGGGAATCGTGGGCAGCAGCGCGACGCGCGCGCCCTTTTTCCATGCGTGCGCGCAGGCGCGGTCGCAGATGTTCTCGCACTCGAAATTATCGGTCGCGTACGGCAGGTGAAGGTTGTGGGGCTCGGTGGCGCCGAACGGGAGCACGGCCGCCTTGTACTTGAACTGCCGGACCTGTTTGAGCGTGACCTCGGCCAGCCGCCAAGGATGTTTCGTCGGCATCGAACCTCCAGAATGTGAACGTCACTTCGGCGCGCCGATCTCGGTCGTATCCGGCTCCAGCGGGCGAAGCGGCGTCTTGAGTACCACAGGACGCGCCAAATTCCACCACGCCTGCCATTCCGCCTCGGCCGCGGTGAACGCGGGGTGTTCGGGCGGGAGCAGGACGCCGAGCAGCGCTTCCACCATGCGCCGGTAATGCTTGGAGGGCGTCTGGAGTTCCGGGAGCAGCTTTTCGATGGCCAGCGCGCGCTCCTCGGGCGTCCAGGTCTCGCCCAGGCGCGCGGGCTTGCCGTTCCGGGCGGCCTCGGGGTCGTCGGTCTCGGCGTAGAGGAAGACGAAGGTGTC
>JAHCJK010000240.1 GCA_026184295.1 Planctomycetota bacterium
CACCCACCAGGGGGCGGCCCCGAACTGCTGGGAGAGCGAATCGAGGAAGGAGCCGGAGGCGCCCTCTTCTTCTTCCTCTTCCTCCAGCATCTCCTCTTCGTCGTCCAGATATTCCTCTTGCGCCATCGGGGCTCTCCTTTGATCGCCGGCCTGGGCTGATTAACGGAGAGCTTGTCGATATAGTTCACAGAAATCGTTGATAATTCGACGCGTTTTACCTATGAAAAAGCGTGTACACATTCCGCCACTGTCTGCTTCCTTATTGAACAAAAAACGGGCCGCTCGCGCGGCCCGTTTGACTGCTTTTCAGACACGGCCTGTGCTATTGCGCGACATCCTTGAACGAGAAGGCCTTGCCCGTCTCGATCTTCGCCCCGTCGGCCTCGGCGTAGGGATAGATGAAGAAGTTCAGCGTCCCGCCCGCCTGCTTCGGCGCCAGGTCCACTTCGCGACCGGTGGTGAACTGCACGCGGTCGGGCGTCAGGTTGCCGAAGTAGTACACCCCGTACTTCTCCTTCTGCTTCGCGGCCTCGCTGATGTCCACCGGCACCCAGCCGATCCCGCCGAGGAAGAACTTGGCCCAGCAGTGGTAGCCGCCGATGGGCCCTTCGGTCTTGTCCTCGGGCAGCGGAATGCCCATCTCGAACTTCACCGGCAGCCCTTTGCTCATCCCGATGGACATGAAGAGCGCGTGAAAATCGGTGCAGTTGCCGTACTTCGAATCGCAGGCCCACTTGGTGCTGCCCGTGCCCCAGCCGGTGCCTTCCTTCGAATACTTCATGTTGGCGAGCACGTACTCATACGCGGCCTTGGCGACCTCCGGCGGCGCGCTCTTTTCGCCCACGGCCGCGGCGGTGACGTCCTTCACGTCGTCGCCGACCGGGACCAGCTTGTAGCCTTTCAGGAAGCCTTTCAGCCCGTCCAGTTCCTCGGCGCTGAGCGCCTTCGCCTTGTCGAGGTCCTTCGCGGCGATCTCCTGGCGCGCGCAGGTAAAGGTCATCTCGACGGTGACGGGCTTCACCGCGTCGCCTTCCAGCTTCCAGTAGGCGATCTTGTTCCCGTAGACGGTTTCGACGCCGACGGAGGTGGGTTCGGCGCTGAACTTCAGGCCCGTGATCTTCTGGTGCGCGTTGTCCTGCGGGACGGGCAGCCAGAGTTCCAGTTTCTTGGCGCCCTCGGGCACCTTCTCCACCTTGGCCGTGTAGGTCAGCGTGAACGTGCGCGACTTCGCGCCGGCCGGCGCCTCCTGGCTTGGAACCTTCGAATAATCGTCGGCGGCACGCGCCAACGGGCCCACCACGGCGAACGCCGCGCAGGCCGCAAGTACGCCCCACGAGATACGGCTCATGTCGTGACTCCTTCCAAAGAAAACCAGCCCTCGCGGACCATCCGCGACGGCGACGAAACACACCGAGTTGACATGGAAAACGAACGGCGAACGGTCCGGGTCAGCGAACCGGCACGGCGGGGACCACGCGGCGCACGGCCGCGGCAAAGGCCGGCCGTCAGCATCGCCGCCGCCGGCGGAGGAAGTTCGAACGTGGCATAAGGCGTCCGGTCCTTGGGTCGAGCACGGCTAAGAAGAGGTGTAACACCCTTCGCTGGACGGCGCAACGCCCGGGTGCATTCAGGAATTCAGCCGCAGTTCAGGGCTGCTCAGGTGCAGCAAATTCCTCAAATCGGCATAACTAAACATTTAGTTCGGTGCTTCACGAAGTTCCGCGTGGAAGCAGAGCCCCGGGGCGGCCTCGACGGCCGCGCCGGTTTCGGTGAGGTACTTCATCACTTCCTTGAAGTCCTTCGGCGGAATCCTGAGCTGCGCTTCGATCTCGGCCAAATCCGGCGGGGCCAGAAGACCTGCTTTGAGCAAGGACTCTGCCTGCCGGGCGCGTTCGGCCCAGCGCGCGTCGAGCTTGCGTTCGCGCCCCGCCAGCGCCACCTGGTTGCCGTCGCACTTGATCAGCGCGCGGCTGGAGAGCGCGTTGAGCAGGTCGTCGAACCACGGGAGTTCGTCCGGCGCGCACGTCAACGCAATCGCGATGCGCCGCTTGAGTTCCGGGCGTTCGATCGAACCCAGCGCCGGGTGTTCCTTGAAGAATTCCGTGAGCGCCGCCGCCGTGGCCTGCGCGAGCGCCTCGAAGGCCCGCATGCCCACGTAAGTCTCGCCCTGCTTGAGCACCACCGCGTGCTTTTCTTTCTTCAGCGTCTCTGCGTACTTCGCGAGGGTCTCCGGCAGCGCGCCGAGCGCCGCACCTAGTTCCTTCGCGCCCTGCGGCCGCGCGGCGTAATCGAGCAGCAGGCCCAGCAGCCGCGCGCGATCGCCCAGGCAGGCGTGGCGCGCCGCGAGGTCCGCGCGTTCTTCGTCCTTGTCGCGTTTGCGCTTCTGCTGCGCGTTGTCCAGAATCTGCCCGCCGCCGAGCGTCACCACCGGCGACTGGTGGCGCAGGATGTAGCGGTCGCCCGGCACGAGTACCGTCGGTTCTTCGAGCAGGATCTGCACGAAACCTTCGGCGCCGGGGGGCAGGCTCTCGCCCTGGAGCATCAGCACCTTGCCCATGATTTCCACCGTGCCGGCGTGAAAGCGCACCGGCGCGCGATGTTTGAGCGCGTAGGGCGCGTCGGCGAGATGGATCAGGTGCGCGGCGAAGAGCGTCGAAGGCCGGAAGACGCCCGGCGTCGCCGCGACCATCCCGCGCACGACCTCGTGCCGTTCGATGCCCGCGACGTTCACCGCCGTCGAATGCCCCGCGCGCCCGCGTTCGATCTTGTGCTTGTACGCGTGCAGGCCCTTCACGCGCCCGCCGACGCCCAGCGGTTGAATCTCGATCTGGTCGCCGATGGCCACCGTCCCGCTTACCGGCACGCCCGTGACCACGGTCCCGAAGCCTTCCTTCGCGAAGACGCGCTGCACCGGCATGCGGAACGGGCCCTCGTCCGAACGCCGCGCGAGCCCGGAGAGCCGGCGTTCCAGCGCGGCTCGGAGTTCCGGGAGGCCTTCGCCCGTCTTCGACGAGACGCGCAGGACCGGCTTGCCTTCCAGGCAGGTGCCTGCGGAAAGCTTCGCGACTTCCTCGGCGACGAGATCGGCGAAGGCGGATTCGACGAGGTCGGTCTTGGTGATCACCGTCAGGCCGTCGGGCACGCCGAGCAGGCGCAGAATCTGGAGATGTTCGCGCGTCTGCGCCATCACGCCGTCGTCGGCCGCGACGACCATGAGGACGAAGTCGATGCCCGTCGCGCCGGCGACCATGTTTTTGATAAAGCGTTCGTGCCCGGGCACGTCGATGATGCCGACGCGCGTGCCGTTGCTGAGGTCCAGCGGCGCGAAGCCGAGATCGATGGTGATCCCGCGCTCCTGCTCTTCTTTAAGCCGGTCGGGGTGGATGCCGGTGAGCGCCTGGACGAGCGAGGACTTGCCGTGGTCGATGTGCCCCGCGGTGCCGAGCACCACGTTGAAGATGCGCGCGTCGGCGGCCTCGCCGGTCTTTTTTTCGAGCGTCTCGGACATGCGATTCTTCCCGGCGCGATAAACGGCACGGCGCGTACTTTAGCGCAGGCAGGGAAGCTTCGACAGAGCCGAAAGAGGCGCTACGTCGCGATGCGGTGGATTTCGGCCTGCACGCGGCCGCCGTCGATGCGCGCGAAGAGGTACGAGCCCGCCCGCAACGGGCCGGGATTGACGAGCGTCGTGCGGCCCAGCGTGCCCACGCCGCGGCCTTCGTGGATGTGGCCGGTCAGGCAGAGCAGCGGCTTGTGCGTGAGAATTGCTTCGCGCACGGAGCGGCTCCCCACGTGCTGCCCGTTGCTGGCGAAGTCCGCGAAGGTCTCGAACGGAGGCTGGTGCACAACCAGAACGTGCGGCAACCCGGCCGGCAGCGCGCCCGCGCCCTTGGCCAGCGCCGCGGCCAGGTCCGCTTCGCCACATTCGTTCACCGTCGGACTCGGGCAGGGCAGCGAGTGCCCGCAGCCCCAAAAGGCCACGCCGCCGATGGTCTCGGCACGCGCATGCAGCGAAAGCCCTTCGCGCTCCAGATACGCATCGATCTCCGGCCGGTCGCAGTTGCCGCTTACCGCGCGTATGCGCGGGTTGTACGCGCGAATGGCCTCGACGACGCGCGAAGCTGCTTCGACGCCTCCGAAATCGGTCAGGTCGCCCGGCAGCAGCACCAGGTCGGCGGAGCGCAGGGCCTCGGCGCACCCAGCCAGATGCGAAATCTGCTCGTGGAGGTCGGGCAGGGCTACCAGCTTCATGGTCGAGCCTCCGGGAAGGCTGTTAAGCGTTGAAATCCCTTTTCAGGATTCCGTAGTATTCGAGGTCGAAATACCGACCCTCTTTCAAAATATGCTGCGGGAAATAGCCTTCCTTTTTCATGCCTAATTTGACCATCACGCGGCCGGAAGACGGATTGTTGGAGTAGTGCCCCGCCACGATCCGGTTGAGTCCCAGCGGCCCGAACGCGTAGGCGAGCAGCGCGCGCGTGGCCTCCGTGGCATACCCGTTGTTCCAATACGGGTGGCCCACCCAGTACCCGAATTCGCCTCGTTCGTGCTGCCGCGTGACGGACAATCCAACGCAGCCCACCAGCGTGCCGCATTTCTTCAAGGTGATCGCGAAGACGGCCAACCGTCCTTCCTGAAAAGATTGCGCGTGCGTTCCGATCCACGCCTCGGCCATGCCGTCCTCGTACGGATGCGGCACGTTCAGCGTCGTCGCGGCCACTTCGGGCGCGCCCGCAAGGCGCTGCACGTCTTTCGCGTCGTCCAGACGAAACGGCCGCAAGACGAGCCGCTCCGTCTCCAAGATGGGCTGATTCATGCGCGCTCCTGAGGCAGGATCCAGGTGCCGTCCACCCGAGTAGTTACCCTATGAGAAACCTCGCCCACGCACCACTGAAGCACCGAACGATCCTTCCCTTCTGTACTCCCGTCCACGATCATGAAGATCAGAAAAAGATCCCAGTCTTTGATGGTGTCCACGAGCGTCCGCATTCGCTCCTGGTTGTACGAACCACGCTGGTCGTACTGGCGCCAGAGCGCAAACGGTTCGTCGTGGAACTGAACCATGTTCTGCAGGTCCGCGTCCGCGCAGAATTCGGCCAGGAAGGCGCGCGCCAGGGAAGCATGGCTGTTCGGGTCGGAGATTGGCACGCCCTGTTTGGCCGCGTGCTTAAACGTATCGTGCACGTGGATCAGGATTTTAAGTTTCCAATAGTCCTCGTCCGAGACCCGGTGCTTCAGCGCGGCCAGGTTCTGTTCCAAAATGGCCACGTGCCCGCGGATGGTTCCTTCCGGATGCCCAGGCCTCTGCCGGCCACAGTCGAGGCCTTCCAGGTAGCGCGGGTCCGCTTGAATTCGTTCCAGTATGTCACGCATCAGATCACTCACTTCGTCCTTATTTTCTCTACAGTTTCGCGTCTCAATTCCTACAACACATTGATTCTACCGGTTCGCCGGTAGCCCTTCAGCAGCCGCCTGACATGCCGGCGCAGTTTTTCGTCCGGATCGTTCCACATCCGCTCCAGTGCCGCGATCACGTCGGCTTCGCGCGCGCGCGGCGAGCCGTCGCAGAGCGTGTGGATTACGTTGGTGCGGACCTTCGGGTCGTCGTCCATCACCATCTCGACCAAGCGGTCCCAGAGTTCCGGGACGTTGCGTTTCTGATGGCACGGACAGGCGTCGCGCACGGCGCGCAGCCGCACCCGTGCGTTGGGATCTCGAGTCAGCATCAGCCATTCGTCCAGCGTGACGGCACATTCCTTCGTCGCAGACACCTCTCACCTCCGATTTTTCTTTCAGGACCGCTTCTTGGCCACGAAGATCAGTTCGCCCGGATACTTCGTCCCGTACGCGCTCTTGTCGTAGTCCGCGTACAGCGCTTCGACTTCGAAGCCCGCCCTCACGAGCAGGTGCTCGGCCTCGTAACGGAACAGGTAGCGCATGCGGAACGCGAAGACGATCTGTTCCGCGCGGCCATCCGGGTGCTTCACCTCGTAGACCAGTTCGACGTCGTTGTACTGCATCGCGTAGTTGCGTTCGGCGATGCGCGCCCACCGCGAGACCCTGCGGCCGTCGGGCATCGCCACTTCGGGTTCGTGCCCGAAGGCTTTCAATCTCGAATCGTCCGCCATCGCCGGGATCGACGGGTTGAAGATGTCCAGAATGAAGCGACCGCCCTCGTCGAGGTGCTTGCGCACGCAGGCCAGACACGCGAGCTGGTCCTCGACCGTTTCGAGATGCTGGAACGGCCGGAACGGGATCGTGATCAGCTTGAACGTACGCCCGAGGTCGAAACTGCGCATGTCGCCCTGCGTAAGCGCCACGCGGCCGCGCACGCCGGAACTTTCCGCGGCAAGTTTCTCGCGGCAGCGCGCCAGCATCGCGTTCGAATAGTCGAGTCCGGCGATCTCGAGGCCCGCCTTCGCGGTCGGGATCAGCACGCGCCCCGTGCCGCAGCCGATCTCCAGCACCGGCCCGCCGCTCGCCCTGGCCTGCTCGACGTAGAACCCAACGTCCTCGCGGGCCGTGTACGCATCGACGTAGTCGTAGTACGGCGCGCTCGCCGCGTATTCGTCCTGCTTCGTTTGGCCGCTCATCGCATGCGCCTGCCTTCCCTCAGTCAATCAGCCCGTACAAGATATTCTGGCTCTTCTCGTCCATCCCCTCGGGGTTCGGCACGAAGTACAGGTCGCCCGAGATGTCCTTGATCAGGTAGCCGCCGCGGGGCACTTCGCGCGGCCACGCGTCAAGCGCCGTCTGGAAGGTGCGCGGCCCCTGCTTCGTCATCACCTTCCAGTTGCGAATCTCGAAGACGTCCTCGCATGATTCGATGCGCTCGATCTCGAGCACGAAGCCGACTTCGGCCAGGGCGAGTTCCAGCACGCCGCGGGAGGACGGGTCCAGCACGGCCAGGTCGTCGATCAGCACGACCTCCGCGTCCTTTTCGTCCCTCAGCGAAACGAACCGGTTCGGCTCGCTCCAGGGAAAGCAGCGGCAGACCTTCACCGCCGTCCGCTTGCCGTTCTTGACCGCGAACAGCCGCCCGTCGGCCCCGCGCTCCACGCGCAGGACGTTGGTTTCGGGCGTACAATCCTCCTCCTTCGCCGTCCGTCTCGACCGGCGCGACGAATCGCGCGGCCGAGGCGCGGCCGTACTCGCAGTATGCATAAGCCCCTCGCTTTGGTTTCCGTTCTCACACGGCGTACATTTCGTGCAGCTCCTGCTGCATGCGGTGAAGCTTCCGGTAGATGCCGTTCTCCCTGGCCAGCAGGTCCGCGTGCGTCCCCTGCTCGGCGATGCGGCCTTCGTCCACCACGAACAGGCGGTCGGCGCGCTTGAGCGTCGAGAGCCGGTGCGCGATCGCGAAGACCGTGCGCCCGGCCACCAGCCGGTCGAGCGCCTCCTGAATCTTGCGCTCCGTCTCCGTATCGACGCTGCTGGTGGCCTCGTCGAGGATCAGGATGCGCGGATTCGTGAGCACCGCGCGCGCGATGGAGACGCGCTGGCGTTCGCCGCCGCTGAGCGTGTGGCCGCGTTCGCCCACCACGGTGTCGTAACCTTCGGGCAGTGTCGCTACAAACTCGTGAAAGTGCGCCGCCGTGCTGGCCGCCAGCACCTGTTCGTCGGTCACGTCCACGCCGGGATAGGCAATGTTTTCGCGGATCGTGCCGTGAAACAGAAACACATCCTGCGACACCAGCGCGATCTGGCGCCGCAGATCCACCTGCCTGAGCTGCCGGACATCGTGCCCGTCAATGCAGACGGCCCCC
>JAHCJK010000241.1 GCA_026184295.1 Planctomycetota bacterium
GCCGCCGCCGCCGCCCACGCCGATGGCCGCGGACGTGCCCGTCCCGCCCAGCATCACGTCGCTGATCCCGTTCTCGCCGCGCGTCTCCGACGCGTCCGCGTCGTTGGCGGTCTCGACGTGATCGACGACCTCGACTTCCTCGTGCGTGACGATGGGCGTCTGGTCGGTCACCGGCGCATTGGTCTCGATGGGCACCGGGTTCTTGAAGACGTCGCGGTCCTTGACCTTCTCCTCGGGCTGGACCTCGGGGCGCTTCTCGAGGTTCGTCAGGATCACGATCTCTTTCTCGTTGTTGCGCAGCACCGCCATGCCGATCAGGGTCAGCAGGAGAAGCAGGAGCGCGTGGAACGCGCCCGAGATCATCCACCACGGCGCGGCGCCGAAGCGCAGCATCAGCGCATCGATGAATCCGACGGGCGCGGCCGCGCGCGCCTCCTCGCCGTCGCCTTCCTCCATGCCGCCCATGACGGGCATGGGCACCATCCCGGTGGTGGGGCGCGCGGCGGGTTCGGGCAGGCGCACGTTGTCGGGCGTGTTGCGCAGGCGTTCTTCGGCCTTGCGGTCGAAGCGTTCGTCCAGGCGCTTCGCGCCGATCGTGCGGCTCATCAGGTTGTACATCTTTTTGTGTTCGGCCAGCGCCTGCTGGCAGCGCGCGCAGCCGGCCAGGTGCGCCTGAAGCGCCTGGCCTTCGTTCATGGTCAGCGAGCCTTCCACGTAGGCGCGGAATTCCTGCTGGGCCGAAGCGCAGTCGGTGCTGAGGGGCATCGGGGCTCCCGGGTTCATCTCATGCTCCTTCCTGGGACCAGAGCCGGCGCAGGCGTTCGTGAAGGATGCGGTCGGCGCGCGCGAGGCGGCTCTTGACCGTGCCTTCGGGAACGCCCAGGCGGACGGCGATATGGTCGTTGCTCATGCCTTCCCAGTAACGAAGCACGACGACTTCCCGGAAGGGCTCGGGCAGCGAATCCACCGCCCGCGCCACCTGTTCCACGGTCTGCTCGCGCCCTACCTGCTCCAGGTTGGAGCCGGTAGGCGTGGTGATGGGCGCGGCGACCTGGCTGTCGATGGCCGCTCCGCCCCTCAACGGATCCATGCGCCGGCGGCGCAGGATCATCAGCGCGTTGTTGCGGTTGATCGTCCGCAGCCACGTGCCGAGCTTCCGGGGATCCTTCAGCGTCGGGAGCGCGCGGAAGGCCAGGCACAGGGACTCCTGCGCCACGTCTTCCGCGTCTTCGGAACTGCCCAGGATCGCGACGGATTGATTCACGAGGTCCGCGCGGAAGCGTTCCACGAGTTGCCAGAAGTGTTCGGCCGGAACACCTCCGGGTTCGTGGCGCATCGCCACCAGCGCCTCGATCATCATGGCCGTCGTGGGCATGTCCGGCTCCAGAACCTGTCGTGCCTCATAGAAGAAGATGCGAGGACACCGCTGCGGTTCCCGGAATCCGCAGAATTAAAAGATCACATCGTGCATATCTTAGACAGCCGCTGTTCGCAGGACAACAGCAAAGTTACAACGCCATATCAATCAATGGATTGTGGCTTGCGAAAACCGCCCTTAGAGCGCCCGCATGCAGGCCAGGACGCGTTCGGCAACCTTGAGCGCGCGCGTGCCCGCAAATCCGTCCACCAGCGGGGGGGTCCGGGTCCGCACGCACGCGACGAAGGCGGCGAGTTCGGCGTCGAGCGGCGGGGTCTTGTCGCCCTTCAGCACGACGCGCCGGATCAGCTTCTCAAGCTGGAAGGTCAGCGCCGCCGCGCCCAGCGAGGCCAGGCTGATCTTGGAGGGATCGATCGCGCCGGACTTGAGCGCCTCCGACTTTTCGATAAAGACGCCTTCGTTGCCCAGCAGGTCGAGCGACAGGTAGCCGTCGTCCTGGAAGATGCGCATCTTGCGCTCCTTCTTCAGGCTCACGCGCGAGGCCGTCACATTGGCCACGCAGCCGCTGGGAAATTCCAGGCGCGCGTTGGCCACGTCTTCGCTCTTCGAAAAGACCGGCGTCCCCGCGGCGCGGATTTCGCCCGGTTCTTCGCCCGCCAGCGCGACGATCAGGTCGATGTCGTGGATCATCAGGTCCAGCGTCACGCCCACGTCGGTGGAACGGAAGGGATACGGCGAGATGCGCACGGCCTCGACGAAGCGCGGGCGCCCCAGGTACGGCGCCGCGGCGCGCACCACGGGGTTGAAGCGTTCGACGTGCCCGACCTGCAAGACCGCGCCGGACTTTTCGGCCAGCGCGCAGAGTTCCTCGGCCTCGCCGGCGGTCTTCGCGATCGGTTTTTCGATCATGCACGCGACGCCGCGTTCGAGAAAGAACCCGCCCACCGCGCGGTGAAAGGTCGTGGGCACCACGACGGAGACCGCGTCCACCTTCCCCTCGAGCTGCGTGTAGTCCTTCACGCAGGGGACCTTCAGGCTCTTCGCGTGTTTCTCGGCTTCGGGGGTGGTGTCGCAGAGCGCCGCGAGTTCGAGCTGCGGGTCCTTCTTGGCCAGGCGCGCGTAGATCTCGGCGTGAATCTTCCCCAGATGCCCGACGCCGATCACCGCGACTCGTAAGGCCATGCGCGCAGGCTCCGGAGCTAAAGCTTGCCGGCCTGGCGCAGCTTTTCGACGTACATGAGCTGCCCGAGGTGGTACTGCCCGTGCGTGACCTGGTGCGCGATCGCGTGGGCGCTCGTCGGCAGCCAGCGCTTGTCCATCGTCGAGGCCCGGGCGAGGTCCGCGGGGGACATCAGCGCCAGGTGCTTGACCACTTCCGCGTGGACGCGCGTGTACTCGTTCTTCACGTCGGCGAACGAAGGATACTGGTCGTCGGAAAGTTTCTCGCTGGAGTGGTCGAAGAGGCGGTCCCAGTCCTTGCGGCGGAAGGTCAGGCCCTTGGGAACCTCCAGGATCAGGTAGTCCTCGGCCCAGGTCATGTGCCCGGTCAGCCAGAGGACGTGGTTCATGTTCGGAGCCGGCCGGCGGCGCGCGGTGTCGTCGTCGAAGGCGGCGAGAATATCGCGCCAGTGGCGGCCCACCGTGTCGATTTCCGCTCGAAAATAGGTCAGCAGGTCCATGGTTTGTCTGCGGGTTCTGAAGGCCGGGCGGTCAGCGCAACGATTCGCGAATCTCCGCCCACGCGCGCCTATCTTCTTCGTTTTGCTCGTCGGGAGCAAAGCCAAATTTCAGGTAAAGCCGGATCGCCGGGACGCGTGCCGTGGACGTGGTCAGATACGCGCGCGCGTGGCCCAGTTCCGCCAGCCGCGCGCAGACCGCCGAGATCAGCGGCTTGCTCAGCCCCTGTCCCTGGCAGGAAGGATGCACGGCCACCCAGTGGATGCGCCCCCAGTCGCGGCCCGCGGATGCGGAACCGAACCAGGCCGCCGCGGCGCCCACTTCGCGGCCATCCGGGCCGCAGAGCAAACAGATGCGCCGCCGCCATTCGGCCGCGTCGCTTCCGAACTGTTCTTCGAAGAGGGTCTCGGGAATCGGCTGGAGCGTGTCCGCGGCCCGCTGGAGCAGCGTCCAGCGCGCGCGGTCCTCGGGTTCGAACCAGCGCAGCGTGTAGCCGGGCGGCAGCGGAAAGACCGGCAGGTCGCGGAGCGTGCTCCGCGACATCCGCACCGGTTTGCCGGCCGCGTCCGGGGCCGGCATCGCTACTTCTTCGTTTCGCCTTCGGCCGGCTTGGCGGGTTCGGTCTTGGCCGGCTCGGTCTTGGCCGGTTCCGTCTTGGCTTCGGTCTTCGCCGGTTCCGTCTTCGCCTCGGTCTTGGCGGGCTCGGTCTTGGCTTCCGTCTTGGCTTCGGCGGGCTTCTCGGCGCTCTTGGCCTCGTTCTGCTTCTTCTCTTCTTCGTCGGGCACCAGGCCGGTGGGCGCGTAGGCGTGGTCGCGCTTGCTCACCATCGTGGCGGACACGATCACCACCGGCGAGGCCGGCTTGGCATTGGCGGTCTTCTCCGCCGCGATCTTCTCGACGACGTCCTGGCCCTTGGTCACCTTCCCGAAGACCGTGTGGACGTGGTCGAGGTGCGCGTTGCCCTTCGGCTCCTTGTTGATGTTGATGTAAAACTGCGAGCCGCTCATCTCGTAAAACTGCTGGCTCTTCGCCATCGCCACCGTCAGGAACTCGTTCTTGTGGTACATGTCGGGGAATTCCGGCGGGACGCGGTAGCCGGGGCCGCCCGAGCCGTCGCCCTTGGGATCGCCGCCCTGGATGCAGAAGTTGGGCTCGATGCGGTGGAAGGTCAGGCCGTCGTAGAATTTCTTCTCGACCAGCGAGACGAAGTTCGCGACCGTGTTCGGCGACTCGTCCTCGAACAGCGTGATCTCGATCTCGCCGTGGTTGGTCTTCAGCAGCGCCTTGGGCAGGTCGGCCTTGAGCTTGAAGTCGGCCTCGGTCCACTCCTTCACCACCGGATCGGGCGTATAGGGCAGCGCCGGGCCCTTTTTGCGTTCGGGCTCGCCGCAGCCGGCCAGCAGCACGAGCGCCAGGCAGGCCAGCGCGCAGGAAACGTTCGTCGTTCGATTCACGGCCACGGGTTATTTCTCCTCGAGCTTCTTCGCCTTGTACTTGTGGTCGCGCTTCGAGAGCACGTCCACCCGTTCCATTTTCTGCTTCGGGCGCATCTCGTCCACGAATTCCATGCCCTTGGTCACGATCCCGAAAACGGTGTGCTTCCCGTCCAGCCACGGGCAGTCGATGTGGGTGATGAAGAACTGCGAGGCGCCCGTGTTGGGGCCGTAGTTGGCCATCGCAAGGACCCCGCGCGTGACTTTAAGGCTGCGGATGTCGGTGCGGTACTTGAAGCCCTGTTTCTCGTAGATCGCTTTCAGCGACAGGTCCGCGACGCTGGGCGGCGGCGGCTTGCCGCCCATCTTCTCGGTCAGTTCCTTCGCGGTCACCTTGTCGATGCCCAGGTCGTCGGCGTTGATCTCGTCGGCGATGGCGTACCCCGGACCGCCCTTGCCCGTGCCGGTGGGGTCGCCGCCCTGGACCATGAAGTTCTCGACGATGCGGTGGAAGGTCAGGCCGTCGTAGTAGTGCTTCTCGGTCAGTTCGATGAAGTTCGCGACCGTGTTCGGGGCCATGTCCTCGAGCAGCACGATCTCGATGGTCCCGCCGCCCGCGAGCGTGATGCGCACGCGCGGATTCGTGGGATCGAAGGCCGGGCTTTCCAGCAGGCGCCGGACCGCGGCGGCGGCATCCTTGTTTTCGCCCTGCAGCAGCGGCTTCAGGTCCTCGGCGGCGGGCGCGCCGATCTCCAGCAGGCCCTGTTCGGCCTTGGCGCGCACGTCGGCCCGTTCGCTCGCCAGGTCCTTGGCCAGGGCCTTGATGCGCACCGAGAGGTCGTCGGCGGGCTTGGGCGCCTCGGGCTTGGGCGCCTCGGGCTTGGGCGTTTCCGGCTTGGGTTCTTCGGCTCCCAGGCGCAGGGCGGCCAGGGCACACAGCGTAAGGATCCACACGAAACGCGTCGGCATGAAGGCTCCCGTACGGCGGTAAAAACGGTTATTCGTCGGAATCGTCCACGTCGTCGGAGGTCCGCGAAGCGGCCCCCATGCGGCCGTTGCGCTCCTCGGGCGGCAGCACCACGCGCGTGGCTTCCTGGGCGCGCCCGTGGCGGCCCTTGTCGGTCTCGCGCACGAACTGAACGAACTCGCCCACGATAGGATGCTTCTCGAGGCCCGCGGCTTCAATCTGTTCGAACGCCTGCGCGCGCGTGCCTTCCTCGAAGCGGAAGAGCAGCCGGTAGGCCTCCTTCAGCGACGTGATCGCCTCGGGGCTGATCGTGCGGCGGCGCAGGCCTTCCAGGTTCAGCGCGCGGATGCGCGCGGGGTGCCCTTCGGCCAGCGTGTACGGCGGCACGTCGATGCTCAGCTTCGCGCAGCCCGCGACGTAACTCCCCCGCCCGATGCGCACGAAATGGTGGATCGCCGCCAGGCCCGAGATGCGCGCGCCGTCGGCCACGTGCACGTGCCCGGCCAGTTGCGCGGCGTTGGCGATCACGATCTGGTTGCCCAGCACGCAGTCGTGCGCGACGTGGACGTACGCCATGATCAGGTTGTGGCTGCCGACGATCGTCTTGCCGCCGCCCAGGCCGGTGCCGGCGTGGAGCGTGCAGCATTCGCGGATGATCGTCTGGTCGCCGATCGTCAGGGTCGTCTTTTCGCCCTGGAACTTCAGGTCCTGCGGCGTGCCGCCGACCACCGCGCCGGGGTGCACCTGGCAGCCCGTACCCAGCGTCGTGTAGCCGCTTACCGTAACGTGGTTGAGAATCGTGCAGTCGTCGCCGATCTCCACGTCGGGGCCGACGACCGAATACGGGCCCACCTTGACGCGCTCGCCCAGCTTCGCCTTGGGGTCCACGATGGCCGTAGGATGTACGTCGGTCGCCACGCTTATTCCTGGCCTTTCGTCCCGGCTTCGGGCATCTCGACCATGAACTTCTGGACCGCCTCGGCGGCCACTTCGCCGTCCACCAGCGCGCGCGTCTTGTATCGCCCGAACGGCGGGCGCACGCGGTCCACTTCGGCTTCCAGGCGCAGTTGGTCGCCCGGCACCACCTTGCGGCGGAACTTCACGTCGTCCATCCCGGTAAAGAGCGCGATGCGCCCTTCGGCCTTGAAGCTGCGCAGCACCATCACCGCGCCCACCTGCGCCAGCGCCTCCAGGATCAGCACGCCCGGCATGATCGGCTGCCCGGGAAAGTGCCCCTGGAAGAACCATTCGTTGCCGGTGACGTTCTTGATCCCGACGATGCGCTTGCCTTCGTCGATCTCCACGATGCGGTCCACGAGCAGGAACGGATGGCGGTGCGGGATGATGGCCTGAATCTGGTTTATGTCCAGCAGCATGTGCGCCTAGGCGTCCTTTCTCGCGGCCAGCCGGTCCGCCATGGCCCGATTCATCTTGTGCCCGCTGCGCTGCGCCACGATGTGCCCGCGCACCGGCCGGCCCAGCAGGTACAGGTCGCCGACCAGGTCGAGGATTTTATGCCGCACGGGCTCGTCGGGAAAGCGAAAGGCGTTGTCCATCACCTTCGCCCCGTCCAGCACCAGCGTGTTGCGCGTGTTCGCGCCCTTCCCGAAACCCGCCGCGCGGAGCTGCTCGGCTTCCTTCTTCATGCAGAAGGTCCGCGCCGAGGCGATCTCGCGCAGGAACGTCTGTTCCGTGATCACCAGTTCGCGCGTCCCCTGCGCGAGCGGTTCGCCCGGATAATCGAGCGTGTAGGTGACTTTAAAGCCTGCGTCGAAGGGCTGCGCCGTCATCGTCGCCGCGCCTTCGTTCAGCGTCACCGGCTCGGTGACCACGATCGGTTCGAGCGGCTCGCCGGGAAGTTCCACGATGCCCGCTTCGTGCATGGCGATGACGAAGGGCATCGCGCTTCCGTCCATCCCGGGAATCTCGGGGCCGGTCAGGCCCAGGCGCACGTCGGTCACGCCCACGCCCGCCAGCGCGGCGAGCAGGTGTTCGACGGTGTGGACTTCGGCCGCGCCGCGCTTGAGCGCCGTGCGCAGCGGCAGCGCGTCCTTCTGCACGTCGCCGAGCGCCACCGTGGGCGCGCCGTCCAGGTCGCGGCGTTCGAAGACGATGCCTTCGCCGGGGGCGGCGGGGGAAAGCGTGAGCTTTACCGTCGCGCCCGAATGGAGCCCGACGCCTTCGAGATCGGTTTCGCGGGCAATAGTCTT